>CAYMSH010000237.1:0-9974 GCA_964392945.1 uncultured Planctomycetaceae bacterium | reverse complement strand
TAGACTTCCTCGAATACGACGTTGGAGTTCTTGCGGTGTTTCGGATCGCGGGCGAGTATCTCTCGCAGATTGTCGGCCACTGCCGATGAGTTGAAGGCCTTTTGGCTTCCCGGGCCGGTTCTTTCGCCATCGCTGTAGGAATGTGTCGAACCGACGACCAGTACGTTCATTGCGGCCGGCAGATTCGCCGCCGAGAGGAATAACACCAAAAGAATAACGGACGGTCGGATTTTCATAACGATCCTCCAATGCTTCGTATTTCAGGAGTTAAGCGGCCTGCGGGTTATTATCCCTTACGCGGGCCGGTAAGCAAGACTTGTCCGGCGCGGGCTGATCCGGTACAACGTGCGAAACTGTTTAAGGAGACTCAAACTTGTTCGAACATTTTACTGAACACGCGCGGAACGTTCTGCGATTGGAAGGGCTCGAAGCCCAGAGAATGCACCACGAACACATGGGCACCGAGCACATGCTGATAGCGCTGGTGCGCGAGCCTGAGGGGCACGGTCATCGAGCCCTGGAGAACCTCGGCGTGACGCTGAAGCAGGTTCGCCGCGCCCTGCGGGACCTTGTTGGCGAAGATCCGGATACGGAAATTCCGGACTCCTTCCACGAGACCCCGCACGTAAGGCACGTGATGAAAATGGCGTTGGAAGAGGCTCGGAGCCACAAGGATCCGGATCTGGGCACTGAACATTTGCTGCTGGCGCTGCTGCGCGAGACCGATGGCGTTGCGATGCAGGTGCTGGCGAAATTGGACCTGACGGCCGACGCGGTGCGTCAGGAAGTCGAGCGAATGCTACAGGAAGAACGCGGCTAATATCGCCCCGGCGATTAGCGGAGACCGAATCGGCATGAATAAGATACGCACAATCGTTTGCGCGGCGTTCGTTGTCACTCTGGCGTCTTTGGCCCTCGGGGCCGACGAATTCACCGCAAAGACGTACAAATCAGGCGATGAAACGCTGCTGTACAGGATTCACAGCCCGTCGAAGATCGAGGCCGGCAAGAAGTATCCGCTGGTTGTCTTCTTCCACGGCGCCGGCGAACGCGGCGACGATAACAAGAGGCAGTTGGTCCACGGGACCGGCGATATTCTGAAGTTCGCAGAGGCGACTGACCAGCCGGTCTATATCATCGCCCCGCAATGCCCCAGGGGCCAGCAGTGGGTCAACACTCCCTGGGGAAAACTGTCCCACACGATGCCGAAAGAACCGTCCAAGCCGATGGCCATGGCGATCGGGCTGATCAAGAAGTCTGTCGCCGATCTGCCCGTGGACGACAAGCGGATCTACGTTAGCGGTCTGTCGATGGGCGGTTTCGCCGCGTGGGACATTATCCAGCGAATGCCGAACTACTTCGCCGCGGCGATTCCGGTCTGCGGCGGAGCCGACACCGCAGAGGCTCCGAAGCTCAAGAACATGCCGATCTGGTGCTTCCACGGCGGAAATGATCGTGTCGTGAAAACGCAACGATCTCGCGACATGATCGCGGCGATCAAGAAAGCCGGCGGGGCGCCGAAGTACACCGAATACCCCGGCGTCGGGCACAATTCCTGGTCCAGAACCTACAAGGACAAGAAGGTCCTGGCCTGGATGTTTGCACAGACCGCCAAGCCGGCCGGGAAAGCTCCGATCAAGAAAGAGGTCTTCCAGGTTGAAGGCAGACCGGCGTTCCTGATCCTGCCGCCGAACGTCAAAGCCGGCGTCCCCGTGCCGTGGATATGGTACGCTCCGACGCTGCCGGGCCTGCCGGGCCGGGCCGAAAAGTGGATGTTCGATCAGTTTCTGGCCAGGGGAATCGCCATCGCCGGGGTGAATGTCGGCGAATCTTACGGCAGCCCCAAAGGCCGAGCCGTCTATTCGGCGCTCTACAAGCAGCTTGTCGCCAAGCGCGGGCTGGCCAAAAAGGCGTGCATGCTGGCCAGGAGTCGAGGCGGGCTGATGCTCTACTGCTGGGCGGCGGAGAATCCTGACAAGGTTGCGTGCGTGGCCGGGATCTATCCGGTCTGCAACATCAGCAGCTATCCCGGTCTGGCCAGAGCCTGCGGAGCCTACGGAATGACCAAAGAGCAGCTTGCAGCCAAGCTGGCCGAACACAATCCGATCGCTCGCCTGGCCCCGCTGGCCAGGGCCAAGGTCCCGATTTACCACATGCAGGGCGACAGCGACAGGGTCGTTCCCCTCGACAAGAACTCCGGCCCGCTGGCCGAGCGGTACAAGAAACTCGGAGGCCCGATTACCCTCGAGGTCATCAAAGGCCAGGGCCACAACATGTGGCCCGGCTGGTTCAAGAATCAAAAAATAGTCGATTTCGTGATCGCCAACTCGAAAAAGAAGCCTGTCGGCGCGAAGTAGCCGCCGCAGGGCGGATTTGCGAAAAGGGGCTGATAATCCAGTGTATTGTCGCGATAAAGAAGCTGATTGACGCATAATACCTACTGGAAAGCGAGTTTGGAATTGGGTTCCCGCTTCAGATTGTCGATTGGTTTGCTTGCATAGGCAGGCTGAAAGACGGTATCATATGCGGCTTGATACTCAGCAGGACCCTTCGCGTTTGGGTTCGACTTTGCGAGGAATGTAGCCTTAATTCAAAGGAAATGTCAGATGAATAAGCTGTCACGCATCATGGTTCCCGCCGCGGTTTGTCTTGCGGTTCTCGTATCCGCGTCGAGCCCGGTTTGCGCTATCACGCCCCAGGGCAAGGCCCAACTCGAAGCCGACTGGCTCATGCAGTGCGGCGGAAAGTTCACCGTCGAGCGAACCGGTCTTGAGATCGGCTGGGCTCGCGATCTGGCCGCCCGCTTGAGCAAGATCAAGGGCTGCGCATCCCTGAAGGTTCATCTCGATAAGCTCGCCAAGCTCGAAAAACAGCTCGCCGGCGCCAAGGGCGACGAAGCGATCAGCAAGATCTACTTCGCCGTTCGCGCCGCCAAGCGGAAGATCATGTTCGCCAATCCGCTGATCAACTTCGACAAGGTCATCATGATCGACAACCCGTATCCGATGGGCCGCGGCGGCGACGCGACAAACGAGTGGAAGCACGAAGCTCGGCATCGCAACGGTTACATGGGCGTATCCGGCGGGCGGCTGATCGTCGCCGGTCTCGAGCCCGGCGGCGAGACCAAGAACCTCTTCGGCGATCGCCAGGGCAGTTTCTGGCGGCCTGACGTGCACTTCTCAGGCGAGAAAGTTGTCGTCTCGTTCGAGCCGAAAGGCCAGAAGTCCTATCACCTGTACGAAGTCGACAAAGACGGAAAAGAAGTCAAGCAGCTCACGTTCGGCGACTACGATGATCTCGATCCGATCTACACCCCTGACGGCAAGATCACGTTCTGCACGTCGCGAGCTCATACTTACGTTCGCTGCATGCCGATGACCCACGCATACGCCGTGGCTCGCTGCGACGCCGACGGAAAGAACATCTACGTTGTATCGCGAAACGGCGAGGCCGAGTACATGGCCTCGGTCCTGAATGACGGACGCGTAATCTACACCCGCTGGGAGTACACGGAAAAAGCCCTCTGGCGAGTTCAGAGTCTCTGGACGATGAACCCCGACGGGACGAACGTGCAGATTTTCTGGGGCAACCAGTCCCGCTGGCCCGACGTGCTGACTGAAGCCAGAGCCATTCCCGGTTCGAATCGCGTGATGTTTACCGGGCTGGGGCACCATGACTGGTTCGCCGGATGCCTGGGAATTATCGACCCCGCCGGCGGACTGGACTATCCCCACGGCTTGACGAAAGTCACCCCGCAGGTTGCCTGGCCCGAGGTCGGCGACGGAAAACCCGCCTGCGAAAACGAGACCGACAAGTACAAGGACCCGGCCAGGAAATATCACAAGAACATGGGCTTCCTGGCCTATAAGACCCCGTACCCGCTCAGCGAAGAGGACTTCCTCTGCTCGGCGCTGCACGAGCGTATCCCGCACACCAATCAGTTGTCGACGCGGAGCGCGAAATTCAGCCTCTACCTGATGGACGTTTACGGTAACCGCGAGCTGATCCACAAAGGCAAGCACAACGCCTACTACGCCATGCCGTTCTGCAAGAGACCGACCCCGCGTGCGATTCCCGATCGGGTCAAGTGGCCGAAGATCGGAGCCAACGAGAAACCCGCCGACGGGATCCTCTACAGCAACGATGTATTCAGCAACGCACCGGCGATCCTGAAGGAAAAGGGCAAGTATATCCGCGTTCTGCAGATGGACCCGAAGAACTACACGACGTGGCACAAGACGGTCCAGCACGACGGGCCGGCCGTCAGCGTCTTCCAGGCCGACGGGGTCAAGCGCATCCTTGGCATCGTTCCGATCGAAAAGGACGGCAGCGTGGCGATGAAGCTCCCGCCGGGTCAGTCCCTGTTCTTCCAGATGCTCGACGAGAAGAAGCAGGCGATCCACGTGATGCGATCGTTCACCGGCGTTATGCCCGGCGAGGTCCGCGGCTGCTTCGGCTGTCACGAGTCCAAGCTCAAGACGCGCGGCAACCCGGCGGCGATGTCCACGAGCATCGCGATGAAGAAGGGGCCGAAGAAGCCCGTCGAACCGTCATGGGGCTACAAGACTTCGATCAGCTACATGCGCTTCGTCCAGCCGGTGCTCGACAAGCATTGCGCCAAGTGCCACAACAATCCCAAGCACAAGGCTTACGCCAAGCTGAACATGACGCTGCGGCCGTCGAAGCACCGCTGGCGCGATCACTCGACGTTCACGCGTCCCAACGAGGTCAGCCCGTTCACCGAGCCGTACCTTACCCTCGTCGGCGGAGTCTGCCAGTGGGGCAGAAACAACAGCAGGACCCAGCCGCTCAGCGGCGTCTATGTTGTCGAGTCGTACAACGGCAACCGCGGCGACGGATCGGATCTCAAGACGCTGGCGCCGTACACGTCGTTTTCGCCGAAGAGCAAGCTGATCGAAAACGCAACCAGCGGCAAGCACGGCAACAAGGTCAAGGTCACCGGCGAAGACCTCGAACGTCTTGTCGCGTGGGTCGATGCAAACGGCCCGTATCTCGGCGACGAGGAAATCCGCCGGATGTACGATCCGTACAGCACGACAGTCGAGAACATCCCGTCGGTCCGCCCCAGAGTGGCCACGGCGCCGGTGATCGACCGGTTTAACATTCGCCAGGATGGAAACTCCGAGAAAGTGGCCGGCGTTCCGCTGAAACTCGCCAAGGCGGCGATAGAAATGAAGAAACGCGACGCTCCGGCCCTCAAGGGTTCAGTCGCCGTCGATAACCCCGAAATAGCCGCTGCCCTGGCCGAAAAGGACGTTAAGCTCAAGATCGTCAAGGCGATGTACGGCTCGGCCGACAAGAAGGCCGACGTGACCCGGCAAGTGGCCCGCTGGGCGCAGAACTCTCGCTATATCCCGCTGTTAAGGTATCGCGACCTCTGCCGAACCGACCCGGCCAAGGGTGAAGTCAAAACGCTGACGATCGAGTACACGCTCAATGGCAAGCCCGGAAAGGTCACCTGCCCCGATAATTCGCTGGTGATCCTGCCGAAGAACTAGCCCCTTGGACCCCGAAAGGGGGGTTACCTCCTTGCGGGACAAGGGCAATAGCCGGTAAAATACACCGTTTAGCCGAAGGAGCCGGAGAATTCCGGCTCCAACAGTGAGATATTCCACCCTAAAGGAAAGGAAAAGGGAAATGAGTAGATTTTTACGCGTCGCACTCCTGGCGGTTGTATGTATGGCGACCCTCGGAGCCGTTTCGACCAGCGCTTCGGCGATCACGCCTGAAGGCAAAGCCCAACTCGAAGCCGATTGGCTCGCCCAGTGCGCCAACAAGCCGTCGGCCAAGCTGATCGCCAGCGAGATCACCTGGGCTCGCGAACTGGCCGCCCGCATCTTGAAGATCAAGGGCGCCAAGTCGCTGAAGACCCACCTGGACAAGCTGACCGAGCTCGAGAAGCAGGTCGAAGGCGCCAAGGCGCCGGATGCGATCAAGAAGCTCTACTTCGAAGTGCGAACCGCCAAACGCGCGATCATGTTCGCCAATCCGTTGGTCGACTTCGACAAGATCGTCCTGATCGACAACCCGTTCCCCAACGGTAAGCGTGGCGACGCGACGAACGAATGGCGTCACGAAGCCCGTCACCGCAACGGTTACATGGCCGTCATGGGCGGCAAGCTCCTGTCAGTCGGTCTCGATCCCGGCAGCGAAGCCAAGAGCCTCTTCGGCGATCGCGTCGGCAGCTTCTGGCGCCCCGACGTTCACTTCGACGGACAGAAGATCGTCGTAAGCTTCCAGCCTGAAGGCCACAAGTCGTTCCACCTGTACGAAGTCGATCGCGAAGGCAAAGAAGTCAAGCAGCTTACGTTCGGCGACTACGACGACCTCGACCCGGTCTACACCCCGGACAACCACATCACCTTCTGCTCGTCGCGTGCACACACCTACGTTCGCTGCATGCCGATGACCCACGCATACGCGGTATCACGCTGCGACGCCGACGGCAAGAACATCTACGTTGTCTCGCGAAACGGCGAGGCCGAGTACATGCCTTCGGTCCTCAATGACGGCCGCATTATCTATACCCGCTGGGAGTACACCGAAAAAGCTCTCTGGCGAATCCAGAGCCTCTGGACGATGAACCCCGACGGCACGAACGTGCAGACATACTGGGGCAACCAGTCCCGCTGGCCCGACGTGCTGACTGAAGCCCGCGCGATCCCCGGCTCCAACCGCGTTATGTTCACCGGTCTGGGTCACCATGACTGGTTCAACGGCGCGCTTGGCATTATCGACCCGGCCGGCGGATTGAACTACCCCAACGGTCTGACCAAGGTCACCCCGGAAGTTCGCTGGACGGAAGTCGGCGACGGCCCGGCCGAGAAGACCGAATCGAAGAACTACCACAGTTGCAAGGCCTTCCGGGCCTACAAGACCCCGTACCCGCTCAGCGAAGAGGACTTCCTCTGCTCGGCGATCATCAGCGGCGGACGCGGCGGACGCTTCCAGCTCTACCTGATGGACATCCACGGTAACCGCGAACTGATCCACAAGGGCAAGCACAACGCTTACTACGCCATGCCGCTGAAGGCCCGCAAGGCTCCTCCGGCGCTGCCGGACCGCGTCAAGTGGCCGAAGATCGGAGCCAACGAAAAGCCCGCCCCCGGCGTTTTGTACAGTAACGACGTGTTCAGCAACGCTCCGGAGATCCTCAAGGGCAAGGGCAAGTACATCCGCTCGGTTGTCATGGACCCCAAGAGCTACACCACCTGGCACAAGACCGTCCAGCACGACGGACCGGCGGTCAGCGTGTTCCAGGCTGACGGCGTGAAGCGAATTCTCGGCACCTCGCCGATCGAAAAAGACGGCAGCATATGCATGGAAGTGCCGGCGGGTGTCGCCATCTCCTTCCAGATGCTCGACGAGAACAAGCAGTGTATCCACGTTATGCGTTCGTTCACCGGCGTAATGCCCGGCGAGATGCGAGGCTGCTTCGGCTGCCACGAGTCCAAGCTCTCCACGCGCGGAAACCCCGCGGCCAGCTCCAACAGCATCGCGATGAAGAAGGGTCCCAAGAAGCCCGTCGAGCCGGCATGGGGCTACAAGACCTCCATCAGCTACGCTCGCTTCGTCCAGCCCGTGCTGGAAAGAAACTGCGCCAAGTGCCACATGGACCCCAAGCACAAGGCCTACGCCAAGCTGAACATGACCCATCGCCCCTCGAAGCATCGTTGGCGCACTCGCGTTCACACCCGTCCTGACGACGTCAGCCCGTTCACCGAGCCGTACTACACGCTCGTAGGCGGCGGCCAGGGTTGGGGCGGACGCCAGAAGAAGATGCCGCTGTCAGGCGTTTATGTTGTCGAGTCGTACAACAGCGGCGGCGACGGCAGCGATCTCAAGACGCTTGCGCCTTACTCGGCGTTCTCGCCCAAGAGCACGCTGATCAAGAACGCATCCAGCGGAAAGCATCACAAGGTCAAGATCCCCCAGGCCGATCTCGATATGCTTGTAGCATGGGTCGATCTTAACGGTCCGTACCTCGGCGATGAAGAGATTCGCAAGATGTACGATCCGATCTCGTACGCCGCCGAGAACATCTCGGCGGTGCGTCCCCGAGTGGCTACCGCTCCGATGATTAACCGATTCGACATTCGCCAGGACGGCGACTCGATGAAGGTTTCCGGCCCGCTGAAGCTGTCCAAGAAGATCATCGTAAGAGCTCCGGCCCCTCGCCGCGGCGCCAAGCCCAAGAAGGCCCAGACGCTTGAATACACCAAGATCACAAAGGTCACCTACGGCGCCGGAAAGACGGTCGTAGACGTAACGGCCAAGGTGATCAAGCGGAAGGTCAAGAACGGAACGATTGCGATTTCCGGCGAGCACAACGCTCTGTTCGGCGACCCGATCAACGGGACTGTCAAGGAACTGGTTGTCACGTACGAACTGAAAGGCAAGGCCAAGACCGCCAAGTACCCCGAAGGCACGCCGCTGATGCTGAAGCTCAAGAAGTAGCAATAAAACGACGCCATAAGGCCGAAAAGCCAAAAAGCGTCGGATAGTCTAAAGAACATGCCCCGAATGCTTCGGCGTTCGGGGCATGTTTTATTATTGACGGATTTCGCGGGCGTTTATTCGTCGATCCGCTCGCGCAGGAGGGCGAACTGACCCGGGTTGGCGTCTACAGGAATCCAGCAGAAATGCAGGCCGCCGTGGATCTGTGCGACAGGGGCTCTTTCATCGTCAAACAGATCTTCGACTACTATCCGGCTGACCTCGGATGGGCTGCAGAGTTCGTAGCCGCCCCCTATGCGGATTGGGTTTCGCGGTTCGACTTTCATTGTTTTCGTCGTCGGGTCGTAGTCGCGGACGATGCCGGTGAAGCGATAGCTGCTGGCCTCCGAGCCGCTGGCGTCGTATTTCTGACCGGTCGGGCCGGGGTCGCCGTGTATGAAGCCGGTTGTGAGGCTCCGGTTCGATGTCGCGAAAATGTCGCGCAGGATTTCGGGATCGAAGCTCCGGCCGGCTTTCAGGTCGTCGATCGCGCGGCGGTAGGCTCGTGCGATCATGGCCACGTAGTAGACGCTCTTTGTTCGCCCTTCGACTTTGAAACTGTTGACCCCAGCGCCGTGCAGTTCGTCGAGGTGTTCGATAACGCACAGGTCTCGAGCGTTCATCAGGTACGTTCCGTTTTCGTCTTCGTCGATCGGCAGGAGTTCGCCCGGGCGCTCGGATTCCTCGAGGTAGAACTCATCGGTAAGCGGGACATACTCCTTATCGGGCGTTTCCTTCCGGAATATCTTGTATTGCCATCGGCACGAGTTGGTGCACGTTCCCTGGTTTGGGTCGCGTCCGGTCAGGTACGTCGAGATCAGGCAGCGGCCCGAGTAGGCTATGCAGATCGCTCCGTGAACGAACGCTTCGAGCTCCATGTCGCCGACGGCGTCGCGAATTTCCGCGATCTCGCGAACTGTCAGTTCTCGCGATAGGATGATGCGCTCGGCGCCCATCTTCCGCCAGAACTGGGCCGATGCGTAATTAACCGTGTTGGCCTGCACGGAAATGTGGATCACTTCGTCGGGATATTCCTGTCGCATGAGCATGATCAGCCCGGGGTCCGACATGATCCAGGCGTCGGGCTTGCACTTCGCCAGCGTTTGACCGATGTATTCGATGCAGCCGGCGACTTTGCTGTTGTGCGGCAGAATGTTGGCCGTCAGGTAGACTTTTTTGTCGATCGTATGTGCGTATTCGACGGCCTCTGCGACCTGATCGAGCGTCTTGAACCCGTTCTCTCGCGCCCGCAGCGAGAACTTAGGAATACCCAGATAAACAGCATCGGCCCCGAAGGCAAAGGCGTATCGCATCTTCTCGAAGTCGCCAGCGGGCATCAAAAGTTCATAATCGATCATGCGGGGGAGTATAACAGAAACGGCGTGGCAGTTGGCCAACGGCGTGGGGCGGTGGAAAAATAAAATAAAAAAAATAAAAAAAACACAAAAAAAAACACA
>CAYMSH010000236.1:0-9987 GCA_964392945.1 uncultured Planctomycetaceae bacterium | reverse complement strand
ACGTTGATTTCATCCGGCGACAGATCGAACAGCCAGGGCGCCTCGACTACCTCTAAGGCCTTGTTCATCATGGTGGCCGAGTCGATGGTGATCTTTCTGCCCATTTCCCACGTGGGATGGGCCAGCGCCTGGTCCAGCGTGGCGACCGCGGCGGTCTGATCGCCCATATCCCGCAGCGCTCCGCCTGACGCCGTGATCGTAACGCTGCGTACTTCGGATCGCTTGCCCGAGGCCAGGCACTGAAATATCGCCGAATGCTCGGAATCCACAGGCAGCAGGTTCAAGTTCGCCTGCCTCACCGCGGGCATGATTATCTCACCGGCCATTACCAGCGTCTCTTTGTTCGCTATCGCCAGTGATGCTTTGTGTTTTATCGCCTCCATCGTTGGAGCGAGTCCCGCCGAACCCACGACGCCCGAGAGCAGGATGTCAGGCTTTACTGTCTCGACCAGTTGGCACATCGCCTCTGGTCCGGTCAGGACGACGATTTCCTCGCCCAGAACGTTGCGAAGATTGTGGGCCTCGTCGATATCGCCCAGGGCTACGGTCTCGGGATCGAACTGTTTGGTCTGCTCGGCCAGCAGTTCCCAGTTCGCCCCCGCCGCCAGCGCGCAGACCTCCAGATCGGCCGAATCCCGGATGACATCCAGGGTTTGGCGACCGATGCTGCCGGTTGAGCCCAAAATGGCGATTCGTTTGATACTCATTGGATCGAGCACCGCCGGACGGCGGCGTATCTTTACATCTTAGTCAAACCGCGTCGCGGAACAAGGCAAAATGAGTTTGACGAACCTGACTGATCCCGATCCATTTCCTTCATCGCGCAGTTGCGAGCATTGTTCCGGCGGCGTCTGGGACGTATAATCCTACGAATGTACGATAGATTTCAGCAGTGCGAGCTTGTTTTTGACGGGAAAGTCACCAAGGGTTACCGGGTTGTCCTTGAGATGGATGACGGTCGTCTCGTGCGGCGGGACTTCTTCAAGTATCCCGGCGCGGCGGTTATTCTGCCTGTTCTGGACGACGGATCCATAGTTCTTATAAGGAACTACCGTTTTGCGGTCGATGAACATCTATACGAACTGCCTGCGGGAATGCTCGAGCCCGGTGAAGACCCCGAGGCGTGCGCCGCCAGGGAACTGGCCGAAGAAACGGGCTACACCGCCGCAAGGTTCGAGAAGCTGACGGAGTTCTATTCCGGTCCCGGCACTACAGACGAGAAGATGCGGGTGTACCTGGCCACAGAATTGAAGCCGGGCGCACAGGCGTTGGAAGGTTACGAGACAATCGCCGTGGAAACCCACAGCGACGACGAGGTCCGCCGTATGATAGCCGCCGGAACGATACATGACGCCAAGACAATCGCCGCACTAGGCGTTTATTGGTTGGGGAAGGTGACGTAATGGGACTGCACAATAGACCATACTGGCGAGATGATCAGGGCTCCGGCCATGGTGGCGAGGTCTACGGAGGCGGTTCGTACGCCAGGCAGATGCCCAAACCCGGCCGCGCGGTGGGTATTCTGCTGATTGTGAACATCGCAGTGTTCTTTCTACAGCTTGCCCCCGGGGTTACGATGGCTCTAGTGTTGGTCCCCAGGCACTGGTGGCATGTCTGGAACTACATAACGTTCCAGTTTGCGCATGCAGATCCTCTGCATCTGCTATTCAATATGCTGGGACTGTATTTCCTTGGAATGGTCCTGGAGCGGTCCTGGGGTACGAAGCGTTTTGTGAGATTCTACTTTTCCTGCGGCGTTTTCGGCGGGATATGTCACATTGCCGCGACGTATGCCGCGGGCGGGGGTGTGGATATACCGCTTCTTGGGGCTTCGGGAGGCGTTTACGGCGTCGTCGTGGCGTGCGCCATTCTCTTTCCGCATATACGGCTGGTTCTGATGTTCTTCCTGGTTCCGATACGGTTCGCAGTTCTGCTGTTCCTGGGCATGGCCGTTTATTCCATACTGGCCGGCGGCATGGGCGGTGGGGTCGCACACATGGCCCATCTCGGCGGGGCTCTGATGGCGGCGATCTGGGTCTGGGGAATTCCGCGATTCCAGGACGCATCAAATGCCGCCAGCCTGAAACGCAAGCAGGGCGCCTGGGACCGCAAGATGAAGCAGCGGGCCGATGAGCAGGCGGAAATCGATCGAATACTCGACAAGATTAAGACCCACGGACTAAACAGCCTCACTCGTCGTGAGAAGAGTACACTCCAGAAAGCGACCAGACGCCAGCAGGCAGAAGAGGACCGAGCCCACAGGCTCTAGGAATTATTGCAATGAAGTATGTTTCCACACGCGGCGGAGTCGAACCGTTGGAGTTTCAGGACGCGGTTATGATGGGCCTGGCCGACGACGGCGGGCTGATCGTTCCGCAGGATATACCTGACGTCTCAGATCGCCTGGACGACTGGGCTGAACTGTCGTACGCCGAACTGGCGTTTGAGGTCATCAGCCTTTTCGCCACTGACATTCCCGCCGACGATCTGCGCGGTTTGATCGAGCGTTCGTATCTCGGCACGTTTGATTCGGATCCCCAAGTGGCTCCGATAACGCCTGTTGGCGACTTGTTCGTTATGGAGCTTTGGCACGGTCCGACAATGTCGTTCAAGGATGTGGCCCTGCAGTTGCTCGGCAATCTGTTCGAGTACATTCTCGCCGCACGCGGCGGGAGGTTGAACATTGTCGCGGCCACCAGCGGCGACACCGGCAGCGCGGCGATCTGCGGCGTTCGCGGGAGGAAGGGGATCAATATTTTCGTGATGCACCCCTCGGGTCGGGTCTCGCCGATCCAGGAACGTCAGATGACTTCGGTCCTGGACGATAACGTTCACAATATCGCCATCGACGGAAGCTTCGACGACTGCCAGCGGATCATGAAGACCCTGGCTGGCGATCTGGAGTTCAAGCGGGCCCATTCGCTCGGGGCGGTTAATTCGGTGAACTGGGCTCGCGTGCTGGCGCAGATGGTCTACTACTTCCAGGGTGCGGCCGGGCTCACGCGCCAGACCGGAGCCGATTCGATTCAGGTTAGCGTTCCCACCGGCAACTTCGGCGACATTCTCGCCGGTTGGTACGCCATGAAGATGGGCGCTCCGATTTCGCAGCTCGTGCTGGCCACTAACGACAACGACATACTCTCGCGATTCTTCAATTCCGGCGTATACAGCCTCGGCGACGTGCACCACACGCTTGCTCCGGCGATGGATATCCAGCTCGCAAGCAATTTCGAGCGGTATCTCTATCACAAGATCGGAAATGACTCTGATCGCCTGGCGGCGCTTATGGAGAACTTCGCCAAGAGCGGATCGCTCCGGATCGAATGTGCGGAGCCTGGCGCCGTCGATCCGACGATTCAGGCCGGCTCGGCAAGCAAAGACGAAATCCTCGCAGCGATTCGAAACTGCTGGGAAGCCAATGAGTACGTGATCGATCCGCACACCGCGTGCGGGTATTCGGTAGTCCAGGCTCGCGCTGCGAACAGTTCGATCCCGACTCTGTGCATTTCTACGGCGCATCCGGCGAAGTTTCCGCAGGCTATCAAACAGGCGACCGGGCAAGACCTGGCGCATCACCAGGCGATCGACGCACTGGCCGATCTGCCGACGCGTTGCGAGGCGATCGATAACGACGCGCAAGCCGTCGGCGATTTTCTCATCAAAACTATAACTTGAAACCACAAGGACTCTTCTCAATGACAACCGCACCTGCAAAAATCGCGATAATCGGAGCAGCCGGCAGGATGGGGCGGCGAATCGCCGCACTGGCCGCAGAGGATCGCGCATTCGAAATCGTTTGCGCTACCGAATACTCCGGCTCGCCGGACCTGGGCCGGGACCTCGGCGAACTTGCCGGCGTCGGCGCGCTCGGGGTCGAATTGACCGACGAGCTTTCCGGCGATAAACCCGACGTCGCGATCGATTTCTCCCTGCCCGACGGCACAATGAAGTTCATAGGCCCCTGTCGCGATGCCGGGATTGCGATGGTTATCGGCACCACGGGATTGACCGCCGAGCAGGAGGCCGAGATCGCCCAGGCCGCCGAGACGATCCCGATGGTCAAGGCCGGCAACTACTCCATGGGCATAACCCTCCTGTGCAAACTCGTTGCGATCGCCGCTGAAGCACTCGGCGAGGATTACGATATCGAAGTTACTGAGACCCATCATCGCTTCAAGAAGGACGCCCCGAGCGGAACGGCGATCATGCTGGCAAAGAGCATCTGCCAGGCGGTATCGAAGGACTACGACAAGTCCGTCGTTTTCGGCCGCCAGGGCGACTGCCCCCGCAACGAAGGCGAGATCGGTATGCACGCCATACGCCTGGGCGACACCATCGGCGAGCACACCATATCGTTCGGAAGCCTTGGCGAGACCGTTACGCTGGGGCACTCGGCCCACACGCGCGACACTTTCGTTCGCGGCGCCCTGCACGCCGCTCAGTGGCTCGAAGGCAGAGCACCGGGCATATACGACATGTCCGATGTGCTTGGTCTGAAATAACGTCTGTTCGCGGACCGTTTAGCGAGATAGTTAAAAAGCGTCGGACAACCCCATCAGATGGAGAGAGTGACAGTTGTCTCTGAATCGAAACAAGACTGTTGGCCCGGCGATGCTCGTAGTCGCCGGACTGGTCGGATGCCTGAGCTTGCTGGCCGCGGAGGAACCCAAGAGCCCGCCGGTCCGCTCTGCTAATCGCGTGAAGTACAAATCCCCGGCGTGCCTCGCGTTTTCGCCGAAAGGGCGATTCGCGTATGTCACCCAGCACACCGCCGATTCGCTCGGCGTTATAGACACCGCCTCAGGCAAGCTCATCGCCGCGATCCCCGTCGGGCGCGGGCCATGGGGCGTGGCCGTCAGCCCGGACGGCAAGTCGGTCTTTACCGCAAACCAGACCGATCACACGATAAGCGTTGTAAATGTCGCGGCGCGAAAGGCGACTGCGACGATCAAGTGCGGTTACGATCCGACGGGCCTGGCGATCTCGCCTGACGGCAAGAGGCTCTATTCGGCCAACTACGTTTCCAGCGACGTGTCGGTTATTGATCCGGCGGCGCGGAAGGAAGTCGCCCGGATCAAGACCGGACGAGCCCCGATGTACCTGGCCCTTACCCCGGACGGGAAAAAACTGCTGGTCAACAATTCACTGTCGCCCCAGGCCGCCACTGACAAGAACGTTACCGCATGGGTCTCGGTAATAGACACCGCCTCGCGGAAAGTGATCTCCGAAAAACGCTCGCCGGGAACGATGCTGCTGGGGCGCGGCATCGCCGTTGCTCCCGACGGTAAGACAGCCTACTGCGTGCACTCGCGGCCGAACTTTATGATAACCACCGCCCAGATCAACCAGGGCTGGATTCACACTAACGCCTTGTCGATGATCCCGCTGGAAGGCGACGGCAAGGTTGTCACGGTTTTGCTGGACAACGTTAATTCCGGAGCGGCGAATCCTCACGGGCTGGCGATATCGAAGGATTCCAAACGCCTATTCGTTTCGCATCGCGGCGTTCACAAGGTCTCCGTGATCGATCTGGTCCGCCTGGGTAGGATCATTCGCTCGCTGACGCCGGAGAAACTCAAGACCGCTCATCTGAACCTGGCGATGCTCTGGCGTGATGGGCGCACCATCAATCGCACCGACGCCGGCGGATTGGGACCGACCGGGATGACAATCAATCCCGCCGATCAGAGCATCTACCTGGCGAACTACTACTCCGACAGCGTCTCGGTGCTCGACGGGGTCACTGGGAAACTGCGAAAGAAGATATCCCTCGGCGGCCCGGGCAAGATGACCCTCGTAAGACGCGGCGAGTTCTTGTTCCATGATGCGACTCAATGTTTCCAGAACTGGGTAAGTTGCGTCAGTTGCCATCCTCGCACTCGCGCCGACGGGGTGAACTGGGACCTCCTGAACGACGGGATCACGAACCCCAAAAACGCGAAGTCGCTCGTCGGGTCCTGGAAGACTCCGCCGGCGATGGCCCTCGGCGTCAGGTCCAGTATGGAAGTCGCCGTCGAAAAGGGTTTCCGATTCATCCAGTTCATCCAGCCGGAAGATGACGTTCTCAAGGCCGTCCGCGCCTATCTTCGTGATGTGAAGCACATCCCCAGCCCGTATCACCGCTTGCCGAACGGTTCTCTTGACGCCGCGGCTACGCGCGGTAAGAAGGTGTTCGCCAAGGCCGGTTGCGCCGAGTGCCATCCGGCTCCGTTGTACACGGATTTGGAAATGTATGACGTCGGCACGCGAAACACGCGAAACCTGAAAGGGCGCAGCGAATTCGACACCCCGGCCCTTGCCGAACTGTACCGCACCGGCCCGTACCTGCACGACGGCAGGGCCGCCACGCTTAAGGACGTTATCACCACGTTTAATCCCAAGGACGAACACGGCGAAACTTCGAGGCTGACTGCCGCTCAGAAAGCGGACCTCGTGGCGTTCCTGATGTCGCTTTGAGATCGGAGAGCATAGACCAATGATCCATTACCCGAAAAACTCCTGGGGCAAGCTTGCGGTTTTGTGCGTTGTTCTCACGTTTGCCGCCTCGGCGTATGTCCTGGGCGCGCCGAAGAAGAAGGCGCCGCCGAGGAAAGCCAAACCCAAACCGCCGGCGACGAGCGTTACTGTTGTTTCGACGGGTCTCAAACCCGATTCGTCGAGACGATACAGAGTCTACAAGGGCTCGCGTTGCGTGAGTTTCGCCTGGATGGGCCGGCCGCAGGCTCTGGCGCCGGGTAAGTATGACGTAAGAGTGGGCTTCCAGTCCGGATGGGTCTCCCGACCGCTGGAACTCAAGGCCGGCCAGAAAGCGATCGTGCCGACGGGCCTGTTCGGCTTCCGGAAGATCGAACCGTCGGCCGGCGGATCGACTGTGCCCCAGAAGCTCTACCAGGGCGACACCTACCTGGCCAGCGGATATCACGGTCAAACCGCCAGGCTCTATCCCGGCAAGTACACCGTGCGGTATCACCTGCCCGGCGACGTCAACACAGCCAAGGCGCTCAGGAAGTGGCATGTCGTAGGCAGTTTCCCTACCGATTGGCGCAAGGATCTGAAGTTGCAGAAGGTCTTTCCGCCGGAGCGTCCGGGCAAGTTCAAACCGACTGACACTTTCAAGATCGGTAAGACTAACTACGCCTGGCGGGCGATTGAAGGGCGCAGTTTCCAGCCGCGATCGTACGTGAGCAAATACTCCGGATCGGTCTATTTCGCCAGGGAGGTATTCGCCGAATCCGCCGGGCCGGCCGAACTGGTTCTTTCGTTCCGCGGCGCGATGACGATCTGGCTTAACGGCAAGAAGATCAGAAACGTTCCCCTGACCAAGCGGTTCACCAGGCATCGTCTTTCGCTCTTCGTTACGCTCAAGAAGGGGCGCAACGAGATTATGCTCAAGACGTACGCGGCCAAGTGGCTCTACGGTCCGATCTCGGCGAGCCTGGAGAGATGGCGAACGTATGACGTGAACGTCGCCGCTGGGGCCGACAGTTACAACGCCGCCCCGATCGCCGGAGCGAAGACCCGATCGCCAGGAGCGATTCCCGGCATCGAGGGAATCGTATTCTGCAAGGTTCCCAATCTCCCCGACGGCCGCAGCGGACTGCATTACGAACAGTTCCGCATTGTCAGGCGGCCTTACAAAGCCGCCATCTGCACGCTGATACCCGCCAGCCCGGAAGGTAAGCTGACGGATATTACCGCCGGCAAGTTTGTCGTAGCGATGCAGCCGGACCTGTCGTACGACGCCAGGCGAGTGATATTCTCGGCCAAGCGAACCGGCAAGAGCACCGAATCGTGGAACGTCTACGATATGAATCTCGACGGGACGGGCCTCCGGCAGATCACCCGCGGGATCGGCGACTGCCTGGACCCGTGCTACCTGCCGGACGGAAAGATACTGTTCAGTTGCAACAAGCCCGGCTTCCGCGACGAATACGATCGCGACAAGGCGCTGCTGCTGCACACCTGCAATCCCGACGGCTCGGAACTGCAGCAGATAACTTTCAACCTCTCCAGCGACACAGCGTCTATCGTTATGAATGACGGTCGGATCCTCTTTACCAGTTGGCAGCATCACGCCGAGCACGTAGCGACTAACGGCGTGTTTGCTTTGTGCACCCTCATGCCGGACGGTACGGGCTTCATGCCGTTTTTCGGAAATCACAACGGCCAGGGCAACAACACCAAGTCGTACGCCCAGCAGCTCACCGACGGCCGCATCGTCTACGTCGATTCGGATGGCCATCGCCACTACAACGGCGGGGGGCTCAGTATCATCGACCCGCGCAAACCGCTCAGCAGCCGAACTATTCTCACACCCGGCATGATCTACAACGGCCACAACCTTGCCGGTCGATACGCCTCGCCGTATCCGCTGCCTGACGGCGGCATGATCTGCTCGTATTCGCCGGGGCGAGGTACTTACCTGTTGCGCGAGGACCCCGCTGAGACGATCCACATGGGAGTCTACCGCTTCGATTTCGCCTCGGGCCGCCCCGGTCGCATCATATACGACGATCCGAAGACCCAGGACTACGACGCCATAGCGATCTATCCGCGTCGCAAGCCGCCGGCGCTGCAGCCGATGACAATCCCCGGCAGGAAGACCGGTTCGTTTTTCTGCGTTAACGCGTACTTGTCCGACAGGAAGAAGCAGTCCAAACGCGTGGTCGTCGGCGAACTTCCGCCGGCCGAGCCGGGCCAGATCAAAAGGATACGCCTCCTGGAAGGGTTCGGTCTGGAGGACAAGAATCCCAAGAAACACAAACCGCTGGCGATCGATATCCTGCAGATGAGCTTTGGTTCGTCGAGCAATTCCGGCAACGCCTTCGAGCAGCGACACATCGTGGGATACGCGCCTGTCGAGAAGGACGGTTCGTTCCACATAGAAGTTCCCGCCGACACCGTGCTGTGTCTGCAAACGCTCGATGAAAACGATATGGCGATCGAAACCCAGCTTACCTGGGTGTGGGCTCGCCCCGGCGAGACGCGAACCTGCATCGGCTGTCACGAAGATCGCGAGACGGCGCTTGCCAACACCGACTGCATCGCGATGCGCAAGAAGGCGTACTTTGTGGCGCAGCCCAAGGAGGAACGCCGCACCGTGGATTTCCGCCGCGACATAATGCCCATAATCGAAAAGCGGTGTTCATCCTGTCATCACGGCGGCGAGGACACCGACGGTGGTCTGGACCTTCGCAAGGGTTTCGAATTGGTGTTCCACCGCACCGGATGCCGCGGGAGAACGCTCAACGCGGCGATGTTCAACCACGCTTACGAGAGTCTTCTCCAGGCTCCGCCGTCGCGCGTCGGAACGCTGGTGATATCCGGCGCGGCGAAATACAGCCCGCTGATCTGGCGGCTGTACGGAAAGCAGTTGGCGTTCACCGACGAGCGGAACCCGTACAAGAAGAAATGCAATCTGATGCCGCCGAAGAAACCGCTGAGCGACGCGGAGAAGAAACTGTTTGTCGAATGGGTGGATCTTGGCGCGCAGTGGGATAATATCCCCGGTGAAGACAAGCTCCCGGGATACGACGCCGATCAGAGCAAGGCGATGAGTATAGCCGCCGCCAAACGCGTCGCCAAGCCCATCGCTACTGGCAAGCAGGCCTTTGAGGTCCGCTGCCTGGAGTGTCACGACTCTACGAAGATGGCCAAATGGAAGCGCGGCGGATATCTCAATCCACAGGACGTCGTCAAGCGTATGAGCGCCAAACGCAAAGGCTGGATACACAAATCCGAGGTTCCTCTGATCCTGGGACATATTCAGAAAGTCTTGTCAGCGAAGAAATAGTAGTAATTTAACTTCGGAACACCCTTGACACGTCCGTAGGGTAATGGGTAAGTTCCGTACTGGAAAGAAAGTGCAAAAGGGTTGGCGGGCTCATTGTGGAAGTGTTTCCCTTCCCGCCGGGAATGTTTTGGACGAAGTCTGGACGTTTCTGCTGATTGCAAATCCGACGCGCTAGTTTATGAAGGAGCCAGCAG
>CAYMSH010000235.1:0-9998 GCA_964392945.1 uncultured Planctomycetaceae bacterium | reverse complement strand
GCAACGGCGACGACAAAACTCTTTTTTTGTAACGACAACAGAGTTAGCAGAGAAACAGAGAACGGCGAAAATACTGCCGTCCTATGTTTCTCTGCTGACTCTGTTGTCGTTTCTTTTGCCGTAACAAATCAATCGCCGTTGCCGTTCTCTGAGCCTCTGAGTCTCTGTGTCGAAATCAAAACCGCCGGATACCCGAACAATACTGAGAATCCCGCATGGGCCGCGGTGCAGGCCGCAGTCGTGATTGCAAAGCGAAAAAAGTAGATCAGAGTGCGGCGTTCATCGTTACGGTCCTGGCTCCCGCACTCCGCGCCGGCGGGGCGTTCAGGCGGTTTTGATGTTGGCGGCGATGTAGGCCTGGACGGCGTCTACGGTCTTGAGCTTGTCGATGTCGTCGTCCGGGATCGACACGCCGAACACGTCTTCCAGGTCCGTGGCCAGTTCGACCATCTCCAGGGAGTCGATATTCAGGTCCGCAACCAGTTCCTTGTCCGGCGTGATCTCGCTCGGGTCGCAATGGACCGTGTCGGCCAGGATGTCTACGACGGTCTGGTTGATATTCAGTTTTCGATCGATGGTTTCAGTCATTGTATGTTCTCCTTTAGTGCGAGGTTCTACTCGTTGTGTTCTGTGGTTTGGTCAATAGTCTGTGCGAGCGACTCGTTCGTTACGCCCAGTGCGGTCAGTATCTCGTATCCCGCGCCCTGGCCGGTCTGGAGTATGCCGCCCAGGAGATGCTCGGTCCCTACGACGTCGGCTCCTGCGTCGGCGGCGAGTTTTGACGCCGTTCGCATGGCGGTCTTCGCCAGCGGCGTGCGCGCGACCCGCTTTGGCGGGGGGGTGTCACCCGGCGGGATGCGTGATTCGATCTCCCGGCGGACCTGATCGCAGGTGACGCCGGCCTCTGATAGCAGTTCTGCGGCGCGACAGTTCTCCTGGGAGGCCATCGCCAGCAGAAGGTGTTCCTGGCCGAGGTAGTGATGGCTGTAGCGTCGTGCGTCGGCGTGTGCCTGGCGGATGACTTCTCGCGCCAGTGGCGACAGCGTGTCCATGCGACCGGCCGTGCGATCCGCCGATCGGGCTGCCTCGCGACGCGCCTGGGTCTGGCTTTCGGCCTGGCTGTGAAGCCACTGGGTAAGGCTGGCCTCGGAAATCAGCCATTTGCGGCCCAGTTGTATCGCCGGTATCGTCCCGTCCTGTAAGTATTTATATACCGTATTCTTGTCGATCCCCAATCGCTGAGCCACCCACTCGGGCCCACGAAAGTCAAGTTTTCCGTCATTAGAAGTCATTGCAGGCTCCTTTAGTACCCAATAAAAGGAATTAAGAATAGTTTAGTAATAAAATAGGCGATTGCAAGAGCAAATCCGAGGCTATCGGAAAAAACTTCTGGGTGCGGCGGCGTGTAAGACTCCAGTTTCCCCTTGTTACACCAGCAACGCAGTTCTATAAAGGACCAGACGCAGCTATGGAGAATCAGGCGGGTTGCAGGACAAGACAGAAGAACAACAAGCTGACGCACAAGACGCCTGTGGCGTCGAGCATGCGAAATGCCGGGGTCAAATGGATATGAAGATAGTCATCCGCGATTTCCGGCCCGGTGATGGGGCCGATGTGTTCGGTCTGGTTGAGCGCGTGTTGGCGGGGTATGGACTGAGTATGGACCCGGACTCGACGGATCGGGATCTTGACGACATCCAAAGCGAGTATGTCGATAGCGGCGGGGCGTTTCGGATTGTGGAAGTAGACGGCCGGCTCGTCGGATCGTACGGACTCTGCCCGGTCTCCGAAAGCGTGTGCGAGTTGCGGAAGATGTATCTGGCGCCGGCGTTTCAGGGCCGGGGCCTCGGGCGACGGATGATGGACGACGTGCTGGCATGGGTCAGGGAATCGGCGTTTACCCAAATAGTTCTCGAGACGAACTCCGTGCTCCAGCGAGCACGAAAGCTGTACGCCGGATACGGGTTTGAGCCTTACCAACCGGAGCATCTTTCAGATCGCTGCGACATGGCGATGCGCTTGAGGCTCTAGCTGATCAGTGCGGCGAGTCAGCGTTACTTTAGACAGATCACCCGGCCGTCCTGCAGGACGACGAACAGCTTGCCGTCGGCGGCGATCATGCCGTCGAAGATCGGCAGGGCGGGGAGCCTGGTTTCGCTGAGTTTGGCGCCGTCTTTTGTCGAGACTGCCCGGAGCAGAACGCCTTTGCGGCCTTGGAATGAGGCCATCGGATCGCTCGGGTCGAGGATGTCAGGCGGGCCCGCGACAAAGAGCGTGTCTTTGGCAAGCGTCATCGCCAGGATCCGAAGCTTGACCCACTTGGACCAGACCGGGTCCTGCGATCGCGTGTAGCCGATTCCCTTGTCCTTGTCGTGCGCGGCGTAGTCCAGGACCGGCCCGGCGTCGTTGCTGTCGGCCAGCAGCAGGTAGCCCGTCGTGGCGGGATTCATTCGCGGGGTGAGCCTGTCGCGGTTTGGGAAGGCCTGGACCGCGTAGGTTTTCTTCGGTCCGACAACGAGGATCTGCCCGGACCTGGCCGCGCGGTGTGCGTGCTGGAATCCGGGCCAGTCCTCGCCGTACATCCAGTACGTGCGGTTGTAGTAGGTGTCGTCCAGGAAACCGCTCTTGTTGATGATGTGGAGGCCCATCTTGCGGTCGCCGTTGTGCCCGCGCCTGATCTCGTTGCCGGCGAACGTCTTGTAGTCTTTCTTGCCCATACGCTCGTTGACTATGCCCGCGGCGGTGTACGGTTTCTTGCGAATGTCGATGCCGGTTACTTCGGGGTCCGGTTTCACGTAGGGTACTTCCATCTGCTTCAACGCCGAGTCGAACTTCATCTGGGAAAGGTAGATGAATCCGCCCTGGCTGACGAGGATGTCCGACTGGGCGCCCTCGATGTGGAACGCCGGGTTGAACGGCTTGCCCTCTGCGTCTTTGCGGGTGGCCGATGTGGTGTCGATGCGGTTCTTGTGAACCACGGCGCCGGTTTTCGGATCGATGGCGTAGATTCGCAGTCCGCCGTCTAGGTAAGTGGACCGCCCGGCCGTGAAGTACGCCAGCCCCTTGTGGATCAGGACATTGCCATGTACGCGCCAGGGCGATTCGAGCTGGTTCTTTACGACTATCATTCGCTCTGCGGGCGCGGCTCCGAATCGCCACGCCAGCGCGCCGTCTGTCGCTCGCAGGCAGTAAATCCATCCGTCGGCGGAACCGAAAATCACCTGCCCGTCATGTATCGTGGGCGGTGAGTCCACGCGCCCGTCCGGCGTGAAGGTCCATGCCTCCTTGCCGCTATCGGCATGCAGCGCGTAGATGCGCTGCTCGGACTTGGCGGAGATAAAGAGTTTTCCATCGGCGAGCACGGGAGTGGTCAGCTTGCCGCCGATCTTTCGGGTCCAGACTGTTTTCACGTTGCTCTGAATTGCTTCCGGCGACGCGCCGGTCCGGCGAGCGTCGCGCCGGTATGTCGGCCAGTCGGACCGCGAAGTGTTCGTCGAGACCGCAGCTCCATACGCCGGGCCTTTGATCAGCTTACCGCCGAATGAGGGAATACTCTCGTTCGCATCGGCCGCCGCCAGGGCGTTAAAGCCCAGCAGCATTACCCCGCCGTAGCAGAAGCACGGATGCGGAGCGACGTAGAGCAGCCCATTACTGGGGAGAACTCCGTAAGTGCACGGGCCTCGCAGCCAGTCGTTCTGGGAGCTCTCCCCGCCGGTCATGCTGATGAACTCCGTACCGCGGTTGGGGCTGATTACGTATTTTGTAGTCGCCCGGGACCTGTAGCAGCGCGGATGGTGCCCTTTGCTGAAGATGTGGGCTGTGTCCACGCGGGCGACGGTCTTGCCGGTTTCCAGATCGATCCCGTTCAAGTAACCCTGCCAGGCCCTGCCGTTGGCGACGAACAGATCCCTTCCGCCGCCGCCTGTTTGCCAGAGCACCTTCCCGGATTTCGCGTCGAGGGCGAACAGCTTGTTGCCCGGGCCGTGGGTGACGACCTTATTGCCGCTCAGGACGAGAGAGCCGTCTCTGCTCCTCCTGGGCTTTCTCTTCTTCTTGCCTTTTCCCGACGTCTTGTTCTTCCTGGGCGCCGGCGCTGCGAGGTCTGTCGTCCATTTTCGCTTTCCGTCGGCCAGTGACCGGCAGACCACGCTGTTGCCCGCGTAGAAGAACACGCCATTGTCGTTCATGCACAGCGAGAGTTGTCCGACGTAAGGTTCATTGTCCCGCCAGATCGTCTTGCCGGTTGACTTGTTTATGAGCACCAGTCTGTTCCGCGATCCGGCGCGAATGCGGGCCAGGATCTTGTCGCCGCGGATCACGAGTTCGTCGGTTCGATCGGTCTGCTTGAAAGTCTGCAGCAGTTTGCCGGTCGCGGCGTCCAGAACGGATATCGGGCTGAAGTATCCCAGTGTGATGTACAGTCGATCGCCGTCCACCGCGATCCGCCGCATCACGCCGCGGGGGATTCCGCGGAGCGATCTGGACCGCCAAACCTGCGACCCCCAGTCCGGCAGCGGTTTTTTCCACAGCAGCACGCCGCTGTGTGCGTCGCGGGCGATGAGCGTCCATCGTTCGGGGATTCCCTTCTCGGTGATTCCGCTCAGGCCCTGATCGAATACGTAGAAGACTCGCCCTGCGCCGGTGATCATCGTCGCAACGCTTGAGGTGAATTCGTGGCTGCGGGACCAGCGCGGACCGGCGTGCCATCGCAAACGTCGCGGAGGGCCTACGCGGGTGTCGGCGGCCGTTCTGGTGTTGCTCGAATCGTGCAGGTACTGCGGCCACTCGTCCATGTCGCCGGGCCAGGGCTTGACAGTCTTCTTCCCGCCGATCATCGCCACGCCGCGCGGCGCCAGTACACGCATGACCTCGCTCATCGGAACAGCTCCGAGGCTGTCGGCGACAAACAGAGCCGCCAGATCGTTGGCGTACGGCAGCGTCTTGCCGGACCACTGTCGAATGGAGATCGGCCCGTAGACGCCTTGGGTTTGCAGGCGATTACGCGCCGCGGCGACTTTCGCCGCATCGGCCTCCAGGCCGTGGACAATGTAACTGCCATTGACACGCAGCGCTGCGGTTGTCTTGCCGTCACCAGCGCCGAGATGCACGACGAGCCCGCCCCTGACACCGCTGGCCGAAAGGGTTTGCTCGGCATCCATCGCCGAAGCGCACGATGCCATCAGGCCGATAGCGATAGCTGAAAGAAAACGCGAAACTGTTCGATCGGTCATAAGCTCTCCAGACGCAAACTGCTTTGAGTGATAAGGAATCAACGTATCATCGGCTACTTCTCGAACTCCAGTTGGATTTCGTGTACGCCGCTGCAGAAGCCTACTGTTGGGAGGACTCTGATCAGCATTGCGTCGCACTTTAACGCGGCGGCCGGGCGGACTGTGTTGAACTTGTCCGGTTCGAGCCCGTAATCGTCGGTTATGTACTTCTTCATTCGCGTCCATTTGCCGTCGCCGAGCTTGTAGTCGACCCACCATCCGCGCGGGAGCTTGACCTTCTTGTTGTCCCGATACCAGAAGACCGACACCTGGGTTAGCTTCCTGGTCTTCGGGAACTCGAAGATGATGTTCTCGCAGCGGTTCTTGAACGGGAGGGTCGTCCCGCGGGGCAGCTTCTGGGCCGATGACAAGTCGGGGATCTTGCCGTCGATGACGGCGGCCACGGTGTCTTTTTCGAATGTGTGTGTCGCCAGGACCTTTCCGTATGCGCTCTTTGCCAGCAGGTTGCTCTTCATGCCTTCGCGGGCCATCGCTTCGTTGTTCGGGAACCACGTGATCATCGATTTCTGACCGCGATTGTTCCATGCGTAGTACGGGATCAGGTTGACTCTCGACGGCTTGGCGCCGGACTTGCCTTCAAGCTCCATCGCCGGCAGTGCCGCGGCGATCATGCCCTCCAGCGGACCGGATGGGATATTCGCCGTTGTGATCTGCTTCGGGTCGGTTTTTGTGATAAAGAACCGTTGGACCTTCTCGTCGCCGTTGTCGGCCTGTTCGGCGCAGTAGACCAGCGGTCCCCGCGTCAGGGCGATTCTGTTGCGATTGGCTTTCACCTCGTCGATCGACTTGTTGAATCGCACCGGCATAGGGAGGTTAAGCTCGACTTTGTCGCCTTTGGACCAGGTCCGTCGGATCGTGGCGAATCCCTTGACTACTCTGGATTCGATCGGCTTGCCGTTTACCTTCAGCGTCCACTTGGCATCGGACTTGTCTACGTACGAGTAGAGCTTGCCCGGTACGAACTGCTTGCCGACCCATGTCGGGATTCGCAGCTTCAGTGCGAACTTCCCGTTGGCGGCCGGGTCGATCGCCAGGGTGATCTTCCCGTCGAACGGGTAGTCGGTTGTTTGGGTAATCGTTACTTTACGCGCGGGCAGGGGGATCTCGGTCTTGCTGGCGCCGTACAGGCCGAGGTAGATTTCCGTGTCGGTATGCGAGTACATGTATCCAGAGACCTGCGGGACCAGGCGTGCGAGATTCGACGGACAACACGCGCATCCGAACCAGTCGGCGCGCCCGGCCGTGCCGTGATTGAACTTCTTGATCCCGTCGGCCTCCAGCACGTTAACGTAGAAGAAGTCCTTGCCGCCGAGGCCCATTCCCGCCAGCGAATTGTTCAGCAGGGCGACTTCGGCCACGTCGAAATACTTGGCGTCTTTGTGCAGCAGGTACATGCGGAAGTTGAAGAAAACGTTGGCGACCGCGGCGCAGGTTTCGTTGTAGGTGTTCTTGTTTGGCAGGTCGAATTCCGGCCCGAACCCTTCGATCCCGTGGGTGGCTCCGAGCCCGCCGATGATGTGCATCTTCGTGTCGACAATATTGCGCCAGATCCTGTCGGCCGCTTCGGCGTAGTCCATCTTGCCGGTAAGCGCGCTTACGTCGGCCATGCCGGCGTACTGGTAGGCGGCGCGCACGGCGTGTCCGAGCGCCTTTGTCTGCTGGGTGACGGGTTTGTGCTGCTGTGCGTACGAAGGCGACATCACGCCTTCGCCTTCGGGTCGATACGTAACGCCGCGGATATCGAGGAACTTCTGGGCCATCTCCAGGTAGAGTTTTTTTCCCGTGGCGCGGTAGAGTCTGCACAGCGCCAGTTCCAGTTCCTGATGGCCCGGCGCCTGCATGATTGCTTTTCCGCCGTTGTAGTTTGCATCGCCTTGGAAGAAGACCTTGTTGAAATGCTCGGCGCTCTTCTCGGCGACTTTGAGCCATTTGTCTTTGCCCGTGGCCTGGTAATACGCCACGGCGCCTTCGTACATGTGGCCCATGTTGTAAAGCTCGTGTGAGTGGACCACCCCGGAGTAGGGGGTCTTGCCCATCTCTCGCGGGCGGGCGACTTTGCATATGTGCGAGACGTAGAGGTATCCGTCTTTCTGCTGGGCGTCGGCGATAATGTCGATGATGCCGTCGAGTTGCTTCTCCAATGCGGCATTGGGCTTGATGCTCAGCAGGTACGCGGCGCCTTCCATAACCTTGTAAAGGTCCGACGACACGAAGCGATGCGGGAACGGTTTTTCGCCGCCGCGTCCTTTCAGGAAATTGGCGCACTTGCGAAGGTTCTCGATCGCGGGGATTGTCTGCTTCAAGGCGTGCGGCACGGTGTCGGTAGCCTGCAGCTTGAGCCGCGGCAGCCAGAACGTATCGGTAAGCCTGACCTTGTCGAACGACATCGGCGCCAGCGGATAATCTTTCTTCTCGGCCGCCGCGGCGATCGAGGTCAGCAGCAGTAACATCGCGAGAGTCTTCTTCATGGCGAAATCTCCAGGGTCCTGGCGGGTCGGGTTTCTCGTAATGCGTCGGAGCGATGTTAGCATTATCCGGCCGGTTTTTCCATTTCGATACCGCCGCCCGGCCCGTATCGGATTCTTCCCTTGCCCCTGACTCGCGGCGTTGGCATCATATTAATTACATTTTCCTGAACCCTTTTTACATTGCGGCGCAACTTACTTGTAGAACCGGTTGTCGCGGGAGGCTGGCTTAGATTTGGATCGCAAAACGCTGACAATGCTTATAACTGAACACCAGACATCCATTTACAGGTACTTGCGTTACCTCGGCGCCGACGATGCGTCGGCGGAGGATCTAACGCAAGATACGTTCCTGGCTGCGTTTAAGAGCAGTTCGACGCCCGATCTACGCAATGGGTCGCTACGCGGAGCCTGGCTGCGAGGCATATCGCGGAATCTCATGCTGGCCCGGTTTCGCAGGGATCGCAGCAGCCCGATTCGAATCGACAGCGAGTATTTGAGCCGGGCCGAGGATGTCTGGTCAGCCCAGTTCTCCGGCGACGAAGACGGGTCGCAATACGCCGAGGCCTTGCGAGATTGTCTTTCGGGCCTGCCGGACAAGGACCGGCGCCTGATCGATCTTCGCTACGAACATCGCAAGAGCCGCACCGAGATGGCCGCCATGCGCAAAATGACCCCAGACGGGATAAAAACCCAACTGCGTCGTATTCGAAGCCGCCTGGCCGACTGTGTTCGCAGAAACCTGGGCGCAGGAGGCTTGTCATGAGCGCCGACCCGTTCAGGCACAGTCTGGTGCACGTGTTCCTCGATGAGGAACTTGGCGACAAGAGACCGCCGGACCTCTCCCGGGAGATCCTGGCCAAAGCGTTCGGCGACGAGAAGCCCGGATTGGTTTCCAGCGGATCGAGCGGAGCGTCGCCGCGGCGCGGCGTTCGGCGTCGATGGCTGGCTCCGGCCGCGGCTGCTGCTGCTATCCTTATAATAGGTCTTACCGCATGGCTGGTCATTCCTGTGGGATACCCGGGCCTTACGATTTCCGGCGATTACGAGATCACATCCGGCGATGAACTCCAGCGGGGCGTGACGATACGCACCGAAGAGGGCTCTGCGGTCCTGGCTCTTGGCGGCTACTGCCGAGTCGACATCAAACCGTGGACAACCCTTCGCATCGACGGCGCCGACTACGGCGAGGAACTGTTTGTCGACGTCGGAATGGTTGTCTGCAGCGTCGATTCGAAAGTCGGGCGCTTCGGCGTACTCAGCGAGTTGGGCTCGGTCCGCGTCAAAGGCACGAAGTTCACCGTTCGCGTCGAGGAGTTCGGCGGGCTCAGGCAGATGCGAGTGACTGTCGCCGAAGGCGCCGTTGAGGTGAGCGACGGGACGCTCAGTTCACTCCTGCAGGCCGGTAAGGAGCGAACCATTGTCGGCTCGGAGCCCAGGCAGCCCGAGACGGCTCCGGTTACGAAACCCAAAGATAATGAAAACACCGACATTGTCATCGAGCCGATCGACCCGGGCGCGAATTCCGAATTCACTTCGTCCTCTGATGACGGTCTGTCGGAACTTCGCCGCAAGATCCGCGCCGCCCAGGGGCGAGTCGAACAAGTAGAGAAGGAAATACGCAAGCTGCGCGAAGAAAATCGCCTGATGCGCAAGGCGCTGGACGAACCGGGCGATCGACCTGAAAACAACGAACATGAACGACCCGAAAGGGAACTGCGAGATAACTGGTAAGGAGAAACGCTATGAAATACGCAATTACTATCCTGCTGTCGATGTTGGCGATCGCGATGATCCCGAGCGACGTATTGCGAGCTGAAGACCGCGAGCGAGAAGGGGATCGCAGACTGGAACCCAAGCGCGAAGGCGGAGGCGAGCGAGAAGGCGAGCGGAGAGTGGACCGTAGACGCGAAGGCGATCGTAGGCCTGAGGGCGATCGCAGGCGCGAAGGTGATCGTAAACGTGAGGGTGAAGGTGATCGTAGACGCGAAGGCGATCGTAGGCCTGAGGGCGACCGCAGACCCGATGGCGAAGGCGATCGCAGGCGTGAAGGTGATCGCAGGCCGGACGGCGATCGTAGGCGCGATGGCGAAGGCGGGCGAGTTGTGGAAGGTCGCGGCGATATGTCGCAACTTCGAAGAGTATTGGCCGATATCTCTGCTCGTCTGGGGAGAATGGAAAGAGAGCTGGCCGAACTTCGCCGCGTGAACGCCAATCTCAGGAGAGAACTGGCCGCCCGCGC
>CAYMSH010000234.1:0-10066 GCA_964392945.1 uncultured Planctomycetaceae bacterium | reverse complement strand
GCTTACTATTGAAAGACATGAGTTCCGGGGGCTCACGCCCCCGGCCAAGGCCTGCCTGGCGGCAGGCCCTTGCGGCCCTTGCGGGCCTGAAACAAGTCTCTTGACTAATTAATCGTAGATTCAACTCTGCTCAGAGGTGGAAATTGAACAATGCATCGAAAGCTCTTCTACATGCGTTATGTGAGGCTCGGCAAAATGGCTAAACCGGACCCCATGGTATGTTACACTTCCGCGTCGAATGTGCCGGATCGGCCGCTGGCCCTGACAATGTGATCGTGGTGATCGTATTGTCAAACCGTTTGCCCCGCATAAGCAGAGGGCGACCCGCCTCTCGCCCCTACGCGTTCCGTGCGGTTGATGCGTACGGTTACCGTTGATTTGTATCCTGCAATAAACGATCCCATCAAATGCGCTCGGAGCCCATTGACCGATGTAGGGGCGACCGGCCGGTCGCCCTTGGGGGCAGGCGTGGAACCGCTGGCGGGCGTGACGATGCCCGGTAATGATGTTCGATGCCCATCGATCCGATCCGGCCAGGCCCGTTCTGCAGCATTTCAGCATTGACCGCCTGGGCGGGGAGACATTTGAGGCCTGGCGTCACAGCGGCGGTGAGTGTGACATACCCCCATGGCGGCCGAGTGCGGACCAGCGACGGCGTCAGACGATCTCAGGCGACCCCGGCAGCGGGGCGTAAGACTCCCAAGACGCTGCGTAGCAGTGAGCTACCGCCAAACACACGCCTGGCGCTACCCATGGTGCGGAAAAGTGGTACTGGTTATCGTCGCCAAGGATCGCGCCCCGAAAAGGTGTGAACCAATTGGGACAGGGACGGCAATGATGAGTGCGGAATTATGAATGATGAAAACGTTGGATCTCAGTCCAGCGATCCGCTTTTGCGGAAGATCCTTGTCGCCAGTGATCGGTTGTAGGGGCCGAAGGATTCTTCGTCGCCGGAGACCGACTCGATGTCGTGGAACGTCATGAACATCTTGGCGTCGAGGTTGTCCAGGTAGTGAAGGAAGAACGCTTCGGGGATCATCGGCAGCTTCGGCGAACCGTACTCGTGGGAGCCGTGGTGCGACAGGATCATGTGCTGCAGGAGATCGAGCGTCTTCTGCGGGAACGGTTCGCCGGTCTCTTCGGCCACCAGGGCGGCTTTGCGATCGAGCCAGATTACGCCCATGGTTATGTGGCCAACGAGGTTGCCGCGATCGGTGTAGTTGATCGCCACGCCGGAGGTCAGTTCGGCCATCTTGCCCATGTCGTGGAAGAATATGCCGGTCAGCGCCAGGTCGGCGTTGAGTTTGGGATACAGGCCCAGCAGCGCCACGGCCGCTCGGGCCATCGCCAGGGTGTGTTCCAGGAGTCCGCCCTGGTAGGGGTTGTGCATCGTCATCGCCGCGGGGGCCTTCTTGAACGTGGCGACAAACTCGCGGTCCTCGACGAACTTCTTGATCAGCAGCCGCAGCGATTTGTTCTTCACGCCGCGCAGGATCTCGAGCAGTTCGGACCACATTTCTTCGGGGTCGGCCTCGGCCACGGCCAGGAAGTCGCCGACGTTGACCTTGTCTTCGCTCATCGGCCTGCAGGCCTCGATGATGAACTGCAGCGAGCCTTTGTAGTCTTCGGTGCGTCCTTTTACGTGCAGGTATCCGCCAGACGGGATCGACGTGAAGATCGATTCGCTGGCCTGCCACATCCTGCCCGGCAGCGAGCCGGTCTTGTCAACGAGGGTGCAGAGGATGTAGTTGCCGCCGTTCTTCGTCGTTCGCAGGTCCTTGTCGCGTACGACGAATACCTGGTCGAGCCCCTGTCCCGGCGTCAGTTCGTTTATGAATATATGTGTTTCGTTCATGCGGGACAGTCTAACAGGCCGCGGGCCTCTTGAAAAGCACGTCAATTAACGATATAACTGCCAGCTAGCCCCCAGGCCGCCGCGCCCCTTGTATGGCGTCGAATGCGGATGGTCCCAAGACCCTAAAAACACTGAACATTTGAGAGAACTTATAGATGCGATACAGCAAGCTGCTCATACCTACTACACGCGAAGTGCCAGCCGATGCGGAGATTCCCTCGCACAGACTCATGATCCGCGCCGGCTACGTACGCAAAGTGGCCAGCGGAACGTACACCTACCTGGTGCTCGGTCTGCGATCGCTGCGGAAGATAATGCAGATCGTTCGCGAAGAAATGGACTCCGCCGGCGCGCAGGAAATCCTCATGCCGGTAGTCCAGCCGCTGGAGCTGTGGGACCGCACCGGGCGCTCGGTGGACTACGGCGAAACGCTGGCGACATTCACCGATCGTCACGGGCGCGGCAACGCGCTGGCGCCGACGGCCGAAGAGGTCTGCACGCATCTGGCGTCACAGGAACTCAAGTCGTACAAGCAGTTGCCGGTGAATCTCTACCAGATCGGCACGAAGGTTCGCGACGAGTTCCGCCCGCGATTCGGCGCGTTGCGCAGCCGCGAGTTCATCATGAAGGACGCCTACAGTTTCCACACGACTCCCGAGTGCCTCGACGTGACTTACCGAGCGATGTACGACGCGTACAAACGCGTGTTTGAGCGATGCGGCGTGCCGTACGTGATCGTCGAGGCCGAGTCCGGCGAGATGGGCGGATCCGGCTCGCACCAGTTCACCGTACCGTGCGAAAACGGCGAGGACGTCATCGTTCACACCGCCGATAACCAGTACGCAGCGAACATCGAAAAAGCCGAAGTCGACCCGCCGGCGGAAACCGCCGCCCGCGGCGAAGCGGCGATCGAAGAGGTCCACACTCCCGACGTCGGGAGCATTGAGGCGGTCTGCGGATTCCTGAAAACCCAACCGGCCGAGATGATCAAAACGCTGGTCTACAAGTCCAACGACGACACCTTAATCTTCCTGATCCGCGGCTATCACTAACTGAACGTAGATAAGCTGACCCAGGCCACGGGCGGGGCGCATATCGAGCCGGCCGACGAAGCTACCGTACGCGAAATGACCGGGGCGAGCGTCGGGTTCGCAGGTCCTGTCGGGCTGATCGACAAGGTGGCCAAGATGTACGTTGACCCGTGGGTCGCGGCGATGTGCTGCGGAGTCACCGGCGCCAACAAGACCGATTACCACGTCAAGAACGTTGTTCCCGGCCGGGATTTCCCGCTCGAAGGCGACAAGGTCTCCGTGATCGACATTCGCAACGCAACTGAAGGCGACACATTCGGCGGCAAGGAGCTGCAGTTCCATCGCGGCATCGAGGTCGGTCAGGTCTTCAAGCTCGGCACGAAATACAGCAAGAAGCTCGACGCGTTCGTTGACGACGAGTCCGGCGTCTCTGTGCCGTGCATGATGGGCTGCTACGGGATCGGAATCAACCGCATCCTGGCCTCGGCGATCGAAGTGGACAACGACAAGGACGGCTGCATACTCCCGGTCGCGATCGCTCCGTTCGAGGTCGAGGTCGTCGCGCTGAACACCGACAACGAATCGGTATTCTCCAAGGCCGAGCAGATCTACAGCCAGCTGCAGGCCGCCGGTCTGGACGTGCTGCTGGACGATCGCGAAGCGCGGCCGGGCGTGAAGTTCAAGGACGCCGATCTGATCGGCATACCCGTGCGAGTCGTGGTAGGCGAGCGCGGTCTGGCCGACGGCAATGTCGAGGTCAAACGCCGCACCGACGACAAGCCGACCGGCGTGCCGCTGGACCAGGCCGTCGAGAACGTGCTGGAGATCGTCAGGGAACTTAAGGCAGTTGGCCAGTAGGAAAACAAAAGCGCTGGCGGCCATCGGGATGGACCGCGGAGAGTATCGCAACGCCAAGCGGCGGCGGAAGCTTGAGGACCGCAACTCTCGCCTGGACTACCTTGCGTACATCGGTGTGAAAGTGGCGATAATGTTCGTCGAGATGCTCTCGCTGCGCGCGGGATACGCCATGGCGCGGATGATAGGGAGCGTCTTATATCGCTTTGACAAACGCCATCGCAAAACGGCGATCGATCAGCTCAGCAGCTTTCCCGACTGGTCTGACGAGAGAATCACGCGCACCGCCAAGGCGTCGATAATCAATATGGTCTGTATGGGGCTTGAGCTTCTGCTGACGCCTCGGCTGGTTCGCCCGGACACCTGGCGGCGGCACATTCGCCTGAAGAACATGGAAGGCGTGGTGGGCGATCTGATCTCGCGCAAGCGTCCTGTCGTGCTGGTGACTGGGCATTTCGGCAACTGGGAGTTGGCGGGGTACTTCTCGGCGTCGATCGGTCTGTCGTTCAGTTCCGTCGCCAGGCGGATTGATAATCCGTACATCAACGACCTGATCTTCGGCGTTCGCCAGCGCGCCGGCCAGCGGATGATCTACAAACTCGGCGCCGCTGAGCAGGTTGCCAAAGCGCTGGGAAACAACGAGGCTGTCTCGATGGTCGGCGATCAGGACGCCGGGCTGAGAGGTCTCTTTGTAGACTTTTTCGGTCGGCCCGCCAGCACCTTCAAGTCGATCGGCCTGATGGCGATGCAGTACAACGCTCCGATCGCGGTGATCTGCTGCCGCCGACTCGACGGGCTCTTCAACTTCGAAATATGCAACCAGAGGATGATCGAGCCGGAGGAATGGTCCGACAAGGACGACCCGCTGCGATGGATCACCCAGGAATACACCACGGCGCTGGAAACCGCCGTTCGCGCCCAGCCGGACCAGTACTTCTGGGTGCACCGCAGATGGAAGCACGCACCGAGAAAACGCAAGAGAAACAACGCCTGAACAGAGCCCCGGCCGAGTCGGCAAACGGAGAGCAGCACAATGAAGCATATAACGATAGCGGCGATACTGATGGCGATCTTCGCCGCCGGTTGCGGCGAGTCGAAGCCCGACGAGCCGGAGACGCCGAAGGAAACGACCGCTGAACCCAGAGTCAAGAACCTGTTTGAAGTCGCTGCTGATGATGACGACGATAAAGGCGGTCGGGTCGGGGCTCCGGGCTTCTTCAGCGGTTCGGCCCGGGGCGGTCGGCGAACCCTGCCTAGGGACCGTGACGATATTGACGAGCCGGAAACTGCCCAGGTCAAGCCGCCTGAAACGCCGGAACCGGTCAAGCGGGCCGAGCCTAATCTTGTCAAGCCTGACGCCGAGGCCGAAAGAAAGATCAGGCTGGCGAAACTCTATATTGACAACGCGGCGTCTGCAGCGTCGAGCGCCAGGTCAAAGTTCCTGCTGGACAAAGCTCTGGTGATACTCAAAGAAGTGATGTCAAAACACCCGAATGACCCAGCGGCCGGGGATGCAAAAAAGTTGCTGGCCAAGGTCCAGGCCCCCAAATGAAGTCGCAAATGATCCGCTCGGAGAGTCGGATCGACGACTCTGCGGCGCCGAATCCTTACGCTGCGGCGAATCTCAGGCCTATGCCAAGATAACCCTTGCTGGTCATCTCCGCACGGTCCACTCGCACGATTGTGGCCTGGACAGGGCCTCTGTTGACAGATGACGAGCCGATGCCGGCCATGTTGACGTATACGGCCTGACCGGTTCTAACCGGCGTAGTGGCCGGGACATACATCATCATTCCGCTCTCAGAAACATCCACTGATCTGGCGGGCACTTCACGTCTGGACGGGCCGTGATGGAACTGCAAGCCTGTTGACATTGGGTATCGCGCGTGTTGTCTTCGCTCTTTGGAAGATGTCTGATTGTCCATAGCCTGCTCCGTTTATCAATGCTATACAATGATTGTTATCGGAAAACTGGCTGGGTGGGTTTTCATAAATTTCAGATTTTGTTACCCTGATGAAGGATTGCATTTAGCGTGCTTTGCCATTATTACATTCAGCAGACCGCACGCCGAAGGAACGGCGCGGCGTCAGACCGCAAGGAAAGTGAGCTTTAATCCGTATGGCAGCAGTAGAACAGTTGAGTATTTGGTCCAAGCGAATCAGTATTCTGACCGGCGCGGCGATTCTGGCTTTCATAGCTTTATCGCCGGCGAGACTCGGGGCCCAGGAGGCGCCTGAAACCCCGGCAACTCCGGCGACGCTCGCCGAGGTCATCACCCAGAGGACAGCCGCCTTCGAGCAGCATATCGGAAAGGGAGCCCGGCTCGGGGTCTCGGTGCTCGATCTGACAACCGGCGAAGTACTGGCCTCGGCCCGCAAAGACGAACTGTTCATGCCGGCAAGCAACCAGAAACTGCTGGCCAGCGCGTTTGCCATGCACACTCTCGGCGGGGACTACCAGTTCAAGACTGAACTGTACATCACTCGCAGCGGCGATCTGGTTGTCTACGGCGACTTCGATCCTACGCTTGGCGATCCGGAATTGGCGAAAAAAGATGGCAAGAGCATATACGCCGAGATGGACCGCTGGGCCGAAATCGTCAAGAAGCATCTCGGCGACAAGCCGCCGGGAAGGCTCTTCGTATCCGGCGGTTCGGGGATATATCGCCCCAGAAGCTGGAAGACTCACCAGAACCATCTTCACTACCAGGCTCCGGCGGCCAAACTGAACTTCCATCGCAACTGCTTCGCCGCGACGTTCAAGATCTCAGGCGGCGTGCCGCAGGCGATAATAACCCCGCAAACACGCTTCATCGCCGTAAAGGGTTCCATACGGCTCGGCGCCCGGCAGGTGTGGTCCATGCGCCCCGGAGCCGATGACGCCGAACTGGCTGTCAGGGGCACGATCAAGACCGCATCGCCGTATCCGCAATACGTTGCGGCGCACCATCCGCCGCTGCTGTTTGCACGCACGCTGGCCGAGCGATTGATAGTCGGCGGAGTCCCGTTCGACGGACTGATCAAGTCGATGGACCTGTCCCGCATAGACCGCAAAAGCGCCAGGCCGGTATGCACGACGACTACGCCGCTGGCAAGGGCGATGAAGCGGGCCAACAAGGATTCGCTCAACATCGCGGCCGAGTGTTTCCTGCTGCGATGCGGCGACGGGACCTGGCCCGGCAGCGCGCGGGTCATGGAGCAAACGCTAACCAAGGCCTATGATCTGTCGGCTGATTCGCTCGTTGTCAGCGACGGCAGCGGCCTGTCGCGAAAGAACCTGGTCTCGCCGGCTACGATGACGAAACTGCTGGCCGGAGTCGCCCGGCAGAAGCACGCCTCAGTCCTGCTCGATTCGCTGGCCCGCGCGGGTATAGACGGCACGCTCAGCAGGCGAATGAGCGCCGCGTGCAAGGGGCGCGTAATCGGCAAGACGGGCTACATTCTCAAGGTCTCCTGTCTCAGCGGATACGTGCTGGACAAGTCCGGCAAGCCGGCTCTGGCGTTTTCGATCATGGCCAACGACATGCCCGGCCGCGTCGCGCCGGCAAAGACTTTTCAAGACGCCATTTGCACAATGCTCGTCGCTCACATCGACCAGAAGTAACCTCCAGCTGGGCGGTATGTTGTCTAGCGACTGCCGGCCAGGACCACAATCCTGAAGCCCAAACCGCACTTGCGATCCAGGCGTTTGCACTTGTTGCGATTCGAGGAGCGACACGAACTGCCGGTCTCCGTGAAAGACCCGCCTCGCACGACGTGGAGTCCGTCTGGGCCGGGGCATATTGGGTCCGTATTTCCCGCCTTGGTGTAGGAGTCTTCATCGTACGGGTCAAGGCACCACTCGTAGACATTGCCGTGCATGTCGTAAAGGCCCCATGCGTTGGGTTTCTTCTTTCCGACTGGATGGGCGAATGCTTCGGAGCCTTTCTTGTCCAAACCGAACCAGGCGAAGTCGCCGAGCCTTGACGGATCGTCTCCGAAGCAAAACGCCGAGCCCGTTCCGGCGCGGCAGGCGTATTCCCACTGCGCTTCGGTCGGCAGCGTAATCTTGCGGCTTGTCTTTTTGGACAGCCTTCCGCAAAACGCCTCGATGTCTCTCTTGCTTACGTAGCTGGCCGCGTTGTTCGGGTCGGACTTGGCCGAGTCCCTGCCGGACCACGGTTCGGTAGCCATCACCGCTCGCCACTGGCGCTGCGTTACTTCGGTAACGCCGATGTAGAACGGTTTGCTGATCGTGACGATGCGCTGTTTGCCTTCGCACGCCAGACGCCCGGTCTCGGACTCCGGACTGCTCATGGTGAATCGTCCGGCCGGTATCTTGACGAGTTTCATAGTCACCCCGTCAGCCAGCGACAACGCGACCTGACTCTTCCGGGTCCGGGTCGGTCTCGGGACTCTGCGCACCGTTGGGGCGTTGAGCTTGGCAAGTTGCTTGTCGAGTTCGGCCAATGCGGACTTGGTCCGAAATGTCTGAATGTCTACCTTGCCGTGAATGTCGATGAAATGCTGGTAGTAGCTTCTGGCCCGACGCAGCGATATCGACTTGCCGGACGGCGAAGCCTTCGGAGCCAGTTCCTTGGAATACCATTGAGCCAATTCCAGGCAGGGCGCTTCGGGCAATTCGCCGATGTCCCTGGCCGCAAGCGGCACGTACGTTCGCCAGCGTTCATCGACATCTTCGTTAAGATGCGCTACCGCCGCTTTGGGATTGTCCAACTCCACCACAAGCGTCTTTATGAGTGCGGCGCGTGTCGCCGTTTTGGACGGATCCTTCTTCAGCGAGGCTGCGTACTGCACAGCTCTCCTGGCCACTAGCGTCATGTGCGAGGCTTTCTTGAGCTTCCGCCGGATATCGGCGGCGCCTCCCATTTTCAAATATGTGTCCACCGCGCTGGCCTGGCGATACATTGTCGCGGCCTGGGTCCAGTCGGCGTTTGCTTCGTGAATCTTGGCGGCCGCCATAAGAGCTGTCAGGAACTTCCCGCCGGCTTCCTGCTTGTCGCTCCGGGTTCTGGCGCAGCGATATGCGATACTGCAGACGCTGGCCCGTTTCAGCGTCCACTGGTCCTTTCTGTCCGGGAATTCCGCTTCGAGCATATCCAGCGCCGACGAGGCGGACTTACAGCCCGCGGGAGTCACGGGGCTCTTGGCGCCGAAGTAGACGGCCTTTTCCAGAACCGCGACGCATATTTTCGGCTGATCGGCCAGCGGCGTCGCCACGGCCAGCAGCTTGACCGCACGCGCACTGTTGGTTCTGGCGCCGGAGATTATCTCGGCGATTAACTTGTCTACGTCCCCATCAGCAGCCCCGATCTGGGCGGCAGTAAGCAGAACACCAGCCGTAATAAGAATCTGCAATCCAGATGCCTTTAGCATTATTCGTCCTTCCGCCCGGGTCCCCAGGCTCAGATGTCCGCCCATGTCACACGTTGCACGTAACCCGACATCTGTATGTCAGGCAGCGTTCATATCATTTGTTATTGGAGGGCTCTTGTCAAGCGCCAGCCCGCGCGGCAACAGACGGAGCCTTGCGCCAGCCGATCAACAGAGAGCGATATGAGGCAAAGCAAATATTTCTGCGTTTTTTTTGGGCGGAAATCCTATGTTTTTTCTAGGGCTTAAGGGTGGTTCTGTGCTTGGTAATAGGGTGACAGCCAGGTTGTCAAGTTCTTTTGTTAGATCGAGTTATCCTCTGAGGGAGGCAAAACCCCTATTCGGTAGGGGGTTTTGTCGATTTTGGGATTCCTTGGTCTGTGGCGGTCAGTTCGGCCTAAGCAATACTGTAGTGGTGGGGTTTTAACTTGCATTTGACAGGTTTCGCGGTATAATTTCCCTGAAGTCAGAATTGTTTAAGCTCAGTTCAAGTTCAGGAGTTGCTTAGCTCGTTTGGTTTGCTTGCAGTGAGGATGGATCCTTGAGTCGATCCGCTCGCACGCTTTTGTTTGGCGTCATGCTCGGTTCCGCTCGATCGACAACTGCGACTCGCTCGTTTGCTTGACAGTCAGCAAGTTTGAAAAGTAGGAGAAGTTCACCTATTCCTCCAAGAATTCGAGGACAGAAAAAGGAGTTTGCGATGAGAAAAGTAGTAACAGTAGCGGTGCTCGCTCTATTCATGGTAACCCCAGCTTTAGCCGAGGATCTGAATCCGCCCACTTGGCGAGGCAATCCCCTGACGACATGGCAGCAGTGGGAATTCCTCCAGGAAGGCGATCCGATTCCCAACAGTGACCCGGCCGCGTTCGGTTATTCGACCCCCGATGCCGGCAACTTCCTGCCGACCCCGGTTGTGACCCACCTACCTGGTCCCGGCGCCGGCTGGCATCCG
>CAYMSH010000233.1:0-10266 GCA_964392945.1 uncultured Planctomycetaceae bacterium | reverse complement strand
AAGGATACGCGCATCCAGATCGTTCTCGACGGCGCCGCCAGGCCGATTATCGACATGACGCTGAACGAGTTTCTGATCGACCGCGACAAGACGCCGTTTCCCTATCCGCTCGTGTTCGAAAAGAGCTATCCGGGCTGCCTGCACCCGATCCCGTTCGAGAAGCATTGTCTCGTGCAGTTGGTCAATCCAAACTACGGGAAACCCGGCTGGTTGGGCAAGGAGCTGTGGGGCGGCTGGTGGCAGGTGACTTACACCACTTATCCAAAAGAGATCAAGATAAAGACGCTCGAATTGCCGTTGAGCAAGGCCTATAAACTCCAGCAGGCCGCAGTTGTCGCCGCGTGGCTGAAAGCCGAATCGTCTCCGCCGGCAGTTCCGAAAACATGGTCAGTTGACCGTGAACTGGTTGTCGCAGGCGGCGAGTCCGCCGAAGTTCGCCTGGCCGGCTCCGGCGTTATCCGGCAGTTGCGGCTGGCTGTCGGCGATCCGAGTCCCGAGAGGCTCAGGTCGTTGCGGTTGGAGTTGTGTTGGGACGGTAGTAAGTCGCCGAGCGTTGATGTACCTGTCGGTTACTTCTTCGGCCATGCGAATACGGGGCACAACGCCAAACACAAGTCCCCCGGCGTCCTGCCTGCCGGCAAGGAGCATATGCCCCGCGGCAAGGCGCTGGAGTATAGCTGCAATTTCAACTCAATACTGATCGGCGTGCTGCCTGGCGAAGCCTACGCGCGATTCCCGATGCCGTTCGCCAAAGGCGCCGTGGCGAGGATCCGCAACACTGGTCAGGGCAAGACCGCCAAGGTGAAATTGCGATTGGATGTTCGTAAGCTCGAAACTCTTCCGGTCGATTGGGGGCGATTCTGCGCGACCTTCAGCCAGCAACGCGCCTACAGCAAGGATTCACCGAGACTCGGACCGAAGAAAATCTCGGCAAAGACCGTTCTCCAGCGTCAGGCGTGCGGCAAGTACGTCGGCGCCTTGCTGCACGTAGACTGGCCGCTCGACTGGTGGTGGGGCGAAGGCGACTGGCTCATCTGGTCCGACGAGCTCCAAAACGCCTGGCCGCCGTCGTATCACGGGACCGGCAGCGAAGAATATTTTCAGGGCGGCGGCGGACAGTTCGATCGCAAGGCGATCTCGGGCTTCGTGACCGGCCGGCCGGGGCATCCTACGATGTACAGCTTCCATCTGAACGACGCGTTCCAGTTCCGAAAATCCATTCGCGTGGCCGTCGAGCAGATGGGCTACGGCGGCGCCGACAAGTACATCCGCACCAAACACCCGATCTGGAGCACCACGGCGTTCTGGTACGCCAAATCCGCGCCCTGACCCCGTATGCTATTTGGCCATCTGCTCGCGCAGCCAGGCCGGGCGGTTGGTGGTTATTGAGTTGGCGCCGAGTTGCTGGAAATACTTTGCGGTCTTTGCGTTATCGACCGTCCATACGTGCAGTTCCAGCCCTTCGTTTCGAAGCTCGGACATGAATGATCTGTCTATCGCCGCCGGGTTGGCCTGGGCGTCCAGACCGTCGGCCTTGATCTGCTTGAGCGTGGCGATCGCCTTTTGGCGTGATGCGGTCCAACTCTGCGTCTTTTTGTCCTTTCGCAGCCCGGTCAACCAGAATGCTTTGTGTTTGGGCAGCAGCTTCTTCGAATCGGCGATGACCTTTGCCTTGAACGAGATGATGATGGTTTGCTGATGGGGCAGGGGCGATGAATCGAGCACTTCCTTGAGGACCGGTACGATTTCCGGCCCGCACTTGATCTCGATCAGGAGCTTCTTGCCCGCAGGCACGGTCGCCATGATCTCCTGGAGCGTTGGGATTCGCTGGCCGGCCCACTTTTCGCCGCGCCATTTGCCCACGTCGAGTTTGCGAAGTTCAGCCAGTGTCGATTTTGCGACGCTCAGATTCGCCCCGGCTGTCCGCTTCGTGTTCGAATCGTGAATGCACACGATCTGACGATCCTTCGTTAGGAAGAAATCTCCTTCGATCGCATCGGCTCCCTTTTTCCACGCCAGTTCGAACGCGGCCAGTGTGTTCTCCGGAGCGTCGCGTGAGGCTCCGCGATGTGCGACGATCTCGGTGCGCGTCGCTTTCGGTGCATTCGCCGAGGCGATCTTGACGCGGTATATGTGAACCGCCAGCGGGTCGAAATTGTCTTTGAACGAACCGGCCTGGCTCGTGATGGCTCGGTTCTCGTCGACTACGCTCACTTTGGTCCCGGCCGGCAGTCCGTCAACCTTTATGACCGCTCCGGCCTGCTTGAGGCGTTCGTCATAGTTCACCGCAAAAACGGTTATCCCGCCAGGCGTCGCGCGGGCCATTACGTCTACTTTCACGCCGCCTGAGGCCCGGAGCGTTACCGGGGTCTTCGGCACCGCTGCGAGTATCTCCGGCGCCAGTCGCGTGATCTGTGCGTTGATCTCGGCCAGAGCCTTGCGGTTCTTCGCAGGCACGCCGAACTGGTTGTACGACGGCTTCCAAATGTGCGTGAAGTATCCGATCGCCGTAGCGCCGCGGCAGATCGCCATCCAAACTTCGGCCCGGATGTGCGTCGGCGTGACTTCCTTCTGGCCCTTGAGCGGACCGGTCCACTGGCCGCCTCGGGAAGTTTCGATCCACGCGTAGACCGGCCTGTCGCCAGCCAGTTCGGCCAGCCGCTTCGTGCCGTCGTGGACGAGGTGGATCCATTGCGGTTTGTTCCACCCGTAGATCGGATAAATGTCGTATCCGACAACGTCGGCGGCTTTGACGTACTGGGGGTATCTAGCCAGTTCGGCATCGTTGAACTTCTTGAAAAACGGCAGGAAGTAACCGGTGAACGTCATGAATACCGGGCGTGACGGGTCGGCGGCTTTGATCTTCTTGTACTGGACCAGCGTTTGGGCCGGCGTCATGCGGGGGGCCTTGCTTCCGCGGCGGGGGAGGTCCGGCTCGTCGCTGTGAATATAGCCCAGCAGGGAACGATTGCCCTTCAAGCGGACGTCGAACGGCATGACGCCGTAAAGCCCGGCCGCTTCGACGAGTTTGATGTAGCCGGTCACATCCTTCGTTCCGCTGGACTTAGGCCAATATCCCGCCGTGGTGTTGACCCCGCAGGCCTTGGCGGCGGGGAAGTTTTTCGCGTCCTGGAGCCAAGTCATGATCGGGAAGAACGGTTTACCGTTGACCTGGAACACGCGTCTGGAGCCGATCCGAACCGATTCGATCGCCGGCGGAGTCTTGCAGTGGCCGATGGCTTGGAATGTAACCAGCGCCAAGAGTCCGGACGAGATCGCTAAGTAACGTCTCAAGTTCATACTCATATTCGTGCTCCCGGCTTGTCAGGCGTTTGACTATTCTTTCTTTCTGGTCATCATCACGCACCAGGCCCACGGGCCTTTTTTGCTGTGGCCTTTTCTGTTCAGATCGAACCACGACTGGGTCATCGATTCGATCTTGAACGATGGCGAGAAGTCGCCGCGGATTTCGGATTCCTTTATGCGCGGCGGGCCCCAGTGCCGTTTCTCGGCCGCACTACCGGCCAGCAGCATGAACTTCGTGCCCGGCTTGGAAAGCTTGTTCGAGGCCTTTATGAAACCCGCGGCGTTGTGTTTGCGGATGTTGTGGTAGCATCCGCGATCGAAGATGAAGTCAAACGGTTTCATGTCAGGCGGCGAGAGCACGTCGGCCAGCATCCATTTAACGCCCGACCCGCTGACGTCGGATTTTCTCTTGGCCATCACCAGGCAGGTCGGCGATATGTCGATGGCGGTCACCTCGAAGCCCTTGCCGGCGAGGTATTCGGCGTTGGTTCCGGTCCCGCAGCCCAGGATTACCGTGCGGCACGGCTTGAGGGTTCCGTTTTCGACGATCTTGCGGAGTTCGAACGCCACTCGACCGGAGTCCCAGCCCGGGCGGTTATAGTTGCGGTAGGCGTTGTCCCATCTCTTCATCATCTTAACGATCTTCTCGCCGTGCGGAAGAATGCCTGACGGCAGGAGTCTGCGATCGACGCTCTTCTTTGCGTCGGCGGAATTCGTGATAGCAACACTGCCGGCCAGGGCCCGCTCCGGCGGGAGAACGACATTGAATTCAACGTCGCCGCTCTTGATCGAAAGTTGGGGGATATGCCCCTCGCCGATCCGTTTAGTTGTTGCGATCTCCGATTTCTCAGCGTCGCCGAGATGCAGCACGTGAACGAATATGCGCGAGTAGTTGTGTTTGGCCGTTACTCCGACAGCCTTCTTGGCGGGCTTGACTTCCGCCTCGATCGGTAGGATCGTCTCGCAGACCCCGCCATCGAACGTGATCTTGCGATTCTCGATCTTCGGCGCCTTATCGACGCCGATATACCATGTCGCCGGTTTGTCCGGCGTCTTGTCAAGCACGTCGCTGATGACCAGCGTGGCCGGTTTGACGAAGAATATCCGCCGCAACGAAACCGGCGTGCGGCCCACCATATAAGTGAACTGTGCGTTCTCTTCGTAGGCGATGACTTCTTTCATGCCGAGTTTGTTCGGGTCGGGCAGTTTCTCGTCGAACGTGTTCAACCGCTCGGTCAACGAACAGACCGCCGGCAGGCTGATCGCGAAGTCGGATTCGACGGCCAGGCTCATCGCCGTCGGAGCCAAAAGCGAAACGATGAAAGTACACGTAATAGCCAGTTGCAGGCATTTCATGCCAGTCTCCTTGTTGCAGTTCATTATGCGTCCCTGCGGAAATCAATCAAGGGGCGGTGGACTCGCCGGGCCCCTGCGTCTATGATTAAACCTGAAAGGACACACACCATGAAACGTACAACACTGTCGCTCATTGCAGCTTTGGGATTCGCCCTGATCTTGTCCAGCAGTTCTTACGCTGCTCCGAGAAAGGGCGGTCCCAGCGACGCCGACGTCGCGATAATGAAAGCCGCCATCCCCAAGCAGGCCTCGGCCAAGCCCAAGAAGCCGCGAAAGATGCTCGTGCTGTCGTACCAGAGTCATAATCAAGGGCGATTCGCTGGTGAAAAGGCCCTCGAACTGATGGCCGAGCAGACCAAGGCGTTCGAGTTGACGTTCATTCGCAACACCAAAGACATGGCCGCGATCATGATCCCGGAGAAACTCAAGGAGTTCGACGCGATCTGCGTGAATAATTCAACCGGCGGGGCAGGCAACGCCGCCAACGGCAAGACGCTGGTCAAGAATCTCGCCGATTACGTGTCGGCCGGCGGGGGACTCGTGGGCATCCACTCGGCTACCGACAACAAGTTCGGCGAGGTCTTCGGCGGATTCTTCACCGGTCATCCATGGTCCGGAAAAGTCGCCGTCAAGATCGACGATCCGGATCACCGGCTGACGAAAGTGTTCGGCGGCAAGGGGTTCCCGATCAGCGACGAGATATACCAGTTCGCAAAGATCTACACGCGAGAGAAACTCCGCATCCTGCTGACGCTGGACATGGACATCGTAAAGAAGCGCGGCAAGCGGGCCGACAACGACAACGCGATCGCCTGGGTCCGAAAGTACGGCAAGGGCAAAGTGTTTTACTGTTCGCTGGGACACAACCCCAAGATATTCCTGGAGCCCAAGCTGCTGCAGTTCTATCTCGACGGCATCCAGTTCGCACTCGGCGATCTCGAGGCCGACACCACGCCCAGCGGACCGTTGAAGACCAGCGGTGCGGGAATGGCCGACCCGAAGAAACTGCTCAAGGACGGTTTCGTCAGCATGTTCAACGGTAAGGATATGAGCGGCTGGATCCTTCCCAAAGGCGACAACGGACACTGGAAAGTCCTCGACGGCGTGATCGACTACGACGCATCGTCAGAAGCCAAAGGCAACAAGAATCTCGTGTCCAAAGACAAGTACGGCAACTACAGACTGTACATCGAGTGGCGGTTCAAGCGGACCAGCGGTCTGTACCCCATGCCGACTATCCTGCCGGACGGCTCCTACAAAAAGGACAAGAACGGGAAAGTCATCATCACCCCGACGCCGAACGCCGATTCCGGAATTTTCCCGCGCGGCTACGGCAAGGCCCAGATGAATCTCTGGTGCTGGTCCTGCGGATCCGGCGAGATGTACGGTATTAGACTGGACAGGAAGCTGTCGCCGGAAGTCCGCGCCGGAGCGGTCCCGAAGGTCAAAGCCGACAACCCCGTGGGCCAGTGGAACGCATTTGATATTACGGTTACCGGCGATCGCGTAACTGCGATCCTCAACGGCAAAACCGTCCTGGAAAACTCCCAGATGCCCGGCATTCCGGACGAAGGCCCGATCGTTCTCCAGCATCACGGCGGCCCGGTCGGAAAAACGGGAAAATTCAAGCCTGCTTCCAGCCTGATCCAGTTCAGGAACATCTACATCAAGCGACTTAAATAGCCCGATCATCGAGTCGTATTGCCGCCGACAGTTCGCGATGATATAATTATCGTACTTGTTTTGTTACGCGCGCAGGCTCGTGCCGCTGAGTGTCATTCCTCCGTCCCCGGCGGACCGAAATACGAAAGGTCAAACCATGGCGAACGAATTCTCCGTCAAGCAGATTCAGTCCGGCTACTGCATGTCTTACATGCTCGAGTCGGAAAAACAGGCTGTTCTGATCGATCCGCATATAACGAAGGTCCAGGCCTATCGGGACCACATCGACGCCGAAGGGCTCACGCTGGCGGCGATCGTTGATACCCACACGCACGCCGATCACCTGTCGTCGGCCGGGCTGCTGGCCGATGAGTACAAATGCCCGATCGTCATGTCGTCTAACGCCGCTTCGCAGTTGGATATTCGAAAAGTCTCCCAGGGTGACACCGTAGAGTTCGGCCAGGCGGCGCTCCAGGTGATCCCCGCGCCGGGTCACACCGACGACAGCATCGCTCTTGCCGGCTCCGGGGCGGTATTCACCGGCGACGTGCTGCTGATCGGAGCCGTCGGGCGAACCGACTTCCAGAACGGATCGCCGGAGGACATGTTCGATACGCTGAGCAAACTCAAGGAACTGCCGGACGAAACGATCGTCTGGCCGGCCCACGATTACAAGGGTAACACCACTTCGACTATCGCTCAGGAGAAGGCGACTAATCCGTACATGATCGAGTCCGATCGCCAGGCGTTCTGGGACAACGCGCGATCAAAGGTGCTGGCCAAACCGTTCAATATGGACGCCATAATCCAGGCCAACCGGGAAGGCTCGGCCCGGCCGGTTGAGCAAATATCCGTTGACGAGGCCAGGGCCAGGCTCGAGTCGTCCGACGAGTCCTGGACAATCCTCGACGTGAGGCGGCCTGAAGAATACCAGGCCGTCAGGATCGAACAGTCGCGGAACATTCCGCTTGATTCGCTCGCCGGGCGGCTGGAGGAAGTTGTCGGATCGGATCAGAACTTCATACTTTCGTGCCTGTCGGGCGCACGTGCTGCGATGGCCGCCGACGTGCTGGCGGCCGCCGGGGCAAGCCAGGTTACGGTTATGACAGGCGCCATAAAGGCATGGATGAAACAGGACGCCCCGGTAATCCGCGAGAAGGTCCCGGTCTCTCTCGAACGGCAGGTGCGAACAATCGCCGGATCGCTGGTGCTGATCGGCAGCCTCCTGGGCCTGCTGGTCAGCCCGTGGTTCTTCGGGATACCGCTCTTTGTCGGATCGGGTCTGCTGTTCGCCGGCGTGTCGAACACCTGCATGATGGGCATGCTCCTGATGAAGCTGCCGTACAACCGCAAGGCGATACAGGCCAAAGCCCCGACAGGCGGCACGTGCTCGCTGGACGGCGGCTCCGGCGGCGGTTGCGCTATGTAGAGACGGCTTACGGGATCTTGAGCTTCGGGAAGAGCCGGTCCCTGAGCAGGCCTCCGGCTTTCTCTTTCAGCAGGTTCTCGGCGGCTTTCTTGATCAACGGTTTGACATCTACTCTCGACAGGTCGAGCTTCGGTAGTTTCCGCGTTCCGCTCATGGGAATGGCGATCCGGGCGCCCTTCAGCACTCGCGCATATTCGGTCGTCGGGCCGGAAACGCCGAGTTTGTTCAGCAGCGCCGCGGTTACCGGCGTAAAGACTTTCATCTCAACGGTGTCGTCGAATCCCACTCGGCCGGAGAAGCCGATCTTCAGGTCCTTGGGGAAGGTGAACGTGAAGTTGTCGTATTCGATTCCGCCCTTGCGGACGAGGAAGTCCATGCCGCTTACATCGACGGTGTAGTAGTCGACCTCCGTCGGCACGCCTTGCCATTTCAGCAGTTGGGTCAGAATTCCTGACGGCTTGACACGCATGTCGGACAGGTCGAGCCTTCCTGTGCCTTTGCCGCCGGTGTTCATGCTTTCGCCCATCGGTATTTCGACCCCGTCGAGGCGCAGCGCCGCCTTGCCTCTTATGTAGCCCAGACCGGCGAAGATCGGATTGACGCGGCTGAGCACTTCCTTGCTGAACTTCTGGGTCAGTTGGACCTCGTCCATGACCTGGAGCGTAGGCGGGAGGCGCAGGACCGGTTCCTTGCCGCTCATATCGACAGTCGCGCCTATCTGCACGGTCCCCTCGCTGGCGCTGAATTTGCTCACCGGTAGAACGAGGCGATTCTTGCTCAGCTTCGGGCTTATTTTGCCCTGGCCCAGTGGCAGGCCCAGGGCGTTGCCTTTGTCCCATGCCAGGACCGTGTTGCCTGACAAACCGTCGTCGGTAGTTGTCACCTCGGGATTGGCCAGCGCGCCGGTGGCGATGAATTTGCCGCTGGTCTTTCCCGCCAGTGCGATAGTTTCCGTCGCTCCAGGCGAGAGTTCCTCCATCAACCTGTTGATCTCCTCCCACTGGCCCGAATACGTGCCGGCCAGGTCGAGCGTCCACTGTGATTTTATCTTGCTGACATTTCCGCCAAGGTTCACCGTAAGCAGCTCCGGCTGGAATTTCGCCTCGGCGGTTGTGATGCGTATAACATCGGTCTTCAAGTTCACCAGGGCGTTGGAGGTGATTGTGAACGTACGCGGTTTGAGGCTCGCAGGTTTGGTTTTCGCTCCGGCCGGCGGTTTGGGAACATACTGGAAGTCCTTGGCCTGTGCGTTCACGCTGGCGTCAAGGTTGTCGTAGGAATCGCCGACCTTCTTTATCGTCGCGTCAAGAGTGATCGACCCGGCCAGCGTCGCCTGCATGTCCAGGAACGGGTCGAGTTGGCTCTTGAGTTTTGGCAGATCCGCGTTGGCCTTCAGCGTGAAGTTACCGATTGAGCCCGAGGCGTTGGCTTGTGCGAATCCGGAACTGAAGACGGCTTTCTCGATTCGCAATCGGTTGGTGTTGTCCAGTCTGGCCGTGGCCAGGACGGTTATGTCGTCGAGCTTGACTGGCTTGCCTGCGCGGGAACCGGCCAGGCCGCTGACCAGGATGTCAGTCGCCAGTTTCGGTTTGCTTCCGCCTTGGAACGACAGGCTGCTGATTTCGATTCGTCCCCCCGTGAGCTTGAGATCTTTCGGCAGTTCGACCAGCGGGCCGATAGCCGTAAGCGCCGGAGCGCAGAGTATGTGGCCGTTCATCGACAGCGAGATCTCGGGAAGCGTCAGCGGCTTGCTGGCGACGACGGCATCTACCGCTCGCTCGATTATCGCTCCGATCGGTTCTTTGGTGTGCGCGGCGGAGAACTGCCCCTTGAGTTCGGCGACCTGGCCGCTTAGCGAGAACTGCCCCTTGGCCAGTTGGCCCGAATCGGCCAGTTCGAACGTTCCGGATGTTTTGGCCAGCGAGGCCAGCGTCTCGGGCAGATCGGGCGCCAATTGACGGATGATCGGGGTCAGTTCGGCCCAGGCGATCGCGTACTTGCCCGCGACGTCTACGATCGGTTTCTTGTCGAACTGTTCGATCTTGCCGCTGAGGCTGAACGCGGCCGGGTCGGATGTGAGTTCGAGTTTGGTTATCGCGGCGTTGCTCTTGTCCAGATCGACAGTCACGTCGTGGTCCAGCGAGGCCTGGTCCTGGCGGATCTGCTTGTCGCCGATCTTCAGTAGTATGCCCTGCAGAACGGCTTTGCCAGTTGCGGCGATGGTCTGTTTGCTGTAGTCCGCCGTGCCGGTCCAGTCGGCCTGGCCGGAGAATGTCATCGGCTCGGTATCCGATGGTTTGGCCGGCGCGTAATGCGCCTTGTCTGCTTTGACCACTGCCTTGATAGAGGCTCGCGTGTCGCCGGGTTTCTCACGCGAGGCCTTGATATTGGCGTGCATCACTCCGCTGAGCCCGGCGCCTTTCATGTCTACGAAGTTCGACAGTTGCGCCGCCAGTGCGCCAAGATCAAACGCCGCCTCCAGCGTGCTTTCAGTCGGCTTGTTGCGCATTGTA
>CAYMSH010000232.1:0-10272 GCA_964392945.1 uncultured Planctomycetaceae bacterium | reverse complement strand
ACTGGCGCCGCGATTCTCGTATTACGGATACGCCAAGCCCGACGGGGTGACGCTGATAGAAGACGGGCGATATCAAGACTGCCTGGTCTCCCCCCGCAGCGCCGCCGAGTACGACCAGCCCACCACGGGCGGAGCCGAGTACCCCAACTCGCTGGAAATGTCAGCCGGCCGGCTCGATGCCGACAATGTACTGGAGGCCCTGGACACCGGAGTATACGTCAACACACTGTGGTATCTGAACTACTCGGATCGCCCGGCCGGTCGGATGACCGGCATGACGCGATTCGCCACGTTCTGGGTCGAAGGCGGGAAAATCGTCGCCCCGCTGAACGTGATGCGATTCGACGAAACGATACACCGCATACTCGGCGAGAACCTGATCGACCTGACGAGCCATCGCGAATTCCTGCCGGACAACGACACGTATTTCGCACGCTCGACAGACAGCATGAACCTGCCGGGCGCCCTGATCGACAGCTTCCGCTTCACACTGTAGAGACCCTATGGGAACTGACGGAAAGAACACAGGAAAGACGCTGGTCGTCCAAGCGGCCGCGTTGGGCTACGATCTGCTGACCCAACGCTGCGGCGGCGATCAGTGGCTCGGATTGAACTTCAGCCCGATCGACGGCGGATCGCCCGGGGTTACGTGTTCGGCCCAGGCCGAGTTCCGCACCGGCGCCAAGGCGTCGGTCCACGGGATGGTCTCAAACGGACTCTACCGGCGAGACCTCGGGAAAGCGATGTTCTGGGAGCAGTCGGCCCGGCTCGTCGGCGGACAGCGTATCTGGAAAGATTTCCGCAACGCCGGCGGCACGGTCGCAATGCTCTTCTGGCAGCAGTCGATGGGAGAGGACGTCGATATTGTCGTCACGCCGGCGCCGATCCACAAACATCACGGCGGCATGATCCAGGACTGCTACACCAAACCGGCGGGGCTCTATCAAAAACTCTGCGATCAGGTCGGCGGACTGTTCAAACTGCGTCATTACTGGGGTCCGCTCGCGTCGATCAAGGCCGGCGACTGGATCACTGACGCCACGCTTGCGATATGCCGGGATTCGGCGCCCGACCTGTGCCTGACATACCTGCCGACGCTGGACTACGATCTGCAGCGATACGGACCCGACGGACCGAAAGCCGAAAAAGCATTCGCCGCCCTGGAGGCACAACTGACCCGCCTGCTGGACGGAGCCAAACAGTGCGGGTACGAAACGATCGTGTTCGGCGATTACGCGATAGTTCCGGTCTCCGGCGACGCGATCCTGCCGAACAAGGCCCTGCTCGACGCCGGGCTTCTGACAACGCGCAACGTGAAAGGAATGCTCTATCCGGTCCTCCCGGCCAGCCGGGCGATCGCCGTTTGCGATCACCAGATAGCGCACGTGTACGTCGCCGACCCGAGTGACATTTCTCTTGCCGCCGAGACACTGCGCGGGATCGACGGCATAGAGACCGTCCTCGACGCCGCGAAGATGGCCAAACTCGGGCTGGACCACGCGAATTCCGGCGAGTTGCTGGCCGTGGCGAGCGAAGGCCGCTGGCTCGGTTACCAGTGGTGGACCAACCCGAAACAGGCCCCGGACTACGCCAGCCACGTAGACATCCACAACAAACCCGGATTCGACCCGTGCGAACTGTTTTTCGGCTGGCCGCCGATGAGTGTTTCCCAGGATTCTTCACGGATCGGCGGATCGCACGGCGGTCTGGGGCCCGGGCACAAAGTCGCATGGGCCTCGTCGATTCGGCTTGAAGGGGAAATCTCTGACATCGCAACCCTTGCCATCGCGGCCGGTAATTCGGTATTATAGAAGGCTGTAGGAAATCCGTGGGGCTCGCCTGCGTTGTTTAGTAAGTGAAGCGAAAGAAGCTACCGATATGAGCAATCCGAGCGCCAAACCGCATACGAATGGTCAAACCGCAGCGAGCGGTGATGTATACCATCAGCAGTTCGCCGTCAGTTTCGACTACCCGGTCCATTTCGCGCGTAACGTATTCGCCGCCGGCGATCCGCTGCTGGCCAGGGTGTTCGATCGGCTCGACGAGCAGCGAATCCATCGCGTTGCGGTGTTCGTGGATTCAGGAGTAACCGACGCCCGGCCGGAAATCATAGACGAGATCAAGGAATACTTCCACACTCGCAGCAAGACGCTCGAACTGGCCTCGGGGCCTACAATCCTGCCCGGCGGCGAGAGCGCCAAGAACGGTTGGAAACCGATCCGCGACATACTCTGGACCGCCGGCAACATTCACCTGGACCGACAGAGCTACGTGCTCGCCATCGGCGGCGGAGCCATGCTCGACGCAGTAGGGTTCGCCGCATCGCTGGTCCATCGCGGGGTGCGGGTTGTTCGCATGCCGTCAACGGTGCTGGCCCAGAACGATGCAGGCGTCGGCGTGAAGACCTCGATGGACGAACACGGCCAGAAGAACTTCATCGGAACGTTCGCCCCGCCGTTCGCCGTGGTCAACGATTTTTCGCTGCTGGAGACGCTCAGCGATCGCGACTGGATCGGCGGGATCGCCGAAGCCTTCAAAGTTGCGATCATAAAGGACGCCGACTTCTTCGAGTTCCTCTGCGATAACGCCGCGGCGCTCAAGGCCCGCGACTCAGGCGCCATGGAAACGCTGATCCGCCGATGCGCGATCATCCATCTGGACCACATCGCCACCGCCGGCGATCCGTTCGAGACCGGTTCGGCCCGCCCGCTGGACTTCGGTCACTGGTCGGCCCACAAGCTCGAGACCCTGAGCGACTACTGGGTCGGACACGGCCAGGCCGTCGCTGTCGGAATCGCCCTCGATTCGTACTACGCAATGCGCGAAGGGATGATAACCTCCGAGCAGTTTGAGCGAATACTGACTGCGATGACAACATGCGGGCTGCCTATCTACGTGGATTACCTCTCGAAAACAACCGGCGGAGTGTTGGACATACTCACCGGACTGGCCGAGTTCCGCGAACATCTCGGCGGACGACTCAACGTCACCCTCCCCGACGGCCTGGGAGCCAAGTGCGAACTGCACCATCTCGACGGGTCGATCATCACCGAAGCAATCGAATACCTCAGGACGCGAAACGCCAAATGAAAATCCTAATGCCGAACCACTTTCCGCTGCAGGGCTCTGGAAGCGGTATATACGCAATGAACGTGGCCGCCGAGTTAGTCCAGGCCGGACATGAAGTAATGGCGATCGTACCGGAGCACGAGCCGATCAGCGATTACCCGTTCGAGACCAGGACCATCCTGTTCGACAGCGGTGAGGGAAACGATTCGCAGCTCGACTTCAACTTCCCATGCTTCACCACGCACCCCAAGAGCAACACGACATTCGCCGAACTTACCGACGAGCAGATTGAAGCGTACGTTCAGGCATGGCGCCAGGCGATCACAGACGCCGTTGCCGACTTCCAGCCCGACGTGATCCACGCACATCACGTATGGGTCACGCCTTTTGTCGCAAGCGAGACCGGCGTGCCGTACGTCGTAACGTGCCACGGAACCGACTTGATCGGATTCGCCGAATGCCCCAGGTATCGCGACATGGCGATGACTGCGGTAAACGGAGCCAGCAAGGTCATAGCGATCTCGCGACAGGTCGAAGCCGACGTGGCCTCGACATACGGATTGCCCGCCGAGCGCATCAAGCGAATCTGGAACGGGTTCGGAGTAGAGCACTTCAAGCTGATTCCCGAGGCCACCAAGGCCGCCGTTCTCGCCGAGCATAATTTGCCGGAGTCCGACGGGAAGATCGTAAGTTTTGCCGGCAAGTTCACCGAACTGAAGTGCATTGACGTACTTCTGCGGGCCGCGGCGATATACGAAAAGCAGATACCCGGCGTGATGACGCTCCTGGCCGGCGACGGTCAACTCTTCGACGACATGCACGCACTCCGCGACGAGTTGGGCCTGAAGGGAATCTGCTTCCTGGGCCACCAGACCCAGGACAAAGTAGCCCGACTCCACAACGCATCGGACCTGGCGGTGGTCCCGTCGCGATTCGAAGCGTTCGGTTTAGTCGCCGTCGAGGCGTTGGCGTGCGGAGTTCCGGTAGTCGCCAGCGCAGTAGGCGGGCTGCCGGACTTCATAAACGACGAAGTAGGCGCCTTAGTCCCGGCGGAAGATCCCGAGGCCCTGGCCGCGGCGATCATCAGCGAGTTAGAGCGGAACACCAAGCAGACCAAAGGCCCCCACGCCAACAAATACGCCTACGAAAGCTTCACCTGGAAAACCCAGGTCGCAATGATGATCGACCTGTACGCCGAAGCAATCTCCGGCTAACCGGCCTCAATCACTTCTCGGCCTTTTTCAGGGCCTCGGCGAATGCGGCGTTTTGTGGGAGTTTCAGTGCGGCCTGTAATTGGGCCTCGGTCATTGCCGTGACCGAGCCGTCTGCAAATCCGACGGAGCGTCTGTCTTTGTGAACGCCTTTTAGTTCGCACAGCATGATGGTCTCCCCCAGAACGTTCTTCGTCGGCGCGACATACAGGTAGCTGCGGTCTCGCCCGGCCTGGTCGCTTCGGCACTTGAACGCATCAGTGGTTACAAAGTCCATATCGACCAGTGTCTTCAGGTCTGGAGGATACTTATTTCTCTGCTCGGCTCGATAGAACATGCAGCCTCTAGCAATGCCTTTCACATTGGCCAAACAGGAGGCCTGCTTGGCCAGTTCCACAGCCTGGCGTATAGACGGGATGAGTATCAGATCGATCAGATTCCCGCTCTGGGTGCTCTTGATCCTGATGTTCGTCCCGGAGTGCCTGAGAGTCATGGTGTCGCTGAAAATACTCATATTGTCCTGCATGTCCACGGCGGCGACTTTGGCGGCGGCCTCGGTGGCGAACGTAAGATCAAGATCGAAGAGCTTGTCGCCGGTGACATTTACTGCGAACTGCCCCGACTCCGGCAGGTTCGGGTCGCCGCCCTTGCCGAAAACAACGGCGCCCCACAATACCGAAGACGTGTCGGACTTTTCGATCGCGTATTCGACGGCCGGGCACTTTGCCTTGCCCAACGACTCGATAAACCCCGCGGTAAGCATCGGAGGCATACCGGCGACAAGAACATTTCCGTCCAGATCGTCGGCCTCGCCGGCGTCTATGACCAGAAGCGGAAACGGCATTCCGGTCAGCGCGTATCTACCGTTGCCTCTGGACTCGATCTTGACCTCAGGGGCCGCCGGACCGCCGCCGATCTTGCCGGCGACAGCCGCCAGGTCGCCCGGACGGATATCGCCGTGGAACACTATCACCGGCAGCGGAGGCCCCTGGCCCTGCATCATGTAGATCACTACGGCGTCGATCTTGTCCAGGACAGACGGAACGAGAGTACCAATCGCGATCTGAGAAGCCTCTACCGGATATCGTTTGGCCGCATCGGAAAGCCCCTTGCCCACCTTCGCCGCGTCGGCGTAGATAATCGTGCTTGCATCTTTGGGTGCGTACTTCCTGATGCGCGATATCGCATCGGCCTTCTCAACCGCTGGTTGTGTCGCGGCGGGTTGCTGATCGGCGCGGGGCTGAGACGGAGTTTCTTCACCCCGACCGCAACCGATCGCGATCATCGCCATAGACAAAGACAGGAATGTCGCCATAACGAGTTTTGTATTAGCCATTGCATTATTCCCTTTCATGTTTAACAAATGCTCGAATGACAATACCCGCAAGACAACCAACATCACAGCGCAATTACATCTCGCCGATAATGCAAACAGACACCGCGGTCGTCATTCCGGACAGATCCGTCAGTCCGAGGTAACTATTACCCGAAAGCTCCTTCGCGAGGAGTTGGTGTTTCTGTAGGTGCATGCCGAGCGGCAGATTTCCGGGCTCTCGCTTACCGAACCGCCGCGAACAACGGTGGGGTTTTCGCCATTCGGTCCGGCCGGATCCACAGAAGCCGGCTGGCGGGACCCCGGCCACGCGGCGCAATGCTCCCAGGCGTTGCCGTGCATGTCGTACAGCCCCCAGGCGTTCGGCTTCTTCCCGCCGACGGGATGGATCTTGCCGTCGCTGTTATCCCTGAACCATGCATAGTCGGCCAGATCGCTGTAAGCTCCCTTGAAGCAGAAGGGGCTCTGCGTCCCGGCGCGGCAGGCGTATTCCCAGAGCGCCTCGTTGGGCATGCTGACCTTTCGCCTGGTCATCTTTGACATTGCCTGGCAGAACACCTGACACATTTCAAATGACACTCCAGTAACGGGGCAATCGGGATCCTTGGACTTACTTGGATTCTGGCCCGTCACGGCGAAGAACTGCCGCTGGGTGACTTCCGTGACGCCAATGTAATATGGTTTGGTGATCGTAATCTGTTGCATCGGGCCTTCGTCGCCGCGATGGCCTACTTCGCTCTTGGGCGAACCCATCACAAACTTGCCGGCCGGAATCCGGGCCAACTTCATCGTGACGCCCTTGCCCAGATTCAGCGTGATCGCTCCACCCCTCAGACGGGATGTAGATCTCCCGGGCCTCGGCTTGGCGACGGCATTCAGTTTCGCCAGTTCGGCTTGCACGGCTTTGAGCGCACTGGCCGCACGCACGCGCGCGATATCGACCTGGGTGTGCAACTCCAGGAACTGGGTCAGGTTGTCGCTGGCGCGGGTCAGCAGCGCCGCCTTGGCGGTTTTGGACACCGTCCTTATCGGGAGCTTGCGGTACCATTGGGCCAGCGTCATCAGGTTCGCTTCGGAAAGTTCGTCGGTTTTTCCAGCGGCCAGGGCTACGTTGGCCCGGAGCGTTTCATCGAGCTTATCGTTGAGATATTTCGCCGCCTCGGCCGGCTGGTCCATATCGATCAGGCACGTCTCAACAAGCCGCTTGCGACTCTTCAAATCGGCGGGATCCTTGGCGAGAGCCTTCTTGAGAGACGCCAGTCGGCTGGCGATCATCATCTTGCTTCTCGCGTCGCGCATGCGATCGGTGATAGTCTGTCGCTCCGGCAGTTTCAGGGCCCACGCCACGGAATTCGCCATGGTGCAGTATTTGGCGACTGCGGTCCACTTGCCCGCCTCGGCGCACTTGTCGGCCTGGGCCAGCAGCATTTTAACGTAAACGCCGCCGCTTTCGGTCTTGTCGGCTCGCGGGGAGCGAACATACCGCAGGCGATAAATGTCCAGCAACTTCCCGTTCCAGAAATCAGCCCGGTCCGGGTCGCACTCCAGGAGCATGTCGATCGCGGCTACGGCGGATTCATACCCATCACGATCCGAGATTCCGCACTCGTAAGCCTTAGCGCACAAGCGGATCCGGTTCTTTGGCGAATCGAGATCTCCGGCGATTTTGACCAGTTCGGCCGCAGCTTTGGCGCCCTTGCCGGAACTGGCGAGGACTTCTTTGATAAGATCGTCGGCGTCATCGGCCAGTGAAACGTCGTGTCCAGCGAGGACCACGCACACCAGCAGCCCCAGACTTATCGCCCATTGATACGACACACCCCGTAATGTCATCCCATATCTCCCACGTTTGCAGTTAATTATCGACTAAGACAGTAATCCATACGATAGGCGTAACAAGCGACAAGAGCAAGGACTTATCGAACGGAAAGATCCGCTTATGTAAATCAAATCGCAGCAGACTGCCGATCAGCCATGGCGGACTACAAAGATGAGTCCGCCGGGCATTGATGTAACAACAAGGGGAACTTTGCAAAACTCCGCCGGGCTGCTTATCATTCCGATGGACGTTCGGGCGATCCGTTTGGAGATCGAATACAAAGAGCATCACAACGGGAGTGGCGGCGATGATGAATAAACTGAAACTCGGAATGCTGACCCTCGCGACGGTGTCTGTAGCCGTCGCGGCTCCGGGCTGCAACCTCATATCAGAAGCATCGCGCAGCCGGGAAGAGGCCGCCGAGTGGAAGAAATCTTACCAAGAGCAGGAGGCGCGGGCCGAGGTCGCAGAGTTGACCGCCGCCAACGAAAGGATCGCCCTCCAGGCAACAGTATCCCGAATGAACAAGGCGCAGGAGGAAATCACCCGATTGAACGAAAAACTCGCTGAACTCCGCCGGCAGTTAACCGATCTCCAGCGACGGCTCGATGAACAATCAAGCCCCGGCGCCTCGACGTCACAGTAGCGACGAAACAGAACTACAGGCCCATTGTCAATTTGTCGGCCTTCTTTGAGTCGTAGATCTTCCGACCTTCTCGGATCGCCTTTCGCACTTCCTGTTCGATGCGCCGGTACTTTTCGTAGTGTTCCTTGCGCTTCTGATCGGCGGGATGCAGGACTGCAAATCCCGGCATGTCGGCGCGGGGCAGTTTCTCCAGCGAGGCCTTTCCGGCCTGGATGATCTTTAACGCCTCGGCGCGCTTGGCGGGGTCCTTGATGCGCTTCAGGCACGGGCTAATCTCCGGACGATCGAAACAGACCTGCGGGCCGGCGTACAGGTCGGCCTTGTGCAGTTGGTTGGCGCTGAGCCCGGCCAGGGCGAACAGGCGATTGGACTGGGCCCGGCCGAGCGGATTGCGCCCGGGCATCGGCCCGGGTCTGGCCGAGTAACCGGTCGGATAGTACGGCGCGTTCAGGTCGATCCAGGTCACCAGTCGCGACATGTCCTCGGCGCTTAGCTTGACCTTGTTGTGTCCTTTCTTGAGCATCTTGATCAGCCCGCTGGTCTTTGAGCCCCAGGTAAGCGCCGGCAGGTGCCCCGCCGGTCCGGCTCCGATCGCGCCGGTCAACCCGCGAGATTGAATCTCGCAATATGAAACGTTGAACCCGAAGTTCTTGTCGCCGGCCAGCACAATCTTCTTTGCGCCCTTCTTGCCGAAATCGTGACACTTGATGCAGTTTCTGTCGAGCACGGGCTGGACCTCGGCGAGGTATCCGAACCGTCGCGGTTTTCCGAACTGCGGTTTAAGCTTGCTCGGTGCTCGCCCCAGCGCCGCGGTGAGTTCCGTCGGTTTCCCCGGCGGAGTTGTGGCGTTCCTCGATTCGTGACACCCCACGCATCCTCGCCGCTCGCCGGAATGGATCGACGTTCCGGTGCGCATCGAGTGGATCATCATCCCGTCTTTGTCCAGCAGTTGGAAGTAGACGAATCGGTCCGACGGCACGTAAAACGACGCGCTGCCGTCTTTCTCGACCGGGGCGGTCCCCAGGACGGTCTTGGCGATGAAGCCGGACCAGCCGATGGCCCCTTCCTGGTGCCCCAGCGCCCGCCAGATGTGCCCGGACTTGCCGCGCTTGCTGTGAGCCTGCACAACTCGCAGGTACTTGACCGAACCGGGCTTGACTCGCTTCATGTGCGTGCCGATGTAGACGTTCTGTACGTAGAAATGCCCGTCACTGTCGCCGTAGTCGCGGGTGGAGGCCATCGCAACGGGTTTGGGGTGCGGCGCCAGAGGCATCGGATCGTAGCAGCCGGGCTTCTCGGCGTGGATCTTGGCTTCATTGCCTTTGACGTCGCCAAGGCGGATCTCGGCGCCGATCCGCCGCTGCGGAGCGACAACGTACAGGAACTGCGTGCTGTTGATCGGAAACGGACAGTTATACCAGGGCTTGACGCTGTTGAGGTTATCGTTCCATCCGTGCAGGCGATAGTCGTGGCTCTGGGGCAGAAGGTCTCTGGCCTCGGCCGGCCAGATGCTGGTCATTTTTCCTATGCCTGTGAGCTTGCGGCCCTTGACCTTCGGGATCGACATCTTTTGGGGGCTGTCGAAGCGTTCGACGACATTCTCCGGCCAGGTCCGCTCGATGGACTTTCGCCCGTCGACGGATATCTGCGGATTGATGATCGCCAGCGCCCCGCCGAGCGATCCGTGATGAGTTCCCAGGATGCAGATGAACTTGCCGGTCCCGGGAATCGCCCGGGCGGTCCACGGCGAGGCCGGGTGAGCGGTGTTGTTGCCCCAGATAATCGCCTGGTTCGTACCGTCGGGATTGGCGACCCAGAAACCGTGCCCGTCGCCGAAATTTCGGTCGACGTAGTCCCAGCGGTTGTAGAGTATCCGCCCATCGGGCATCAGCGACGGTTCGTTTTCGTGGACTGTGCTCCTTGTGATCTGGTGTATGTTCGCCCCGTCGGCGTCCATCTTGAACATCTGCGGGACCAGTTGCCCGGCGCAGGGAACGATCTTGATGTCGCGGGTCGAGCAGAAGGCTATCTTGCCGTCGGGCAGGTATATCGGGTCCACGTCGTAAACGTCCGGCGCGAAGGTCAGTTGCTTCGGTTCGCATTCGCCCGTCTTGGTGAAGAGCGTCTTCGGATCGACCTCGATCTCGTAGATGTGGAACGCATCTTTCGCCGTCTTGCACATCGCGAAGACGAT
>CAYMSH010000231.1:0-10319 GCA_964392945.1 uncultured Planctomycetaceae bacterium | reverse complement strand
ACCACGGGTCTCAGAGACCACGCCGCGGCGCCCCGGCTCAAAGCCCCCGCCCTGGATCATAAAACCCTTCATCACGCGATGAAAGATCAGCCCGTCAAAGTGCCTGGCGTCAACGTACGCCAGGAAGTTGGCGACGGTTACCGGGGCCGCGTCAGACCAGAGTTCGGCCTTGATTGCGCCCATGGACGTCTCGATCATGACAACGGGGCGTCCCTCGACCGCGGCCTTGTCATTGACCAGCGTCGGCGTTCTGGGAGCCGGTTCGTCTGAGACCGAGGGATTGGGATCAAAAACCGTTGTATCGCAACCGCTGACGAGCGCCATCGCCGCAAGTGCGCCGACCAACCAGAAGATTCCAATTCGCTTCATTATTCCACTCACCTTAACTTTGAGGTTTTACAATACAACTTTCTTTGATTGTGATTCTCGTGCAACCGCCCGGCGGCGATTCCTACTTCTTCTCAAAATCGCTTTTGTTAACCCAGCCGGCCCGGAGTTTCTCGCCTTTCATGTAGCGATTGTAGAAATCCTTCATGCTGCGCTGGCTGTACGGGTACTTGTCGAACACGGCTCCGTTTCCGCTCATTCTCGGGTCGCCCTGGGCCTTCAACTCGGTTTCCATACGCCCCTTGAGCTTCTCCCTGACCTTGGAGTATTCGGGACTGGCGGCGAGATTCTTCACACAGTCAGGGTCGCTCTTCAGGTTGTACAATTCTTCTTCCGGCCTCTTGCCAAAACACAGCTCCCACGGCTTGGCGTCTTTGCCGCTGCGACGAAGCGTCAGGATATCGGACTTGATCGGGCTGCCGTCGCAATTGAGATATCCGGTCTCCGGGTTGCCCGCCGGCCAGCGGTCCTGCTCGTAGTTGCGGATATAGAGCCAGTCCTTGTCGCGAATGCCTCGGATCGGGTATCCGACATCGTTTGGACGCCCAATGTCGTGCCTCTCCTTGCCGACCAGCACGTGATCCCGCACGACGCTGGACTTCGAACCGGCGAAGATGTCCTGCAGGCTCCGCCCGCTGAGCGGCTGCATGATCGGAGCAGGGTCCTTCACGCCTGCGGCCTGGAGGAATGTCGGGGCAAGTGCGGTGAAGTCTATGAAGCTGTCGATCACTCGCCCGGGCGACTTGACGCCGCCGGGCCAGCGAATCGCCATCGGAATGTGATTCGAGTGCCCGTAGGCCTGGCCCTTTACGCGGGGGAACGGCATGCCGTGGTCCGAAGTGGCCACGATCAGCGTGTTGTCGAGCTGGCCGGCGTCCTTGAGCATCTTGACGATCCGCCCGAGATGCGTGTCGTAGTGCTCGACCTCGATGGCGTAGTCGAGCATGTCGTGACGCGACGTTTCGTTATCGGGCCAGTAGCCCGGAACGCGGTCAATATCGGAGAGCTTCTTGCCAAGGCGAACGCCGGATTTGAACTCGTAGCCGCGGTGCGGTTCCTTCGTTCCGTACCAGAACACCCACGGCTTGCCCGCGGGCGAATCTTTCAGGAAGTCGGCGAAGTTGGCTGCGTAGTCCGTTGGTGCGATCCCGCGGGCATGCGGTTTGAGGCGGCGTTTCTGGTAGGCCTTGCCGGTGATCGATCGCCGCTTGCCCGCTGCGTTATTGGCGATGCCCGGGCCCCAGCCCTTGCCGGTGTATCCGGTGAAATATCCGTCGGCCGCCAGTCGCTCGACATAACCGCCGAACTTCGCCGGGAAGATGCACATGTGATTCCCCGCCTGCTCCAACTGCCAGGAGTATCGACCGGTAAGGATCGTCGCACGCGACGGGGCGCACTTGGCGTTCGGCGTAAAGGCGTTGGTGAACAGGATCCCTTCTTTGGCCAGCTTGTCAAAGTTCGGGGTCTTGACCCAGTCGCAGCCGTAGGCTCCGGCGTGCCCGTAAGACCAGTCGTCGGCGATCGCAAGCAGGATGTTGGGACGATCGGATTTCGCCGGCCGCGCCGCCGCGCCGGCCAATCGACCGGACAAAGAACAGCAAGCCAGCAGGCCGGTTGTCTTCAGGAAGTCACGTCGTTTCATTATTGTCTGGCTCCTTCACTCGCAGGTTCATACGTAACACTACAAAACAAGCTCCCGCTCGACAAACCATATTTTGTTCGGCCGGCGTTTCCGATCCGCCCCGGGATCCGGTATCATTGAATACGCACCCACAAACGAAGGATCGCAATGACTCGCACACTTACACTCATCACAGCAGTACTGATCGCCACAGCAGCAGCCGGCGGCGCCGAACCTCGCCGGGCGAAACTGCCGCCCGACGCCTGCGGCGTATACACCTGGTGCTCGTGGAATCCGAAACGCATCAACTCCGCCACTCACCCGCTGGTCAAAGGCGTGCCGATCGTCATGCGCTGGGGACAGATCGAACCGGAAGAAGGCCAGTTCAAGTTCGACCAGGTGCTGGGGACCAAACTTCGGGCCGCAGCCAAGAGCGGCTTCTACGTGCACCTGATGGTCTGGGTCGTTCCGAATACGCCCCAGTGGCTCTACAGCAACGGCGTGCCGAAAGTCGAAACGCCGCCGCGCAAAACGCCGCGCCGCACGATAGTCAAATGGACGTTCCCCCACTACCTCGACCCGGACTACAAACGCTTCTTCTTCCGCATGATCTCCCGGTTCGGACAGTACGTCAGCAAGCTGCCGCCCGAACTGCGTAAGCGGATAATCTTCGTCCAGTCGGCGGAGGGCTCCACCGGCGACGGACAACCCTACAAGGGCAAACCGCTCGACGCCAAGTACGCGATCTCCCGCGAGCAGTGGTCCGAATTCCGCATCGAAACATGGGGGCAATTCAAGAAGGCTTTCGCCAACGACCCGGCGGGCCCCCTGCCGATTCTCGTAAACGCCGACGCCAATCGAACGACGGAACACGAGTGGCTGATCAAGAACTTCGACGTTATCGGATGCAAGCAGGGAATGTTCTCCCACGGCTACCACATCAGCGACATGCAGGTTCGCCTGACACGATGGCGTGAGTTCTCGGCCCGGGCCCGAGCGGCCGGCAAGACCGTTTTCGTACGCGGCGAGCAGGACCAGGAGTGGAAGGTTTGCGGATGGAGCAAGCAGAACCCGACCCAGGCGTTTTACTGGTCGGCGCTGTTCGGCCTGCATTGCGGGCTGGACATCTGGAACATTCCGTCTGACGCCCTATACGGAACGAAGCTGAAAGACGCCGCCGAGATCTTCAGCAAATACGCGGGAAAACACGACCCGGCCACCGCCCCCGGAGCCTTCTGCGCACTGCGCCAGGGTCTGGACGCATCGAACAAGATCCAATTCCCCGAAGCGAAATTCGGCAAGGCCAACAGGCGAAAGCCCGAGCGGTACGTCAAGATCGCGGCCGCCTTCGCCGATCGCGGAGCCATGCAGGGCGACCCGACGAAGGCGACCGCCGGCGGGATGAAATGCCGCCAACGCGACGAGTACAACGACGTCGGCTGGGGAATTCTGCCGGGCAACTACTGGCGTTTCCTCGAGCAGATCGACCCCGACAGGACAAGCCTCGGATACTGGCACGCCGGCCCGAAGGCGAGCATCTACAGCCGCTTCGCACGCAGCTTTTCCGCCGCGGCCGTCAAGAAGGCAATGAGCTTCCGCCTGGCCGCGGAGTTCTTCGGCGGATCGAAGCGTCCGCAAAGAGTCCGCCTGCGAGTAGTCTACCTCGACAAGGGCTCCGGCGCCTGGTCGCTTGTCTACCGCACCCCCTCCGGCCCGGCCGCCGCCATGGAAGTCACCTGCGGCAACTCCGGCAAGTGGATCGACAAGCAGATCGACGTGAGCGATGCAGTGTTTACCCGCTCCCTTCCCGGCGCCGCCGACCTGGCCCTGCAACACACCAGCGGCTCCGACACGATCTTCCACATGATCGAACTGACCCGCCCGCCGGCTGCGCCGAAGAACTGACAGTCCCAACCGCCCCGAAGCACAACACCCAGAACACTTCCCAGCCGCCCCGGCGCCCCGGCCGGATCCCAACCGCCATGCCGTCAGGCTACCAGGCCTCTCGGTTTCATATCTACAATCCAACATCTTAGATCTAAAACCGAATGTCACAATCCTGTCACAGGTTCCGGCTTGTGACACATGGCGAGGACAAGGCGTACTCCTTTTCCGGACCATGGGTAGCCACGCGATGGTTTTTCGGCGGATGTACTTTTGGACGTGTTGGTTAGGGGCGTTCGCATTGGCCGGGCGATTCGGGCCGATCGGTCGCGAGGGCGCCGACGCCGGGGCGAATCGGAGGTTCACACCTGCCCGGTGTGTGACGTGCGCGACCGGCCCGGGGTAATACAACGTTTTCGCCCCATCCGTCAAGCTGTTATTCCACACTCCGGAGTGACCTGGCCACGCTCGCGCCGGCTTGCTTTGCCGCCCATTGCCGCAACGTTTGTACGCGGGCCTCGCCGAGATCCTCGCCCGCATCACGAGCAAACGAAGGTGCTTGTTGCTCCGATCGCACCAGCAGCGGACCTAAAAGTTCGTCGAATTGAAAACGAACGCGAGGTCTGCCGCAGTCGGACACGTCTGCTGCAGCCCGATGACGCGGCCGGAGCCCGCATCTACGTTAACGGCCACGGCGCCTGGCGGTTTCCAAAATCCGACAAGATGCGGGCCGTCTCATTGGCTAGACGTCTGAACCCCAGCCGCGGGCGCACGCCAGTGACCAGCGATCCCGGCCGGCGAGCTGTTCGGCTCGCGGAGTTTTTCGATCGCCGCGGCCGGGAGGTTCAGGGCTATGCAGTGCAGGGCGCCTTCTTTGGCAACCAGGCTGTCGGCGTTGATCGGGACCACGGTCCGCCGGGGCAGCAGGCGGCGGTATAGCCCCAGGACGCCTTGCTGCATCTGCGGGTCCACGCCGGAGTAGATCGGTACGAGCAGCTTGTTCCCCGCGAAAAGCACATTGGTGTACGTTCGCCAGCGACCATTGAGCCGCGGCGGCATCCACGCGCGCCGCACTCGCATCGGCCCGCGGGACGTGCGTATTTCGCCGAGCTTGCTCGCGGCCAGATCCAGTCGGCGGGCGTTAACAGGATCGCGCCCCGGATCGCACCGCCCCACTACCACTAAGTCCGTCGCCAGGAAGCAGATGAACATATCGGCGTGCCGCGTGCGATCACCGGCCAGCGGCTCGACAAACAGCACCCGCCGGCCGCCGGTGCATTCGCCCAGCACTCGCCGCACATCGTCCGGCCCATAACCACCGGCCGCGTTATCCGTCAGCAGCGCCGTAGACGCCACGATCAATCCGTCGCCGTTGGTCAGGATGTTCCCCCCGTCGGCCCTAAGACCGGCCGAGATCACCGGCACACCGAGCGCCTTACCCAAACGCAACGGAGCCAGATCGTCGGCCCGGAGCCCGGCGAGCTTCTGCCGCGAAGGATACCCCCAATCGATAAACAACGTAGCCCCATCGGCGCCCCGGACCGGCATCGGCCCGTAATCACGCACCCACATGGTATTAGCCCGAACCTGAACGAACCGAACCGCATCGCCCTTCAGCCCGGCCGCGGTCAACAGCTCCCTCGCCACACGCCGCCGGGCATCATCCCGAACCAGCCCAACGAGCACCGCCTCACCCCCAACCGCGGCCGCGATATCCGTAAACAGACGCGGATGATGTTCAACAAGCTCATCGCACCCCAAAACAACCACCCCGGAATTCTCCCAGTCGCCGACAAGCCGCAAAGGCCGACAAGCCTCAACTGACGGATCGCCCAACTTCAGCCCAACCGGCACAACCTCATCAACACACCCACCAACCCCAACCAAGAAACACACCCCAACCACGGCAGTGAACACGCCGCAGCACAATGTAAGAAATCCTCTCACCAGCATACGAGAACCACGGTACTTAACACTGGGGCTTCGTTCAAGCATAAGGAAGACGAAAACGGGTCGAAAAAAACAGGGCAAGCCTGTCTGTAAACTCTCCGTTTTCCGCTTGTTGCAAGCGACACGAATCTCTATAAGGGAAGATATGGGGTTATCAGAAATGACCGCATCGGCACAATTGGCCAGGGAACGGACCCCAAGAGGACACTGAAACCCTGCGCCCACGACCGTGACGGTGATTAAGCTGTTGGGCGTGAACAAAGACATGAGATTTGAAATTGATGCTATAGAGATTAACAATGAACTTATTGGTCGTATATACGCCGATCAAGAACTACAAGGCATTGACGGGTATGCCTATGGTAAGAATTGGGAAGAAGATATACCCGTTGGAACTGTCTTTCATCAGATTCTAAAAGTACGTAGAAATGAAACTGAGATTCTCTTCCAGAGTATTCATTTAGAATTAACCGAGGTGAATTATTTCAATAAGGATACTGATATTGTCCCACACGGACATACCGCCCGTATACTTCTCAAAGGAATTGAACTTGAATTGTTAAGTGGTGAATTAAAGAAGATTGATAAACACAGTGCCTTAGTACTTAATGCGTAAGAACGACACAAACCATCATCAAGAAAACACAAGCCTAACCCGGTCGTTAGCAGGAGAAGGCCCATGGGCTACTGCATCCACCAACTCGAATCCAGATTCCGATTGCGGGAATGTAACGCCGGGCCTGCACTTGCCGCGATCAAAGAGATAGCATGGGAGGAGTACCGCACAGGGTCACGTTTCGTGAGAAGCCCGCGATTCCAGAGCGAAGTGATGGAGCGAATAGAACAGGCAGAGCACCTCGAAGACGCATTGCGGTCCTTGGGCTGGAGTGTGCGGCATGAGGGCGACTCGGAGGCGCCCACCGAAGAGCCTGAGGGAGATGTGGTTGGGATCGAGCTGTGTCACTTCAAACTCGATCGCTACGAAGACTTGATCTTCGCGACGCTGGCGCCATTTGTCGAAGATGACTCGTACGTCGGGGTAGCCGGTGAAGATGGCCGGATGTGGCGTTGGCTGTTTCACGAGGGTAAGTGCTATCGGCAGGCGGTATCTCTTCGATTTGACGGCGAGTTGGAGGGCCCCATGCTGGACGCCCGGGCCGTAAACAAACAGGTGCAGCAGCCGCATGATGATCTGAACTCCAGAATGCTGGCGATACGTGAGGCGGCCATTGAGCGTGGTTTGGCGACACATGACAATGTCGACAGGATTATCAAGGCCTTGCCGCTGGACGAGTACCGGGGATTATTCGGGACGTTTAATGTGCCCAAGGCCCTATTCCCGGAGTGCTAACAAGACGCTCCAGCGGACGCGAAAAGTTATGCAACGGCAGTGACGGGCAAGCCGTCGTCGCCGTTTGCATCCGCGGCTCGTCTCGTCCAAATGCGATGGTTTCCGCCGACGCTCCTATACTTGATATGAGACAAATTCGATGTCGCCCTGGCGTTTTACGGCGGCGGATTCGATCGGCAGGATCATAACCCCTTTGGGGCTGGCCTGGGGCCAGGGAGTTGGGCTGTGTTACGATATGCAATATCCGCAGGACTCGTGGCGATTCTCGCCGCCGGGGCCGTCTTGGCCAAACCAAAGGCGACATCCGCGACTAAGCCCTCAGACGCTTCGACTACCAGACCCGCGCCGGAAAAAGTTACCGTAAAATCGGTGTCAGGCATTGTCGAAACACGCGATGGGAATATCAAGAACAGCAAGTGGAAGGCCCTGAAAGTCGGGGACGTGCTTGGCGACGGCAGTCTCATTCGCACCGGACTCGGAGACGCCAAGGCTACGCTGCAGTTTGACGGCCGCGATGATGTCACCATCAAGCAAGGATCAAAGGTCGCCATATCCTCACTCGACAAGAACGGTAAACCGGACAAGACGAAGCTCAATGTGAACTATGGAGCGGCACGCGCAATGCTTGCCACGACGCGGTGCGGCAGACCCGTCAGAACCAGATACGGCTTGACATACGAAGAGGCGATCAAGGCGGTGGCTTCCATGAGCGGCGACGATTCCCGCGTGATCCGGTTTGGCTGCCTGAGCATATGCTCCAGTCACGATCCCCGCCGCTGGGGAGACTTCTTCGTAAACATCAAGTCCACTTGGGCGGTGAAGATCCGCAAGGATTCGAGCTCGATAAGCCTCGGCCAGTGGACCAGTCTCGACAGAGCTCGTACGCTCTGTGAACTGCTCAAGCAATTCGGCCGGGAGGGCCAGGAGCCGTACGTTGAGTTCATCGAACCCAAGATCATGGCTCCGCCGAAGAGTCCGGCGACTACGAAGCCCGCTGACGTCGAGTAGGCCGGCGGCGCCGTCTGGGTCTGGCAGACTACGTCCCAGTTTGCAGCAACCCCTGAAAAAACGATAACAATGATTGCCGAGACAGGGCAACCGCAAAGTCAGGTTTCCGACCAGATCGCCCGAATACGCCGGGGCAGGGAAAAGGGGACTGGCTCTCGGAGCCCAGAGCGGAGCGAAGGCGCAGAGTGCCTGTCCCCTCTTCCCGTCGATAACGCATTCGACCGAATAGAGGGGACTCAGGCACGTCCGCCTGCGGCTACCGAGCCAGTCCCCTTTATTCTCCGTTAGACACCTATCGCATAGGGACGTTTGCCTGAAAGCTGACTTTGCGTTTGCCCTGATTGCCGAGACGAGTCGCTTGACGCCGATGGATATCAGGGCTAGATTGTGTGGGTCGGCAGCGGTGTGACATTTACGAAACTGGGATTGGCTAATGACTCCAAGAGCTGCGAACATCTGGAGAGTAACCGCATGTGTCGTGGATCTCCTCATGGCGATAGGGCTCACTGCTGTCCTGCTGTTCGCTGCGTTTAAGTGGCGGGTAATCGGAAACACACTGTACCCGTTTGTAATCATCTGGGGATACGCCATTCCCACTATCGGCACGCTCGACTCAAACTCCCGCTTCTGGCGTATCGCGTGGTTCGCACCAGCCATGATTGTCAACTTCGTGATCATGGTCTGTGCTGTGCTCCTTGTTTTTGAGTATTTTCGGACCTCTGACCCCATGGCAATTGCAATTTCCGTGGCCCTCGGGGCGTTGGGGCTCCTCAATACACCAGTGATGATTGTGAACCTGATCCGACCCTGCAAACGCTGGCGACCCCGAGGGCAAACGCGTTCGTGAAGAACGTCTACATGGATCGACCGTAAGCCCGACGCCGTTAACGTTGCCGTTGACGTCAACTTGGGCGTTGGACATTCCTTGTTGTTCTGCCTGCACTTCGTAGCGAAGCAACGCTTCGCGAAGCAGTGTTGGATATTCGCCTCTAGACGTTGCTGTTGCCGTTGCCGTTGCCAACTCCCAACTGCCAATTGCCAGCCGCTTACAACCCCCGCCACATCTCCGGGCGCAGCGCATCCGGTCCGCGGGTTTGGGCCTGGTCTATTGTGGCCAGGAGGGAGTCTTTGTCGCGACAGAGGACTCCGGCCAGCGGGAGGTAGTTCGATGCGTGGTTCGTGCGGAATACGCAGCGGGTGAGGCGATCGTCTGTGTGCTGGATTACAGACCGCAGTTCGGCCAGCATGCCTTGGGGCGACGGCAGGCTGAAGGTCCCGTCGGCGGCCTGTTGGTGCAGCGGCGTGCCGGGAACCAGCATCAGCGTGAGCATTGAAAGGTACTGCGGGTCCATCTCGCTGACTACCCGACCGGTCTCGGCCGCGTGCTGGTCGGACAACTCCACCCCGCCGAGACCGAGCAGTGCGATGACCGAAACTTTGATGCCGGCGTTCTTGGCCTTGTGCACGGCCTGGACCATCTCGGCGGCATTTGCGTTCTTGTCGATCCGGCGAAGGACCTCATCGCTTCCGGACTCCAGGCCCAGGTAGATTATCCGGAGCTTCTTTTCGTTGAGCGTCTCCAGTTCGTCGTCGCTCTTGGCGAGAATGTCGCGGGCTCCGGCGTAGATCCCAACGCGGCGGAGTTGCGGCATCGCATCGTTCAATGCGTCGAGGATCGTGACCAGCCGATCGGCCGGCATGACCAGTGCGTTTCCATCGGCGATGAAGACTCGCGGCGTGTGAGGCATTTGCCGGCCGGCCATCGCGATGTCTTCCAGGACCTCCTCCAGCGGCCGCATGGCGAACGGTTTGTCGGGGTACGTGCCGCAAAACGTACAGCGGTTGTGCGAGCAACCGTAAGTAGCCTGCAGGATGTAGCTGTTAGCCTCGCTCGGAGGACGGATTACTCTGCCGTGGTATCGCATAAAGGTATCATAAGACTGGCAATTGGCAATTGGCAACTGGCAATTGGCGACGGCGACGGCAAAACGGCTTTACGGCGTCGCGACTTCGTCGCGAATAGGCGGACGCATACCTGAGGAGTTAGTTTGGACGTTGGGTTTTCGCCTTGGTCGTTGTGGTGGGTTTTCGCCAATTGCCAATTGCCAGTTGCCAATT
>CAYMSH010000230.1:0-10378 GCA_964392945.1 uncultured Planctomycetaceae bacterium | reverse complement strand
CGTTTCCGATGAACCTGTATAGTTGCCAGGTCAGTCCGAAGAAGAACGTCCCGTTGAACCCCAGGTCGCCAAACTCGCCGACGTCAAATTCGTAGGCGAACGGGTCATAGTTGCCTGGGGCGATCGGCAGGATGTCGCCCATCACGTCCTGCAGCGTCTGGGCGAGGACCCTGGTCTTGTCGCGATCCACGTCGAAGGTGCGCTTCTTCAGTTTGGCGACATCGTCCGGAGTTTCGATGGGGAAACTGAACCGGTACGCGATGGACTTGGGTTGTTGTATCGACGAATAGATTTCCACCGGTACGCCGTAGTCGGAGAATAGCATCTTCCAACCGAGCCTGTAGTACGGTTCGATGACAATATCGTCGTCGAGCTTCTCGGCCTGGCGAATAGTGATCCGCATCTTCTGCTCGACTGTCCGCAGAAACGGATCCTGGCAGAGCAGTTCAGACTCAGAAACAAAATCCTCGATCCAGTCAGTCTCAACGAGAATCACCGGCCGTTCAGCCTTGAGATCGTGAACCGCCTTCCACAATCGCTTCCGCTCATTCATCACGGGCAGGGACGCCAATTCCATCCATTTGCTCGCCAGTCCCCGAATGACATTTCTATCGTTGTCCGAAACCATATTGACGCTCCTGACGTTTGTGTAAGATCTGCGAGGTTACTTGTAACCAGTTCAGGGGCGATATTTCAAGGGGATCATCGGCTTAGTGGAATTATTATTGTCGTCGCCGTGATGCTTAGACCGGGTAGCTTCCGCCGTCATGGGCGATTTGTACGTTCAGTGATTCTGGTATTTCGCCGCGTGCTCTTGCTTCGTCCAGTTCCCTCAGCCAGTCCGAATCGTCAGGGACATGATCGTATGGGCCGCGTGCGCAATCCTCGTATCCGCCGATGTGAGTCAGCACGATAGTCGCCGAATCCGAATTGTCGTACCATTGCTGCAGGATTTTGATGTTCCGCTCGAGCGTCGAGTGGCCGATCCCGGGAACCCTGATCGTGTTGGTCTCGAGGACGGCCAGGTCGGCTTTTTGAATATCCCGATCGGCCAGGACTTCGGCGTCGATCGAACAGAAATCTCCAGAGAAGATCACCCGTTTGACCCGGCCGTCGGGATCGGTGATGCGGAACACGTACATGCAGGCTCCGGGAGCGTGTTCGGTGTGGAACAGGTCCATTGCTTTAAACTCTACGAACGGCTGGTCCGGCGTGCGGGGCGCCTGGTCCGACGGCGTCAGGTCCTCGCTGGTGGGATCGATTGCGAACCACGTGTTCATTTCCGGAATAATCACCCAGCGAACAATCTCGTTCATGTGGGATGTCCCAAGGGATACGCCGCGCGGCGGGCGGGTGAGGCACGCCTCGGTCCCGATTACGATCAACCGGGGCGGCGCAGTATTCGTATCGCCGGACTTCAGGATCATGCTGCGGGTGCGGCTTTTGGCTAGCTGGTCGAGCCCGCCGCAATGATCTGCGTGTTCGTGGGTCAGGAACACGATTTCCGGAACGGGCGCATCGTTGTCGATCATTGTCTCGGCGCACTGCGGTCCGGCGTCGATCACTATGTTCCTGTCGCCGACGATTAATGAGGCCGCTGATTGCCCGCGTCGTCGGCGAGCGTCACGTTGGGGTTTTGTGAGTCCGAATTCCCGCCCGTACGCGCCGCCCGTTCCCCAGGTCCAGACCTCTACAGAACACATCGTTGGACTCCCTTTGATTGAGGTATTCCCAACAAGCCGCTCGGCCACGCGGCAGGCTACTTGAGAGGTGCATTGTATCAAGCAGATGGATTGGCGTCCACCCGCGGCCGGGATCGCGGCGCCGCCGGGCGTGATGAGGACGAGCCCACCACGCGCTAAGCGGCAGCGTCGCGTTCCTTATTGAGCATTTCGTTGAACTTGGCGAATCGGCGGAACTCCTGGACTCCCCAGAAGATCTGGAGTATTCCGAAAGCCGCCCATCCCGGGCTCTTGAAATCGGTAGCCGTTAGATTCATGACCCCGGCCAGGCACAACAGACATCCGAATACGATGAACATGCCGTTGTGTCGAATTAAGAATGAAAGGCCCGCCAGCAGGATCAATCCGACGCCCCATATCGGGTCGAGGAAACCGGCAAAGACTATGCTGAGCCCGCCGACAACCAACAACCCTACGCTCCATTTTCTGAGCTCGGTCTCCATGAGCACTCTCGCAGGCGAGGGTGACTTCGGGCCGGGCGCTACTCCCTGATCAGGCGCCGCTTGAACCCCAACCCCTCGCGGAATCGGCGGTATGACGACGGCCGAGCCGCACGACGGGCAGGGGACTACGCGACAGGCAAGGTATTCGGCGGTCGTGAAGTTTCGCCCGCAAGAGCAGTTCAGGATTACGTGTCCGTACTCGTCGAAGCAGGCCGGCAGCGGAGGCGGCGTGCTCGTCGGGTATGAATCCGGGTCGTTAGCGTTTGTCGGGTCAGATTCCATACTCATCCCTTAATACGTAATGCCAATTGCCGTTGGTCTTGAATACTAACACACCGCCGGCGCCGCTGAAAGTCGCCAGTTGTCAATTTCAGCGACGTTTTTAAACGGATGCTTCTCAGTAGCCGGGCGATTCTGTATCCTTGTGATAATGAGCATCGAATACGGACAGAACGAACTTGCGAACTTGCGGGCCCTGCTGGCGATAGCTGTGGCCGAGGATTCCGGCGATGGAGATATAACCGCGGCAATGCTGCCGGCCGAGATCACCGCTGCTGGAGTAATCGTAGCCCGCGAGCCTCTTGTGCTCTGCGGAGGAGTTTTTCTTGGCGAGATATGCGCGGCGTACGATTCGTCCATAGCGATCGACTTGCTCGCAGGCGAGGGCTCCCAGCTGACCGGCGGGGCCGAGATCGCGCGGATCAACGGACCTGCCTGCCGGGTTATGGCCGCCGAGCGAGTCGCGCTGAATTTCCTGCAGAGACTATCGGGCATAGCGACGCTTACCGGGCGGTACGTAAGTGAGATCGAAGGGACAGGCGCTGAGATACTGGACACTCGCAAGACGACGCCCGGATGGCGGGCCTTGGAGAAGTATGCCGTGCGATGCGGGGGGGGCGCCAACCATCGCATGGGCCTGTACGATTCGATTCTGATCAAGGATAACCACCTCGCGGTCCTGGCCGCGGCGGGAGTGGGCGACCCGATCGCAACGCTGGCCGCAAGGTTCGGTGACGCCGAGGCGGTGATCGCCGATACCGGCGGATTTATCGAGCTGGAGGTCGACACGCTGGAACAGTTCGACACAGCCCTCCCGCTTGGGGCACACGTGATCATGCTTGACAACATGTCGCCGGAAGTGATGCGACAGGCTGTGACGCGCCGGGACCAGGCCGGGCTGGCGGGCAAAGTGCTGCTGGAGGCTTCAGGCGGGATAACGCTTGAAAACGTCAGGCAGGCCGCCGAAAGCGGCGTCGAACGGATCGCACTGGGAGCCATTACGCATTCGGCTCGAGCCGTGGACATTGCTCTGGATATGGATATTGCCGAATAGATCGCCCAGGCGAGCGGACAATTCAAATGGATGAGGCGAATGTAATTCTAGGGTTGCTCTACGATCGCGGCGACTTTGTGTCGGTGCATGAACTGGCGACACTGATCGGCGGGGCCGAGGGGCTCGAACCGGCGTTTGAAGCGCTCGCCGCGCGAGGGCATCGGTTCGATCGCCAGCCGGACCGTGGGGTGCGATTGGTGCGCCCGACGCGCGTGGACGCATATCTTGTCGAACGATATCTGGGCACCGAGCTCATCGGCCGCAGCGTCGTATGTTTCGATCAGGTCGACTCGACTAACGACGTGGTGATGGCCTCGGCCGCCCGTCCCGGCAGCGCCGGTTTAGTGGTCACCGCCGAATCGCAACGCAGCGGTCGAGGTCGGCGCGGGAGCCTGTGGATAAGTCCGCCCGGGTCCGGGTTGTTGTTCTCGGTGCTGCTGACCGATGGACCGGATCGACTCGATCACGAGGCGGTTACAATCGCCGCGGGCCTGGCTGTGGCTGAAGCTATCGAAGAGACCAGCGGCGTCAGTTGCGACTTGAAGTGGCCGAACGACGTGCGTATCGACGGGCGGAAAGTCGCCGGCGTGCTCATTGAGAGCAAACGCTTCGACGAGATTCGCGCTACGGCGATCGGGATCGGCGTAAATGTTTCCCACAGCCCTTCGGCGCGCAGTATCGCACGGCCGGCGACGCACTTGTCGGCTCACGGTCGGTCGCCCGGACGAACGGAACTACTGAGGAGTATTCTGATGCGCCTGGAATTTTGGCGTGGCGAAATTATCGCTCGACGTTACGATGGGTTGCACCAGGGCTGGACTCAACGCTGCGGGATGCTTCACCAGCGAGTGCGGATACTCAGCGGCGGGGTCGAGCATGTCGGCAGGACCGTTGACATAAGCCCGCTTGAGGGCCTGGTCCTCGCATGCGACAGCGGAGTTCACGTGCAGCTTCGCGCCGCGGTCTCGACGGTGCTGGACTGACGGCGCTACTCGGATGAATCGGACTGAAGCACTCCTTGGATCGCGTCGCAGACCTGCGGCGCCAGTACCGTGAAGTCAAACTCCTCGACGGCCCTGATTCGTCCTGACTCGCCCTGGGTCGAGCGGAGTTCCGAATCGTAGACCAGTTGTGCGATATTGTCGATCCACTGTCGATCGTCGTAGGCGATCAACCCGTTGTCGTAATCGTTTACGTATTCTGCGTTGGCTCCAATCGGGCTGGAGACCACTGGCAGTCCGCTGGCCATGTACTGGAGAACCTTGAAGGCGCACTTGCCCCTGGCGAACGGCGTGTCCGGCAGCGGGGCGATTCCTATGTCGCACTCGGTGATCATTCTAGCTTCTTCTTCGCGGCTCCAGGGGAGGTTCTCGACTGGCAGGTTCTCTGTCACCAGTTCGTCATCGGCGATGACCCTGAGCATGACATCCGGCAGTTCCCAACTCAACGAGTCGAGCATTTCGGTGAACTGGCGAAGCTGTTTGAGCGTGCTGGCGCTTCCGATCCAGACCAGGCGTATCTGGCCGACCTCGTGTTCGTGAACCTTCGGGATGTACCGGGAAGTGTCCAGCCCAGTGGGTATGATCTCGATATTATCGGCTCCGCTGTCGCGAGCCAGATCGGCGAGCACCTGATTACCCGCGATCACCAGATCGGCGCAGCCGATGGTTCTGTTGAATCGTTTCAGCCGCTGGGGTTGCGGATCGGGAGATTCCGATTGGGATCGGAAAACGATCGCATCGTCAAATTCGTAGATGACCTTCCTGGCGTTTCGCTTCAGGCGGAAGGCGTCCATTATGGTCATGGTCTTCTTGTGCAGCCATACGCCCATGTAGTTGCGGGCGGCTTTGAGTTGAGCACGCCGACCTCGGCCTTTTTCAAGTTCCTGAACTTCGCAGTCTATCCCGCGAGCGGCCAGATCCTTTATATAAGGTTGGATTCTCTGGCGGAACGAGGGGTTGTCTATGCGTCGAGTTATAACCAACAGGCGTTGTGATCCAGACACGCGATATCCTTTCTTGCATGACGATACGGGCGCCATTGTAGCGAAAGAGCCGCGCCCGGTGAACAAAAAGTGGCGATTTAACGTCATATTCGCTTGGAACTTGATACAATGCATTGAATGCTCAATGAAAGGAGACCGTTATGAATCATTTGCGAGGCTTCCTGGTAGTTGCTGCGTTGGTCCTTATATGCAACTCGACGTCCTCCGGTGACGTGCTGTACGATGGATCGCTCAACAGTCCTCCCAACCTGCAAGGCTGGTATTTCGTAACAAATCCACTTTCAGGCGCCCAAGCGGTCCAATCCGCGGGCGGCGGGGCGACTAATCTCGACAGTACGCGGAAGATCGCAGAGGCCGCCGGTTACTTTAGCGATATTCCGATCTTCCCAAGCCATCCCGACGTCGGCGTGCTGGACAGTTCCGCCGGCTTCGCGCTGGTTTTCGATGTCCAGGTTGTCTCAGAAGACCACTCCGGCAGCAGCGATCGGGCCGGGTTCAGCGTTATTGTCATGGACAATGCCGCCAAGGGTGTGGAACTGGGTTTCTGGACCGACGAGATATGGGCCCAGACCGATGTTCCGCTGTTCGAGCATTCCGGATCCGAGCAGGCGGCGTTTGACACCACGGCCGCGATAACGCGGTACAAACTTATTTTCGGTCCAGGCGGCTATACGCTCCTGGCCGACGGAACGCCGTTGTTCGGCGGAGCTCTGAAGGATTACTCGGCGTTTGACGCTTCGTCGCTGCCGATGGATCCGTACGAGACCCCGAATTTCATATTCCTCGGCGACGACACCCGCAGTGCGTCCGCCGAAGTGGATATATCGCGTGTAGAACTGATCCCCGAACCATCAACGGCGATTGTGCTGGCCGCGGGTTTCTTCGCGTCGATGATGAGGTCCAGACGGCGCAGGCGGCTAAGAGGGTAGCTGTTCTACTTCCAGGAGAGCATCGCCAGGCAGGTTCGAACTTTCTGTTCGGCCATTTCCAGGTGCTTTGCGTGTTCGGGGTCTGATACGGCTCGTGATCCGGCAAGTGCGTGGAGTTTTGCGGCCAGACGTATTGTTTCGGAGATCGCCTGGCGGCGCTGCGGATCGTCGAGAGGGCGCCTGGAAAGAGCGTCGAGAAACACCTTGGTATAGAGCCTTGCGTATTTCTCGAGGATCTTGTGCGTGTGTTTCAGCCTTTTTCGCCAAACGGCGCCGCGAATTTCATGGGGTATTACGTCATTTCCGACCCATCCGGTTCCGGCGCAGAATTCGCACGGAGCCAGCCCAGTCGATGTGCAATGAGAACACTTGGCGCGCGTGTCGGTGTCGTCATCTCCGCAGGCTTCGCACGGAATCGATCCGTTCTGGCACATGAAGCACTTTTCCTGTGCGTATGCGGAAACGACGAGAGAAAGAGCTGATTTTCCGAGAGTTTGATCGACAAACGGAAGAATGTGCTGAATTCCCATACCGTTTGCAGAAGACTTCAGGCTCTCGTAGGCCTGGCAGATGTTTTCGATCCGGCGGGTCTTGGCCGCAGTGGCGAAGGATTCTATGGCTTCTGCAACCGGCTCGGGCAGTTGATCCATGTCGATCTTGCCCGTCGGCTGCCCGTCAGGTTGTCCAGATTGAGGTTCTGGCACGATTTTCACCTTTTCTCCGAAAACGGCAGGTTCCCAAGACTACTGATCATCCGTCAGCGTTAACAGCCAAACCCTTGCCTGGTCCTTCTGTATCGCGTCGAACAAAGTCTCAATAAGTTCGGTAAGCTCCTGCAGGAGGCACGTCTTGAAAGCCCGCCTATAGTATTATATCGTATGACTTAAGATCAGGGGTGAGAAAATGATAGGAGAATTTTATATTATCCAGAACTTTCAGAGACTTACTGCGTCTAAAGGTTGAACATCGAGAGTCTTTGACAGGCATCCGGCCTCGGCGACGTCTATAGGTGTGTAAGCGTGCGACGGGCGTGATTTAAGCGTCCCGTCGCTTTGATATTAAATAAGTTTCAATCGCCTTGTTTGCGAAATCCTGATACGATACAGTAGTCTTATCGGGTCGCTGGCAGAGAGACTGGCCGTTTCGGGGCCGGCTCGATTGAACCAGAATCAGTCATGATACAGCGTAGTTCAGTAATGTACCGGCTTGTCGGTGCGGCGATGACACTTATCGTCACAGGGGTATGTACGCACGCTCCGGGACAGAGAATCCTGTCATCTCGCATCTCGCCGTCAGTGGGAGGCAAGCCTCCGGCACTAGTGGCCGCCGACGATGAACTGGCCAGCTACCTGACCGGGGCGCGTAAGAACATCAAGGACGGCAATTACGATCGCGCGATAGAAGTTCTCCAGGCCCTGATCGAAAAAGCCGACAGCGGTTTTGTTTCCGACGCTGAAGGTCGGCGTTATGTAGCCCTGTGGCATAGAGCCAACGAAGCCCTGGCCGCGATGGGGCCGGAAGGACTTGAACTCTACCGACGCTTGTACAACCCGCAAGCCGAGAAGCTTTTTCAGATGGCCTGCGATAAGCAGGACACTGCAGCCCTGCGACGTGTGACACAGCAGTTCCTGCATACGGCTTACGGATACAAGGCTCTGTGCAGGCTTGGCGATATTCACTTTGATCGCGGCGGTTTCGCACGTTCGGCCATGTACTGGCGCAGGGCGTTGAGGCTCAAAGACGCCAAAGGCGACACGGCGATGCTGCTGGCGAAGATTGCTGCGTCCCTCCATCTCGACGGCGACGTCACTGGCTGTCGAACTGCAACAGACGAGTTAGTCAGGAAGCACAAAGGCGCCGCCGGCGTTATGGGCGGCCGGAAGCAGGACCTGGCGGAGTTTGTCGCCAGTATAAGAAAGATACCTGTCCCGGATATCGCCCAGCGACGTCGCCAGGCCGGCAGGGAATGGGGCGGGCTGGGGTCCTTCCCTGACGGGATGGCCCTGATGGGCGAAAGTGACGTGGTTCTGGCTCCGAGTTGGCGCGTGCCGAGCGACGTGCCGCTCGGTCCTGTGGATATTCGTTCAAAGATGGTCGCTATGCGATCGATGCTGACCAGCTACGGAAGCGGATACACGATGACGCCCAGGCCCATGAAAGGCCACGTCTACGTGACCAACTCCAGGACGAGTCGCTCGAGTTACCCCAGGAGTTCGAGCCAGAGCGCCGGTTTCTTCATGCCCGCAGGGATTCAGCCGGTAGTTTCAGGCGAACTTGTTCTCTGCCGTCTCGACGACGGGGTCGCCGCCTACAGCATAGCCAACGGTCCTGGACCCGACGGAGAGCCTCTCTGGCGAACCCATTCCTCACAGATGACGGCAAAGGGGTCCGCTTCGACTCCCAGGTATTACAGCGGCGCCGCCAGGCAGGTTTCTGATAACGGACGCTACGCGATGACCGTTGACGGAGACATGCTCTACCTTTTGGCGAAGTTCGCACCAAAGCAGCTCAATCGCCGCACCGGGCGAATGGTCTCTACAAATAAATCCGACACTTCCGTTCTCCAGGCCCTTTCGATAAGGCAGGGCGGGCGGATGATGTGGCAGAGCAATTACGAAGGCCTCAACAGCGACGAAGCGGTTCTGCGAGGCAAGTTCATATCCGTTCCGACAGTGAGCAACGGCAGGCTCTACAGCCTCGTGGCGTTTCGCGAGATGTATCACCTGGTCTGCCTGGCCGCCGACACAGGAAAAATGATCTGGCGAGTCTCGATATCCCAGATACCTGCGATGGGGCAGAACTACCAGAGGTACAACCAGCACTTGCTGGAAAGAGGCAGCCCGGTTGCAATCGCCGAGGGTATGGCGTTTGTGACGACTAATGCGGGTGTCGTCGCGGCTTTTGAAGCCGAGTCCGGCGCGGCGGTATGGGCCTACCAGTACGACAGCGACGTGAACAAGGCTATGAGTCGATACGGCTCGGTCATACAGATAACCGACCAGCCGTCAGTCAACCCGATTATCGTAACGCGAGGAAGGGTGATTGCTCTTCCGGCCGACAGCAAGAAATTGCTCATGCTTTCGGCGATCGACGGAAAACCTGTCGGCTCGTCTCCACTACGACGCGGTCACAGCGATCTGAGCGCGATAGACTCCGATCGCGTTCTGCTCAGCGGACCCGGACTCATGGTGCTGTCAACCGACACCGGCAGGGAGTTGCACAGAACCCCTGGCGTTGGCATTGTGGGGCGTCCGGCGATTTCGTCTCGAGCCGTCCTGGCCAGCGGACAAGGGCGCCTCGTGCGACTGGACCTGAAAGACTACTCGCAATCGACCCGCGTGTTCACCAATAGCGATTGTCTGCTGGGCAATCTTCTGTGCGTCGATGGGAAACTGATCGCTGCGAACAGCGTCGGGGTTTGCGTGTACCTGAGCTACGACGACTCGATTGCCGCCCTTGGAAGGCGGATCGAGCGGCAGGCCCTCCAGGCCAGGACCAAGTTGATTTTCGATCGCGGGCAGTTGTCGTTCAACTCCGGGCGTTTCGACAGTGCTCTTGCCGATTTTAAAACCATCGCCGCGACGGCCGCCCAGAGCGGGTCGACTTCACTCAAAGCGCAAGTGGCCCATTGGCTCTATCGAACGCATGTAGCGATGGGCAACGAGGCCAAGACAGCCGACTTGATGCAAAAGCAGTTTGAACTGGCGCGCACCGCGGCCGAGACGCTCAGCGGAGACAGCAGGGATCAGTATGTCCTTCGCTGCATGATGCGGCTTGCTATGGTTATGGAACTCAGAGCGATCGAGCACCAGGCCGCAGCGGCCGAAAAACTCGCCGCTGGAGACAAGCCCGGATCCGTTCGCCTTGAGGCCAAACGCCAGGAAGTTCTCGCCGACGCTGTTAAATTCGCTCGTAAGATCGCCGAA
>CAYMSH010000229.1:0-10437 GCA_964392945.1 uncultured Planctomycetaceae bacterium | reverse complement strand
GCCAAACTGTCCCGCAGCTATTTCAAGATCGAAGATTGGTACAGCATTTTCATAGGGCTTTACATCTTCCGGTTCTAATAGCTTGAGTGTTAAACCTGGATATTGTTCTGATTGGGGTTCTTCCCATTGTGACTGCAAAGGCTCGGTGTGCGCCGCCTGCTCCTGTTCCACAATAGCTAACTCGGCCATTTTGGAAAAATAGGCATTTGTTTCAGGGTCTACACAATAGACATAACAACCTTTCTGGCCACGGGTCATTAAAGTTCGGTAGGTGTTTTTGATGATCGCTTCTGCTTTTCTAGTGGCGGCTTCGGGGTTTTCTTTTAATGCTTTCTTGTAGCCTTTTAAAGACTGATCGGTTCTTGCACGTTGATCGGGCTGGATAACGATCTCGCCATCTCTAACGATAATGTCTGATCCGATGATCACACCGACATAGTCAACTTCAAGCCCCTGGCAAGTGTGGATACAGCCTACTTCAGTGACTGATTCAGGTTCTCTTATCCATAAACTACCGTCGGTCGTAAGATTCCATTGCACAGCAAAATCATGTTCTTCGATGACAATGTCATTGAGCGCACTGTTTTCCGGCTTTTTGCTCGTCCAGTTCCAGCAGTATCCGGCTCAGAGCTGTTTCGTAGACCAGTTTCTGGTCATCAATCATGTAGAATTCCACATTGCCCTGCAGCATTGAAAGCAGCTTATCGGCTAGGTTTTTTGATGGCCTGATTTTGCCTTTGTCAATTTCAAACATGACTTTACCGGCATCACCATAGCGGATGAACGGCCTGACGGCAAAACCGTCGCTCCGCGACATGTCAAAGCGGCGAGAGCTCGCCGCACCTGCCTTCGGCAGGCGGGCTCCAAATTACGGCAGGCGCGACTCGTGTCGGCTTTGGATGTCTGCGTACCGGTCGCTCGTCTTCATGCCACGGCGCCGTCGGCGTTTTGGACCATATCTGCTATTTCTTCTTTTGTTTTGCAGGCTTTTAGTTCGTCTCTGAATGCTTGTCTGTGTACGTGTCTGAAGATTGTTTCCATGGCCGTCAGGTGTTCGTCGGCGTCTTCGCTGCTTGACAGCAGAAGCAGGACCATGTCTACCGGCTGGCCGTCTAGGGATTTGAAGTCTATGCCCTCGGGTCGGCAGCCTAGTACGGCGATGGCCTTCTTTACGGCCTTGATCCTGGCGTGGGGGAAGGCTATGCCGTGGCCGATGCCTGTTGTGGCCTGTGCCTCGCGGGCGAGGATCGCGGCCGCGATGTCGTCGGATGTGCCGGCGGGGATGGCGCCTGCTTCGTCCAGGGCGGCGATCAGTTCAGTGATGGCGCCGTCTCGTGTGCTGGCGGCAATGTGCGGTACGATCGCGTCTGCGACGATAAGGTCCGAAAGATTCATTGTGTCACTCCTGGTGAGGCAGGGGCTAGGTTTTAGGGGCCAGGGGCTAGTACGGCCGGAAGGCTTCATAACACTCCGCTTCGGGGCTCCTGTTCTACCGGTGCTGCAGAATAAACAGTATAGACTCCATGGCGTGGGACGTCAAGTGATATTCGGGGGCATATTACACTATAGTACATCATAGTTCATTCGGTGCGCGCATATGCAGGGGTTTCGGCGAGGATAGGATCAATATCCAACAGAACAACAAGGAATGTCCAATGTCCAAATAAACGGCAACGGCGTGACAGCAACGGCTAACGGCGGAGGCAATCTGGCCGGCAACTGCTTGGGACGGCGGGTTTTCTGCGATTACTGCGTCGGGGCGGAGACCAGTTGGGTAACTTGCTCGGCTGAGGTGCAGGTTCGCAGGTTGGCGATCGTATCTTCGCGGCGGGTCAGCAGCGAGAGATTGGCCATCAGGCGCAGGTGAATTTCCTCTCTGGTGGCGCATGACAGGAAGAACAGGTGCACGAGCTGGTCGTCGATCGCGCCGAAATCGGCTCCTTTTGGGCAGATTCCCAGTGCGACGGCCGGTTCGGGGAACATTCCGGGTATCAATCTCCTCGGATGCGGGATGGCGACACCGTGTCCTACGGCGGTAGTCATCATCCGCTCGCGATCGAGCAGGCCGCTGAGCAGGAGGTTGGTGTCCTTTGCGAAACCGGTCTTCAGCAGCGGGGCCAGCAGTTGGCGGAGAATGCTCTCTTTGGGGCCGGGGGCGATGTCGAACGTCATCAGCTCGGGGTGCAGGATCTCTCGCAACGGCAGGAGCGGGTCCTTCAGGTCGCCTGAGGGGACGATCTCCTGATCGGGAAACGCCTGCATCTGGCCGACGAGCCACTCGCGGACCAGCGGGCGCATAAACCGCCACTGGGAGGCGACTTTTGCGGCCGGGATGTCGCCGCGCTGGGCCATGCGCAGGACCGTTCGCTCGGCCAGTTGCAGATATTCGGCAACTTCGGCCAGCGTCATTATCTCGTTATTCCCGCCGGCAGGGTCCATAGGCGCGATCCTTTGCTTGTCTGTGCGATAGAATGCTAACGACTCGGACCATGATATTGCTGACGGGTCGCCTGTGCAACGGCTAATCAATGTTGCCATTTTTTTGCAAGAAACCGGCTCCACAAAATGCAGGTCTGTGGTATACTCGGAATCGGAGCTCAAGGCTATCACTTGTGAGATTACTTGAGGAAAGAGGGTATGCGTATCGTAGGGCCGGAGATTCACTGCGGCCGCGGTGCATACATTGGCTGGAGGCCGTAATGACAGATCTTGGAAGAAGCTTGTCAGGGGACCGCGCGATTCTGGAAACGCTTGAACCGCGCCTACTGCTGAGCGGCTCGGTGGTGATAACCGAATTCATGGCCGACAACGCGACGAACCTGGCCGACGGCGACGGTCTGTTCTCCGACTGGATCGAACTGCACAATCCCGGCGGAACTGCGGTCGACCTTGACGGCTGGTTCCTCAGCGACGACGCGTCAGTCGGCATCAAGTGGCAGTTCCCGGCCGTCAGCATCGACCCGGGACAGTATCTTGTAGTCTTCGCCTCAGATCAGCCGACGGTGGATTACGTTGACGCCGGCGGACACCTTCACACGAACTTCGCGCTGAATTCCGACGGCGAATCGGTAGTGCTGACCCGGGCCGACGGCGTGACAGTGGCGCATTCATACATCGACTATCCGGAGCAACTTACCGACATATCGTACGGTCTTACCGGCGTGACGACGGCGCAGGAAGCGCTTGTCGAATCCGACAACAGCGTAACGTATCGGGTTCCGACGCCCGGAGACGCGGGCGATCTGCCGCAAGCCGGCGTGAGCGAGGGCTGGACGGCTATCGCGTTTGACGATTCGTCCTGGACCAGCAGCACAAGGGTGAACGCCGCGGGGATGATCATCACCGAGATCGACACCGGCGACGTGGACTTTGTCGAGATTCAGAACGCCTCGGATGCGGCGATCTCGACGGTTGGCTGGTCGGTGCTGGTCAACAATGGAACCGTCGGGATAAACAGCGTAAACGCTACAGGATGGGCCCTGCCGGCTTCGATCGCGCGGGGGAAACTGCTCTTCAGATCCGACGATGTGGGCGAGGGCGCCGATTACTGGGGCGCCGACATTGACTGGACCGCAGGCGGCGACGGATGGGCGATGATCGTAGACGACGGCGGGAACGTTGTAGATCTTGTGGTCTGGGGATACGACGCGGCGGAAATCGCCTCGATGAGCTTCACCCACGGCGTACATACGATCGACGCGACGGGCCAGTGGTCCGGCGACGGGGCCATTGTCGGAGACGGAACCGGCTCAGGCATACCCGAACCGGAGGAAGACAAGCTGGTCTTCTCTTCGCAGTGGTCCTACATGCACCCGACGGACGGGGTCGATCCGGCGATCGCCGACACGGACTTCAACACCACCTGGATGACGCCGAGCGGTTACGACGGACCATCGTTCGATGCGTCCGGGCCGGGGATCGTAGCCGGATCGGGCGCCGGCGTGCTCGGATACGACACCATCAACTACAGCCCGGTTGTGACCAACATCACCAGACCGGCCAGCGGGAATCGATACAGCGCCTATTTCAGGCGTGAACTGGTGCTCGACAAGAACCTCGTTAACGCCGGGATCGAAATACTCTGCGACGACGGCGCGATAGTCTACGTAGACGGCGTCGAAGTGACGCGACACAACGTGACGGGGCCTGACGGCTATGGGACGATGGCCGACGACGCAACCGGAACGGAAAACAACACCTACACGCTTTCGATCCCCGACATGACAGTCGGCTCGCACTGGATAGCCGTTTCGCTGCACCAGTACACGACCGGCAGCAGCGATCTTGGCTTTGCGATGCGCCTGTTCGGCCAGCCCTCGCTTCCCCCGGGCAGCGCGCTGCAGCGCAACGGCGACAGCGACAATGACGACGCCGGCGATTTCCAGGCGACCGATACGCCGGACAAAGGCGTTCAGAACGCCGGGCTTACGCTGCCGATGGGATACCTGACCGACACGATTCTGGGCGTGGGCTACAGCGACAACCAGCAGAGTTTCGACGACATCATAGTCACCGACGTCGAGTCCGACATGGAAGGGGTCAACGCTTCGATCTGGACGCGAGTGGAATTCCAGGCCGGCGACGTTTCGCACCTGGGCAACCTGACGCTGAACATGAAGTACGACGACGGGTTCATCGCATACCTCAACGGCGTGGAAGTCGCCCGCCGAAACGCAGACAATCCGCTGGCGTGGGACACCGCGGCCTCGGCTACGCGAAACAACGCACAGGCCGTGACCTTCGAACCGATCAACATCTCGGCCCACCTCGGCGAACTGATCGAGGGGACCAATGTCCTGGCGATACACGGGCTGAACGTCCTGGACACCGACGCCGATCTCCTGATCTCCACTGAACTGACGGCCAGCAATACGGTCTACGATTCGGAGGCCAGCTGGTTCACAACGCCGTCGCCGCGAGCGCTCAATCTGGCTGGCGGTGAGTTCCCGGGAATCGTGATCAACGAAATACACTACGATCCGGACGTACGAACCGAACTGGTCGAGTTCATCGAACTGTACAACGGAAGCGCCTCGCCGGTCGACCTGTCGGGTTGGTACTTCTCTGACGGCATTGACTACACGTTCGCCCCGGGCGCCACGATCGCCGGCAACGGTTATCTGGTGATAGGCCAGGTCCCCGCCCAGGTCGAAAGCAAGTTCGGCGTCACCGGCGTGTTGGGCCCGTACATCGGCAACCTCAACGGCAACGGCGAGCAGATCACCCTGCGCAACGCCAGCGGGACCAGGATCGACCAGGTCGATTACAAACGAGGCTTCCCATGGCCCATCGTGGGCGATGCGCCGGGCAACTCGATCGAACTGGCAAATCCGTCGCTGGACAACGATCTCGGCGGTTCTTGGCGAGGAAGCCTGTCGGGCCCCACGCCGGGAGCGGAGAATTCGGTCTTCGTGGCCGATCGCAACGTGGCGCCTCACATGCGCCAAGTCGAACACGGACCGCATCAGCCGGTAAGCGGCCAGGACGTAACGATCACCGCAAAGATCACCGACAACCAAGGCGTGGCCGGCGTAACGCTTCACTACCAGCTTGTGGATCCCGGAGCCTACATAAACCAGGGCGATCCGGAATACCTGACAAACTGGACGGACCTGACGATGGTCGACGACGGAACCGGCGGCGACGCAACCGCCGGCGACGACATCTACACCGTCGTGATACCCGGGACGCTACAAACCAACCGCCGCCTGGTTCGATATCGCATAACCGCAGTAGACGCCTCACCGGCCGGGCTTTCTCGCACGGCTCCTTACGCCGACGACGCGGCGGGCAACTTCGCATATTACGTTTACGACGGCGTCCCGGACTGGACCGGTTCGGCCCAGCCCGGCACAGCGCCGGACGTCACATACACCAGCGAAGTGCTGACCAGCGTTCCGGTCTATACGCTGATCACCAAGCGCCAGGACCGCCTGAACGCACAGCACGTGCCCTACCGCGATGGAGAAGTCGATCAAGAACTGCCGACCACCGGCACGTACGGCGGCAGCGACTATCTCTGGGAGGGGACACTCATTTACGACGGCGTGGTCTACGACAGCATCCACTACCGAGCCCGGGGCGGCGTATGGCGATACGCCATGGGCAAGAACATGTGGAAGTTCGACTTCAATCGCGGACACTCCTTCCAAGCCCGCGACGACTACGGCAACCTGTACGACACCACGTGGGACAAGCTGAACTTCTCGGCGATCATCCAGCAGGGCAACTATTTGCACCGCGGGGAGCAGGGAATGTTCGAGGCCGCTGGCTTCGAGATGTTCAACCTCGCCGGCGTCGAGGCTCCGGAAACTCACTGGCTGCACTTCCGAGTCGTTGAGGGCGCCGATGAAGCCGGTCCGGACCAGTACAGCGGCGACTTCCAGGGGCTTTACCTGGCTGTCGAGCAGATGGACGGCAGGTTCCTGGACGAACACGATCTGCCGGACGGAAACCTGTACAAGATCGAAGGACACAACGCACAACTGCCCGCTAACAACGAGGGCACGACCGCCGTGTCTGACGGGTCGGACTACGCAGCGTTCAAGAACGTGCTGTACGGCGATCCGGATCCGACCGAGCAGTGGTGGCGAGACAACGTTGAACTTGAGAAATACTACTCCTACCGTTCCGTCGTCGAGGGCATCCATCACGGCGACATCGCATACGGCAAGAACTACTTCTACTATCTCAATCCGGAAACGAACCTCTGGTCGATGCTGCCGTGGGACCTGGACCTGACCTGGGCCAACAACATGTACGGCAACGGCGAGGACGCGTTCCGAAACCAGGGAGCCATACTGGGAATCCCCGCGCTGAAGATCGAATTCGAAAACCGGCTCCGCGAGATCGAGGATCTCCTGTACAACGACGACCAGATGTTCGCGATGCTCGACGAGATGGCAAGCATGGTCGACGATCCGGCCGGCGGACCTTCCCTTGTCGACGCCGACCGGGCCATGTGGGACTACAACCCGATAATGGGCTCAACCTACGTGAATTCCGGCAAGTCCGGATACGGCCGGTTCTACGAGCGTTCGGCCACAGACGACTTCCCCGGCATGGTCCAGCTAATGAAGGATTACGTAACGGGGAACAATCGATCGTTCGCCACGGATTTGAGCGATCCGGACCTCCCGCAGACTCCGACTATCACGTATGTCGGAACGCCGGGATTCCCGATAAACCGCATGACATTCCAGTCTTCAGCGTTCAGCAGCCCCTCGGCGGCGACGTTCGAAGCCATGGAATGGCGCATCGGCGAAATCACCGACCCGACCGCGCCGGCGTACGATCCGGACGACCCGCTACACTACGAAATCACCGATGTCTGGCACAGCGGCGAGCTGGCCCTGTTCGACGATCAGATCACAGCTCCGCCGGCCGCTCTGGAAGTCGGACACGCCTACCGGGCCAGGGTCCGCATGAAAGACTCGACCGGGCGATGGAGCCGCTGGTCCGACGCAGTCCAGTTCCACTGCGGCGACTCGGACGAGACCGAGCTGACCCAATCGCTCCGCGTGACCGAACTCATGTACAACCCCGCCGATCCGCCTCCCGGCGGCGCTTACGACAACGACGAGTTCGAGTTCGTCGAGCTTCGCAACGTCGGAGCCCAGACAATCGACATCTCAGGGGTGAGCTTCACAAACGGCATTACCTTCTCGTTCGCCGCAAGCGGAGTCACAAGCCTCGATCCGGACGAATTCGTGATCGTAGCCAAGAACCCGACAGCATTCGCCTCGCGATACGACACCAGCGTGATGAACCTCGTCGGCGGATATCCCGACAGCCTGTCAAACAGCGGCGAGAGGCTCACGATCGCCGACGCCGTCGACGGGATAATACAGAGCTTCAAGTACAATGACGGATGGTACGGCACCACTGACGGCGAGGGATTCTCACTGACGATCGTAGACGAACTGGCCGCTCGCGACGAATGGGACAACAAGTCCAACTGGACCGCCGGCGGACTCGTAGGCGGAAGCCCAGGCAGCGAAAACGGCGGAGTCCTGCCCGGATCGATAATCATTAACGAGGTCCTGGCCCACTCAGACGGATACCCCAATGACATTGTCGAACTGTACAACACGACCCTGACCGATATAGACATAGGCGGATGGTTCCTCAGCGATTCGAACGACTCGGCCGCCGATCTGATGAAGTACCGCATAGCATCCGGGACAATCCTGCAGGCCGGCGAATACCTGCTGCTGACTGAAGACGACAACTTCGGAGCCTCGGCAAGCGATCCCGGCTCGGCCGCAGCGTTCGCATTGAGCGAATTCGGCGACGATCTGTGGCTCTCTTCATACGCAGACGTTGAAATCGAGGGCGTCCCGACAGTCGTACCCGGCGGATACCGCCAGCACGTGGACTTCGGAGCCTCGCCTAACGGAATGACGTTCGGCCTGCATACAAAGACCACCGGCGGAACTGACTTTGCGCTGCTGGCCTCACCAACATTCGGACCGTCGAATCCGCAGCACGTCAACGCCCTGCCGTTCATGGACGACATCGTCATAAACGAGATCATGTATCACCCGTCTCCGCCGACGCCGGACGAAATCCTCGCCGGATTCACCGACGGCGACGTTTTCGAATTCGTCGAGCTGTACAACCGCGGCGCGTCAACAGTTGACCTTACGCAGTACTACCTCGGCCAGGGCGTCGGATTCAGCTTCGGATGGTATGACGCCGACGCAGACGGTGACGAGATCCGCACCCTCCAGGCCGGAGCATCGGCCCAGTGGACCGCCGCCCTGACCCCGGGCGAGTATCAAGTCTACGCGCGATGGGACATCAACGACGGCGAGGGCGACGAGCGAACGCTCGATTCGCTGGCCGAATACGTGATCACCCACAGCGGCGGATCCGATATCGTCACGCTGGACCAGAACGTAAACCCCGACCCCGGCGGATGGGTCCTGCTGAACACGCATACTTTCGGCGCCTCGGCGACAGTCGACCTGAACCGCGGGTCCGACAGCCCCGACGAGTGGACAATCGCCGACCAGGTCAGGTTCGTAAGCACAACCGGCGGGCCGACTGTAATCGTCGATAATGATGACCCCGGCGACTTCACGGCCAGCACGTGCAGCGTTACGTCACTGGCGCCCGGAGAGTATCTGCTCCTGGTCGCTGATGAAGCGGCGTTCGCCGAACGATACGGCGCGTTGAGCGTAGCGGGAGCCTACAGCGGACAATTGTCCAACAACGGCGAGAAGGTCAAGCTCCTCAAGGCCGGCAACCCCGAACCGATCAGCGGATACTTACCGTATTATCGAGCCGACTACGTAAACTACGGCGACAATCTCCCCTGGCCGATCGAACCTGACGGACAAGGAGCCTCGCTGAGCCGAATGTCGCCGGATATATATGGAAACGATCCCGGCTCATGGGCGACCAGTTCCTTAAACGGCACCCCGGGCGTGCTGAACGTATATCTCGACACCACGCCGCCGACAGTCCCCGCCAACCTGGCGGCGACCAATGTAGATGGGCTTCGAATCGACCTGAACTGGGACGATTCGAGCGATCTGCAAAGCCACGTAGACCACTACGTAATCTACCGCAACAGCATCCAGATCGACACGTCGATGACGTCGGACTACAGCGATTCCAACGTAGAAGCGACTGTGCCGTATATCTACCATGTATCCGCGGTCAACCGCGACGGATACGCAAGCGAACTGTCCGATCAGGAACTCACGATCATCCCCGGCGTCGTGCTGCTGGAGACCATTAGCGCATACGAAATACGCATCACTTTCAGCGAGCAGGTCGAGGCCGCATCGGCCGAGAACATCGCCAACTACGTCCTGGACTTCGGCACAGTGCTGGACGCCTCGCTGGAGCCAAACGGCGTATCGGTCTCACTGGCGACGACGGAACTGCAGAGCGCACAGAGCTACCTGCTGACAATCAACAACGTCCAGGCGGTCTTCGGCGGCGATATGCCGGCGAATCTGCAGGAGTCGTTCACATTCGCCCTGGAAGGATCCGGCACGATCCTCAGGGAATGGTGGACCGGCATCGGCGGCAATGAAATACATCTACTGACCGGACACGCCAACTACCCCGACAACCCGACCGGATCGCTGGAGATGACTAGCTTCGAGGCTCCCTCCGGATTCGGCGACAGCTACGGAACCCGCATGCGAGGTTACGTACATCCTCCGACGACGGGGAATTACGTATTCTGGATCGCCACTGACGACAACGGCGAACTGTGGCTATCGACAAACGAGGATCCGGCCAACAAGCAGCTCATCGCATCGGTCTCCGGCTGGGCCGGATCGCGGGACTGGAATAAGTTCGCCTCGCAGGAATCCACCGAGATCAGTCTCGTCGCCGGGCAACGGTACTACATCGAGGCCTTGCAGAAAGAAGGCGGCGGCGGTGACAACATTGCGGTCGCCTGGCAGTTGCCCGACG
>CAYMSH010000228.1:0-10453 GCA_964392945.1 uncultured Planctomycetaceae bacterium | reverse complement strand
GGCGAATACTTCGCGGCCTTGTTCTGCGGCCTGGCGGGCGGTTATCAGCGATCCGGATCGCTGGGCGGCCTCGACAATCAAGACACCCAGCGACAGTCCGCTGATTATGCGGTTGCGTTTGGGGAAGTTTCGGCTTTCAACGCCGCGCATCATTGGTATCTCAGAGACCAGGGCCCCGGTCCCGTCGGACACGATCCGCTCGAACAGTTTGGCGTTCTCCGGCGGATAGAACTGCCCCAGCCCGCAGCCCATAACGGCTATCGTCCTGCCCCCGGCGCTAATCGCTCCTCGATGGCATGCCGTATCGATACCTCTGGCCCCGCCTGAGACTACGGTGAATCCCGCCCGGCCCAGCATGCGCCCGAACCGATCGGCCTGTTCCAGCCCGTAATGCGTGCATCGCCTGGCGCCGACTACGCCGAGTGCGATCGCGTCAGCCTCAGTCAGTTCGCCCCAGACGTACAACACCGGCGGAGGGTCGTATATCCTTTTCAGCCCGGCCGGGTAGGAAGCATCCTCCAGGCAGACGATCTTAACGCCCCGCCGCGACGCCTCGTCAATTTCGCGGTCCACCAGTTCGTCGCTAACGTCGGTTATCGCGGCGACTTTCTTGGGGCCCACCCCATCAACGCCCCGCCACTTGGCCGGACCGGCCTCGATGACCGATCTGGGGTCCCCGAACGCCTCGATGAGCCGCCCGAACGTAACGGCGCCGATCCCGTCAGCGAGACTCAGTTGCAAATATGAACGAACGTTATCCGTAGATTCCATGCTCGCAGTTTTAACCGTCATCTGATCGGACTTCAAGGGCGCGCCTGACGAGCGGCTCACTTCTTCCGCTGAACCATGAGCTTGGTCGGGCGCGGACCGCTTGTGGGGTACGGCTTGCGGAACAGTTTTTTCCTGTCGCCCTGGGCCTTCATCCAGTCGATCAGCATGCCGCGGAGTTCCTTGCGTTTGGCCTGCATCTCCTCGCGCTGGGCCAGGTTGTCCTGTTCGCTGGGATCCTTCTTGAGATCGTACAGTTCCTCGGCCGGGCGGACGAAATATCGCTTCACGATCGCCGCGGCGCCAGGGTCCTTCTTCGCCGCGGCGTCCCATGAATGCCAGTACGCCCCGGCGCCGTCTTTCCGCAGAATGTCCGAATGGTTCGAGTGGTAGCAGTCCGGACGCAGGTTCATTATGTATTTGAAATCCTCCGTCCGCACGCTGCGAATCGGGTACACGTTCATCACCCCGTCGCCGCTGTGGGTCGTGAATATCACCTTGCGATGCTTGCCGGTCTTGCCTTCCAGAACGCCGAGAAACGATCTCCCGTCGATCCCGTTGGGCGGCTTGCCCCCCGCTGCTTCGATCAGCGTCGGCAGCAGATCGACCCAACTGACCATCGCCTTGGTCCGCACGCCGGGTTTGACCTTGCCGGGCCAGACCACAATCATCGGAACGCGCACCCCGGCATCGTAGAGGTTCCACTTGCCGAAAGGCCACTGCCCGCCATGATCGCTGGTGAAGACGAATATGAAATTGTCGCCGAACTGCTTTTTCGCGATCGCCATGCAACGCCCCATGTCGGCGTCCATGTTGGTGATGTCGGTGTAGTACCGCGCCTGGTGCGCCCGAGTCTCCGGCGTATCGACGAAATAGTGAGGCAGCGTGACTTTGGCGGGATCGTACGTAGCCTGCTTGATCCACGGCACGTGCGGCCGCCGATCGCCCATAAGCAGCAGACATGGTTTATCGGAGTTGCGATTCTTGAAGTATTTGGCGACTTCTTCGGATATCCCCATCCTCTTGGGACGATAGCTGTCGAAGCGATAGATCGGCTTATTGGCCCCGTGAGCTACTTTCCCGAAAGCGGCGATCTCGTAGCCCATTTCCTTGAAAACGCTGGTCAGGAAGGTAGTTCCGGGCCGTGGATAGCTGTGATTCGCCTCGGCTTCGTTGCGAGCGGGCATCAGACCGGTAAGCAGCGCCGCACGGCTGGGAGCACAAGCAGGAGACGCCACAAAAGCATTTTCAAACACCATCCCGCCGGCCGCGAGCTTGTCCATAGTGGGAGTCTTAACGTCCTTCGATCCGTAAACAGGAGTGTCCAGGCGCCCCATGTCGTCAGACAGGAAACACACGACATTCAGCGGTTTGCCTTTAGGCGCATCGGCCGCCCTCAAGGAACTCGACACTCCCAGAACCGCCCCCGAGCCGACACATTTCAAGAAATCCCGTCGTTTCATTGCAATCACCTTTCAATGTGATTCCACGCTAAACGCAGAAACAACTAGCATGCAAGGCAGACGCCGGTCTACTTGTCTGTCGCTTTGAGGCGATAGACCTCTACCGTTCCCCTGAAGAACTGCGGCACGTAGACCAGGCGTCGTTCGAAGTCCACGTCGAGGTCAGCGGGATACTCCAGACCTTCGGCCAGGAGTTTTACCGTCTTGCGGTCCGGACCGATCGAGTAGACTTTGTGTCCGTGGCAGTCGGTGATGATGAACGTACCGTCAGGCAGTACTACGATACCGTCTATCCCGGCGAACTTCGGCGCCAGGCCGAACGGTTTGGGCGCTTCTTTGCCAGTCGGATCGAGTTCGTACAAGTCGGACTTGTCCTTGGCCGTCGTCACGGCGAACAGCTTGCCGCGCCAGGCCTTGATGCCGTTGACGCCCTTGAGGTCGAGGAACTTGTCAGATTTGCCCTCGGCGTCGACGCGATATATCTCGTCGTTTCCGGTCATGTAAACGTAGTTATCATCGCAGCCGGCGTCATTGAAGCTCTTGGAGCCGGGAACGCTCACGGCTTGGACGGGTCCAGAGCCGTCAAGCTTTCGGCGCTTCGGGCCGTTGCGATCGTTGAAGTACAGGTAGCCCTTGAAGAAGCACATGCCGGCCGCTCCGTGGATCGGGAGTTCCGGGGTCCCTTTGATAGATTCGTACTTCGTGAGCTTACCGCCGGGGGCCAGCGTGGATATGAAACCGTTTGAGTCCAGTGCGCCTACCGTAGTTTTGCTCAGCGCGTAAAGATTCGAAACGTAAACCGTCCCGTCAACGGGACTGACCTCGGCGCATTCCGGCGTCTTGAAACCCTTCACAGAAGCGATCGGTTCGAGACTCCACTCTTTAGCTCCGCCGCAGCCGCAGACGAACAACAAGGCGATGATCGAATACACGGTTGATCTTTTTCTGATATTCATTATGCATTCCTTAAAAGTTAAGTTGGCCCGATACACAAGAAAGTATAGCCAATAAATGGCGCATGCGAAATGATGAAACCCTCAGCGGCCAAAAGAGACTTGCCCGAGGCGCAGCATCGGATACACTTTCTGCACCAGCCGTAACGTCACGACCAAGAAGGAATAGGAGAATACCTCGTGAGAAGATTCCTTGTACTCCTGGCATGTACTCTCGCCGCCGGCCAAATCGCGGCGGCCCAAGAGTATGACTACTTCCGAAACGCCCGTTTTCCCGGCAAGTTGCGAAAAGACGTTAGCCTGGACAAGATTCAGCAATCGCCGGCGACGCCCGGGAAGCTGGCCAAGCGCGTAGTGCTCTGGTGGCCAAAACGAGGAGTCGATATCGTCGATCCCCCGCAAGGCTCGCCGCTTCGCACGTGGACCATTCGCTCCGTCGCCGAGGAACCTCTTGTCGAGATGGGTTACTTCGCCAAATGGTGGCCCCCCACGCTTCGCGGCAAGAAGAGTTTCAAGGCCCACCTGCTGGGCTTCCGCGGCGTTGGCAGCGAACTCGGCGACCCGTTCCAGCCCGAGGCGATCAAACGCGCTTTCGGAACGCACGGTCGAGGCTGGTGCCCCGCAGTTGTCCTTCGTCTGGAAGACGGGCGCAAGCGTTGCTTCACCGCCGGGAGTTTTTCTAATGACGATCAAGAGTATATTCTCAAGCTCTATGTCCGGGAAATGAAACGCATACGCAAGACGCTCGAGAATCTCCCTCGTCCGACGTCGCCCTCAAAGAAAGCCGGCTGGCCCCAGGGCGAGATGTATAAGCCCGGCACGTTTCGAGTCGAGACCCAGCACTTCGTAGTGTCGGCCGGGTCGCAAAGCCCTGTCGGAGCCCATAGTCCCTGGGTCGATGCATCACGCAAGGCCGAAACCACCCAGTATAGAAACGCAACGCTCGGCGTTTTCGAAGACTTCTGGGCCTACAACGAATACGCCGGTCACCTCATGCCGCACTGGAACGGTCCGGCCGATCGTTTCGTTCGCTACTTCGTAGACGTGCCAGGCACGATGCGCGACGGATTTGGCGAGATCCCCGGTTTCGCCGGCGGCGGGGGCGGCGGCTGCAGCATCCGACACGCCGCCTGGCACGCTCTGTTCCACGAATGGGGACACGGAGCCCGTGCCGGCGGTTGGGGCGTCGGCGGCGGCGAGACCTTCTGTGACGCATTCCAGCCGCTCGGCGATCCGACAGTCACCCAGAAGGCGATCCACCAGATCAATCGGCCTTACAAGAACCTCTTCCACGGAGGGTACCCAGGCGCGCTGGCGTATATGATCATCGCCGACGACCCGAACTGGGGATACGCCTTCAGCGGCTCGATCGGCAGCCAAGGCGTGCGACACGAGAACACACCGATGCACACCATCGCCCGGATCGGCCGGGACCGCGGACTCTGGAAACGCGGCGATGCGATCAAGGGCGTCGGCGATCTCATGGCCCAGTGGGCCAGTCGCCTTGTCGAGTTCGACTGCGAGTTGCAGGCCGGATTCCGCCAGATGTTCACCGCCCCGTTACACCAGTTTCTCTATCCGCTTGATCGCACCGAAGGCTTGTATCGGTGCAACATGGCCGAAGCGCCCCAGGCGTTCGGGTGCAACCATATCCTGTTAAAGCCGGAGGCTGGCGCCAGGAAGATCACGGTCGATTTCCGCGGCCACTTCGACGCGGCGACTTACAGCGACTGGCGCGTGTGTATCGTCGCCGTCGATGACAAAAACCGATGCCGATACAGCCCGTTGTGGAACGCCGGCAAGATGTCGCTGGACATCAAGGAAGGCGATCAGCGTTACTGGCTGGTCGTAACCGCCACGCCAAGTGCGTTGCTTCCGGCCGAACCCGGAAGCGCCGGCCTGGCCAACCTGCTGTACGAAAAGGATTACGCCTACAAGTATCCCTATGACGTCAAACTCAGCGGATGTCGCCCGGGCGGTCCGAACCAGTCGATCGGGACCCACAGCAACTGGGACTTGAACGGTCCGGACTACTACACGACCCAGGCGATCACGGGCGGTCCGAGAGGCCGGTGCTACGACTGGCCGCATCCGTCTGATACGCCAGGGTACGCCAAGATGAAGCAGCGCCTTGAGCCGATCATCCCGGCATGCAGGCGATATTCCAAAACGCTTTTCGATCCGAAGCTCTTCCCCAATCGTTTCAGTTGGTGGCATAACCGCATTCTTGTCGGCTCCCTGTTCCAGGACCTTCGAGCCCAGTGGCTGCTTGCCGCCGCCGTCGGCTCGCGACATCCCAACGGCGGCGGCTGGGTCGCCAAAGGCTGCAAAGTCGCGCCAACGGCCTATATCGGCGCGGACTGCATGGTGCTCGACGGCGCCAGCGTGCTTGATAGTGCAATACTCGAAGACAACGCCATAGTCAGCGGCAAGGATGTCGTGATCAAGGACAACGCGCGGATCTTCGGAGGAGCCGTGGTCTGCGGAGCGGCGGAAGTCTCCGGATACGCGCGTGTCAGCCGCAATATCAGTAATCGGCACCTGCATCTTACGTACAACCGAGAGGGACACCCCGATGCTCCGGATTACAAGGTCAAGATATTCCCCGACATGCCTATCGGCCGCAGCAGTCCCGAGCGACGAAGCCACAACTACCTCGCGACGTATATCGGTCTCGAAGCAAACTACGGCATGGACCGACCCGAGACCGTGCTGCTGGAAGACCTGTTCCAGGAACGGGGAAACTCGCTCGGTGAGCAGTTGTGCTACGACGGCGTCCTGCTGGGAGAACCGGAGTTCAACATCGACGGAGATCGCCGAGGATACGCATTCAACGGCAAGGGCCAGTACGCCGAACTCGCCCCGATGATCGCCGACTTCGGGACGATCACCGTTAGCGCGGCGATCAAGCCTGCGGGCTCCGGAGAGCGAACCATCTTTGATTTCGGAAGCTCCAGAGACAACTGCTTTGTACTGAGCCTTGAGTCATCCGGTGTTGCGAAACTCGTTACAACAGTCGATGAAAAGAAGACATCACTTGTCGCTCCGGCGATTGTCGCCGACAAGTGGATTACTGTTCGCGTAGAGATTGACGGTAAGAGGACGGCTGTTTTCTACGACAATAAAAAGGTCGCCTCACGCCAGTCGACGTTCCGCCCGGCGGACGTGTTCCCCGCCGGATGCGTGAAGCGCAATTTCATCGCCGCGACTCGCGACGGAGCCAAGTGCTTCCGCGGCGTAATTGATTACGTGCGGATTTACTCCGTGATCCACAAGAATTTTGCGAAAGACGGGATCGTTCCCGAGGTCAGTTCACGACGCGTTGACAAGAGCTTCCTGGCCCGCTTCGAGAAATTCAAGGAAATCAACGCCGCGAGGCTTAAAGCCTGGCGAGATTCCCCCCAAGCCAGGAGCGCTCCCAGTGTCGACGCGTCGCGATTGACTCTCTGGAGCCAACAGGTGGCCGAGATCCGCAAGGAGCGAGAAGGTCTCGGCAAGGAGAAGATCGCCGAACTTACGAAGGCGGCTGGAGACTTCGAGAAGAAGTACAACCAGCGACGCACTGAACTGGCCGCAAAGTTTGACGCCCGCCCGGAGATCGTCGAAAGACAGATCAAGTCCAAAGCGATCGGCGAGCAGATGGCGGCCCTCCGCAAGGATCTCGACGCCAGGAACACCGAACTTCCGGCCAAACGCAAGATCATGGACGAGGCCCATCGAGCCATGCGAAATATCGAGGACGGCGCCCGCAAAACCGTACAGGACCAGACCGACGCCATTGGCAAACAGGTCGCCGCGATCAATAAGCACTATAACGAGCTGGCCGCAGCAGCGAGAGCCAAAGACGCCGCATACCAGGCCGCCGTCAAGGCCGTCGCAGACATGAGAAAGCAGATAAACACTCTGCCCAAGGATACGCCTCCTGAAAAACGCAAGAAGATGCATAACGAGTTACGAACGCTCGACCGGGCGCGCCACACTGAAGATCGTCGTATCGTCGCGGCGCCCGAGATCGCCAAACTCCGCCAGGACTCCAACGATCTTCGGCGCAAGGCCGACGGAATCCGGCGAGCTGCGATCGAAAAGGCGCCCGGCCGCAAGAAAGCCCTCAAGACCTACGACGCCGCACACCTGACCTACAGGCAAGCCGAACAGCGCCGCTACGACGATCCGCGCATGAAGATGCTAAACAAGCAGCTACAGAAGATCAGCACCAGGCAGGAGCGGGACGAGTTTGTGCGAAAACAATCGCTGGCGATGTTCATCGAAATGAAGCAGAAGCAGGCGGCGGTCAAAACCTTCCAGCAGCGAGTCCAGATGCTCAACAACGCCGACGAGTATTACGGCCTAGGCGCGTGGGGCTCGCAGAACTTCAACCGCGGCATAGCCGCTCACCTGGCCCAGTACCGGCAGTTTGCGGTCACCGAAAACCAGCGGACCCTGCAGCAGGCCCTCGACGCTCAAACAAGCAAGTGGGCCACAGAAGTCAACTGGGACTCCCGCATGGAGTTCGAAATGAACGGTTTGAAGAACATCGCCCCGCACCAGTTGCGTTGGCTCAAACGGGCCAAACCGCACGCCTACAAGTGATAACGAAGGATACAGCGATATGACCATATTCAACTATTCAACGTGCCGCAGCGCGGCGATCGCCGGCGTACTGGCGTGCGTACTGCTCCTGTCGGCCAACCCCGCAGGCAGCAAGGACGCCGTCAAGAACAAGAAGCTCGACATCGCAAGCGTCAAGACACTCAAGGCGCCGTCGTTCGTTGTGCCAAAGAGCGGCGGCATCCGCATGATGCTCATAAAGCCCGGCACGTTCACCATGGGCAGCCCGCATAACGAAGTCGGCCGCGGCGATGACGAGACCCAGCACAAAGTTACGATCTCCAAACCGTTTTACATGGCCCAGACCGAAACAACGCACGCGCAGTATCTGCCGATCATGCGGCCGGGCTTCAAGCCGATCCTGATCCGCCGCGGGCGGTACAGCTATTCGGTGCCGGAGATCCACCAGGGCGGGTCCTTCCTGACGATCGAACGGCAACGGCGAGACCTCTCCTCGCGGGCGATGGACGGCATGACATGGGACGAGGCGGCGGAGTTCGGCAGGAAGGTCACCGCAGTAGAACGCGCGGCCGGGCGACTGCCAAAGGGCTACGTCTACCGCCTACCGACTGAAGCCGAATGGGAATACGCCTGCCGGGCCGGAACTACCGGACCGTTTAACGTCAAGGCCGACAAGATGGTCACGTTCGCCGTTCGCGGCGGGTTTGCAGGATGCAACGGGGATCGGTTCTTCCTGCCGCCTCCATCCCACGGCGACACGCCTCAGGAAGTCGCCGAGTCGCGAACGCCTAACGCCTGGGGCTTGTACGACATGCACGGAAACCTTTACGAGTGGTGCGCCGACTGGTACGGACCGTATCCCAAGGGTCCCGTTACGGACCCCGTCGGGCCGGACAAGGCCAGCAAACCAAAGCGACGTGTCGCCCGCGGCGGTTGTTTCCTGTCGGGCCAGGCCGCACAGTATCTGCCGGACGTGCCCGGCGTGGCGGTCAGATACCTGCGGTCGGCGTCGCGGAACTGCTTCAGATACGATCACCAGATGCGAATCAACGGCGTGCGCCTCGTGCTGGCGCCTGAGCTGAAGACCGCAAAAAACAGACGCTGACAGACCACTGACCACGGCGCGGCGTTCGGTATGAATATTCCCGCCGCTCTGTATAATGACGCCCATGCACAAGTACAAGCAACACGTTCGCCCTCGCGATCATGCTCCGCTGCCGCGAAGTGCGGTTGAAGAATCGCTGGGCGACTTGATCGAGGCTGTCTTCTCAGACGCCGCCGACCCGCTGCTGATAGCTGTCGGCGGACCCGGCGGAACGGGCAAGAGCTGGTTCGCCAGACGCCTGGCCGCTCGGCTTGGTGATGCTGCTGTCCTGCGGCTGGACGACTACAAGACCGCCCGGACCGACAGGACCCGCGCGGGTATCTTCGGACCGCATCCCGACGCCAACAAGATGGACCTGATCGCCGAACACCTGGCGAGCATCAAACGCGGCCTGACGATCGACAAGCCGGTATACGATCCGTCTACAGGTGACGCGGCCGAGGAGACCGAGAGCTATTCAGCGGCGCGATTCAACCTGATCGACGGCGAGGTGTCGACCTATCGGCAATTTCGCGACATGGTCGATTTTTCAATCTTCATAGATTCTCACTGGCGAACGCAACTGGCCACTCGCCTGGGACGGGACCTGGCCGATCGCGACTACTCGCTAGACAAGGCTGTGGCTACATTTCTGCACAGCAACCTTCGCGAGTTCAGCGATCACGGCGCCGAGAGCAAGAACTGGGCCGACGTTCACCTGTTCTGTCACGAAGACTATCGACTGGAATTGGAGTCCGTCTCGCAGGAATTGTACGAGCAATCAGGCGATCTGCTGCACGCAGACGTAGAGGAAGTCGAACTGGCCGGTCTTATCGTACCGATCCTTACGCCATTCGGACCCGACGGCGAGATAGACGTCAGGGCGTTTGTCGAGCATCTCGATTGGCTCAGCGCCCGCGGCGTGCGGCGCGTGCTGACGGGCGACGTTACCGGCGAGTTGTTTTCCCTGACGAGCGATGAGCGGATCGAACTGCTGAAGCTGGCCCTCGAGTACTTCCCGGGACTGGTGCTCTTCCAGGCCGGCGGCGGACCGCTGGGCGAGACTATCACGCTGGCCGAACAAGCCGAACAGTTAGGTTCTGACGCAATTCTGGCAATGGCCCCAATCGGGTGGCCCGACGCGACGGTTGACGGAATCGTTGAATATCTCGCCAAGGTCGCCGCGGCTGTCGAAACACCGCTGATCCTCTGCGATGGGCCGGGGCATGCGATCACTCAGGATATCTGCAGCCGGGTTCCAAACTTCCTCCTTAACGCACCGGGCGCATCAATCGATCCCGCAGCCAACGTCAAACCTGAATACAGGACCATTCTACACGCGGGAGATATAGCGGCGATCAAGCGGCTCCTCCAAACGCATATCGATGACTATCCGATCGCGATGCGTCCCCCCTGGCGTAGCATTAATTCTCCGGCGTTATTGGCCTGGCTGCTCCTTTTATCCGATGAGAATTACATGAGAAATGAACTTGCTGAAATAGAGAGTCGCTGCAAGGCAATCATCGCCGAGACACGAGGGCTGCTTAACTGGGAGTGGGACGATTACATCGGCGCATTCCTGGCCGCCTTCAGCGTCGCCGACGCGGCGCGGATCG
>CAYMSH010000227.1:0-10454 GCA_964392945.1 uncultured Planctomycetaceae bacterium | reverse complement strand
ATTCCCGCCGCACTCACGCCGCTGCTGGGTTCGGATCTGGGATTGAAACTCCTGTATCCCGCCGTCGCCTTGATGGGAATAGCCGGAGGCATAGTCATGATTCCTTGCGAGAGTTTCATCCAGGTGCGTCCGGCCGCGGACAGCAAGGGCAGAATAATCGCCGCCGCGGGATGCGCCGCGTTCATAAGCATGCTCTTCTCGGCCGGTCTCCTGGCGGTGCTGCGAACGTTCATGTCCGCCTCGCCATGTTTCATTGTTGTAGGCGCAACGTCCGTGGCGACAGGTATCTGGCTGTGGGTCACCGTCAGCAGGAAGGAGTTCGGCAATGATTGATTTTCTGTTGGTCTGGTTCGTCAAATGCCTGCTGAGCCTGCGGTATCGAATCCGCTTGAAGGGACTCGACAAGATCCTGTCCAAAGGGCGTAAAGGCGTGCTGTTCCTGCCGAACCATCCGGCCCTGATCGACCCGATCATAATGATGTCGGCGCTCAAGGGGTTGTTCGCGCCAAGAGCGATCGCCGACCAGGACGAGATCGACATGTTCTTCGTGCGCTGGATGGCCAAACGCGCCGGGATAATCCCGATCCCCAGCATCAGCAAATACGGCCAGGCCGGGCGGAAGAAAGTCGAAGAAGCCCTCGAGTTCGGCGCTCAATGGATGAAGGACGGCGGCAATATGCTGCTCTACCCGGCCGGGCATCTCTGCAAGACGCGAATAGAGGACCTCGGCGGCGCCAGCGCGGTCCAAACGCTGCTGGGCGAGTTCCCGGAAGTACGAATCGTACTGGTCCGCACCACGGGCCTCTGGGGAAGCGCATTCGGCTGGGGACCGGGCCAGACTCCATACGCCGGCAAGGCGATCAGACGCGGACTGCCGGGAATGCTGGCCAGCCTGCTGTTCTTCATGCCTCGCCGAAAAGTCACGATCGAATTCTTCGAGCCCGACGACGTGCCGCGCACCGCCTCGCGCGAGACGCTGAACCGCTACCTGGAGGATTTCTACAACCAGGACCCGCCGGTAAACACCCACCTGCCGTACAGCATCTGGCGCGGCTGGAGCCCTGTGCAGGTTCCCGAGCCCGAGCAACACAGCATCTCAGGCGACATCGCCGACGTGCCGGATTCGGTCCGCACCAGCGTATGCGAGCAACTTACCGAAATGACCGGCTCGAGCGACATAACCCACGAAACGCGACTGGCCCACGATCTCGGGCTCGACTCGCTGGCGAGGGTCGATCTGGCGATATGGATTGACACCGAGTTCGGGCACAAATGCCACGATCCCGAAGCCCTGCAGACCGCCGGAGACGTTATGCTGGCCGCCTGCGGCCGGGCTATCGCATCGGGCGGCGATGAACTCAAACCCGTCGCCGCAGGCTGGTTCAGCGACACCGGCGACAACGAGCCGCTCGCCCCGCCAGTCGGCGAAACCATCGCCGAAGCGTTCCTGCACCTGGCCCGCAAGACCCCCGGTCGCACGCTTATCGCCGATCAGCTCTCCGGCGCCAAGACCTATCGCGACATCGTCTTAGGCGTCATGGCGCTCAAGGACCCCATCGCCGCACTCGAAGGCGATTGCGTCGGGATCATGCTGCCTGCGTCAGTCGGAGCGGATATCGTCTACCTGGCCACAGTCTTCGCCGGCAAGACCCCGGTTATGGTCAACTGGACCGTCGGCCCGCGGAACCTGGTCCACAGCCTGGACCTGACCGGCGTAAAGCACGTGCTGACTTCAAAGAAGCTGGTCTCGCGCCTAAAGGCCCAGGGCGTGCAGTTCGACAGCGCCGAAGAGAAGATCACCGCACTGGAGGATATCGGAGCGAAGATATCGCTCGGCAAGAAGCTGCGATGCCTGCTGGCCAGCCGGATGTCATGGAAATCACTGGACACCGCGAAGATATCACCGATCGCGGCGATACTGTTCACCAGCGGATCGGAATCGCTGCCGAAAGCCGTTCCGCTGTCGCACGCAAATCTCCTGTCATCACTGCGCGGAGTCGCAGGCGCAGTTGACATCTGCTCGCACGACAGGCTGATCGGGATCCTTCCCCCCTTCCACTCGTTCGGGCTGACCGGATGCATGCTCACGGCGCTGGCCTGGGGAGCGCGCGTGGTCTACCACGCCAACCCGACCGAAGCCGAACTCATCGGGCGCATCATCGAAGCCTACCGGGCGTCGATAGTGCTCGGCACGCCGACGTTCCTGGGCGGCATAGTCCGGGCCTCGAAACCCCAGCGACTCACGCCGCTGCGAATGGCCGTAACCGGAGCCGAGAAGTGCAGCGATCACGTATACAAATCGCTTAGCGACAGTTGCCCCGAAGCGGTGATACTCGAGGGATACGGCGTTACCGAATGCTCGCCGTTTATCTCGCTGAACGACGAGTCCGACCCGAAAGCCGGCACGATAGGCAAAGTGCTGGGGAACATGGAATACGCGCTAATAGACCTGGAGGCCGACCCGCCGGTGCGAGTCGAACAAGGCACGAGAGGAATGCTGATCGTGCGCGGCGGAAACGTGTTCGACGGATACCTGCACTACGAAGGGTCCTCGCCGTTTATCGAATTCGAGGACAACCAGTGGTACCGCACCGGCGACCTTGTGACTGAAGACTCCGACGGCGTGCTGACCTTCGCCGGGCGACTCAAGCGGTTCGTCAAACTCGGCGGCGAGATGATTTCACTTCCGGCGATCGAGGCGGTTCTCACTCCGCTGTATGCTACCGAAGATGATGAAGGACCCGTGCTGGCGGTTACCTCAATCCCGGATATCGAACCACCGGAACTGGTGCTGTTTGCAACGTTCGACGCCGATCGCGGCGAGATCAACCAGCAGATACGCGCCGGCGGACTCTCGGGACTGCACAGCATACGGCGTATCGAGCGAATCGAATCTATGCCGATACTGGGAACCGGAAAGACCGACTATCGATCGCTGGACAAGAGCCTGCTCGACTCGAACGACTAGCGATTCTTGCGGCGCCTTGTCAGCAGCCCGGCTCCGCCAAGGGCCAGCAGCAGTAGCGTCGCCGGTTCGGGAACAGCTCCCGCCGCAGTCGGCGGCCCCGGCGCGGGAGCCGGCGAAGTTCCGATTCCAAACGCCTCGCGAATACGATTGAAGTCGTCCAGGTCCACGTCGCCGTCGGCGTCAAAGTCAGAGGCCAGCATTCCGGGAGGCCCTGTCATGCCGAACTGGCCTCTAAACGTGTTTAAGTCGAAATCGTCTATGTCCCAATCGCCGTCAGTATCTCCGTATCCCGCAGGGCCGGGATCAACCTGGTGGTTGTGGGAGGGCAGTTGATTGATGTTCAGCGTGATGGTTTCATCACCGCCCCTGTAACCAAGCCTCCAGTCCGACAGTCCCGCCCCCCTGCCTTCACCCAGCGCGGCCCGTCCGCGGAGGTCCGGCAGTGCGAAAGTCGTTTCACCATCGCCGCCGTAGGTTGTGCCAAGGATCGAGAACAACGCAGTGTACGAGGCTATCGGCAGCAACTGACCATCGCAGAAGGCCCAGTCGCGAGGCGCGAAGTTTCCTCCGAACAGGCTGATCTCGCCAATAAACGGACTGACCCCCAGGGCTTCGAGATCCGACTCGCCGCCTTCGGCCACGGCGTTTCGGGAGGGAAAGGTCCCTTGCAAGGCGATCACGTAATTCAAGCCCAGCGACGGCGCCATATTGCCATGCGGCTGGCTGTTGCCCGTGTTGGCGATACCTATGCTTCCTATAGGCGGATTGTGATCATGCGAAGGCATTTCGGCTATAGAAAGAGAGTCTGTTTCGGCGCCGACTTTCTGGCCCAGAAGCCGATTGCTCAGGCCCGGTCCCTGGCGCGGACCGATTGGGGTGCGCCCGCGAAGATCCGGCAGTGCGAATGTAGTTTCACCGTCGCCGCCATACGTCGTGCCAAGGATGCTGAACAAGGCCTGGTTCGAAGCTATCGGCAGCAACTGACCGTCGGCGAAAGCCCAGCTACGCGGCGCAAAGTTGCCGGCGAACATCGTAACCCCGCCTATATACGGTTCGATAGACGACGACTCGGTCTGCTCGCCGTCAGGGATCGAGATATTGCGGGAGGGGTAAACGCCGAGCAGTGACGTAATGTAGTTCAAGCCCAGGAACGGCTGCATGTTCTCGTGAATCTGATTCCCGCCGGAGTTCGACGTAGGCGTGATCGGATTAGGCAGCGAATGATTGTGCCAGGGCATCTGCTGGTGCGTGAGCGTGACATTTTCGACCCCGCTTCTCTGGCCCAGCGTTCGCGGCGACAAACCCGCGCCGGTTCTGGGGCCTATCGGCATGCGCCCGCGCAAATCCGGCAGTGCGAATGTCGTCTCACCGTCGCCGCCGTATGTTGTGCCGAGAATGGAGAACAACGCCGAATGCGATTGGATCGCCAGCAGTTGTCCCTCGCAGGAGGCCCAGCCTTGCGGCGCAAAGTTGCCGCCGAACATCGTCACCTCGCCAAGAAGCGGGTCACCGGCGAACGTCTCAAAAGGATCGACCGGTTCCGGGGCTCCGGCTGCAGTGACGCTCGGGGACGGGAAGGTCCCTTCTATCGCGATCAGGTATTTGACCGCCAATGACGGTTGAACGTTACTGTGAGACAATCCGCCGCCGGCGTAACTGGTCTCATCGGCTCCGGCGAGCGAAACCAGACCCAGAACGAGAACTGCTCCAACACAACTGCCTGCAACTGTTCTGATATGTCCGCTCATTTCGCCATCCTTTCATACGCCCCACACAGTCCGCGGCCGATTGCATCCTACTGTGCGGCAATCTGCGTGCAACAGTAATAACCGGCGAGGTGCATACTCTGAGCCTGCCATGCAATCCTAGGATAATGATAGGATTTTTTCAACTATTTGCGTGAACTGGAGATATCTGCGACGCTGCTCAGTATCCGCCCGGCCGCTTTTTCCACGCTGAAAAGCTCATCCAGCATTAGTCGGCAATTGGCGCCGAGGGTTTTTCGCAGCTCGGCGTCACTTGCCAGCTTACGTGCGCAATCGGCCAGAGCAGCGTCGTCTGGGTTTATTGTCACCAGCCCGGCGTTTCGCGATTCGAGCATTTCGATCAGATCCGAACCGGGATTCACGCTGGCCAGGACCGGCATGGAGTTCTGCGCGTATCCGAGCAGTTTGCCCGGTATGTTCTGCGTTGTCAGCCCGCCAGCCAGCGAGATCAGCCCCACGTCAAATTCGCTCAGCGCGCCGAAGTACTCGTCCTGGCTGACAGAGGGGATGATCTGAATGTTGTCGAGCTGCTTTTCGGCGATCAGATCGCCGAGTCTTGTCGCCTCGCTGCCGTCGCCCATAAGCAGGAAATAAACGTCAGGCAAGTCGCTCAGGGCCTCGGCCAGGCGGACGATATTATCCATATCCTGAGCCACGCCGATGTTGCCGCCGTAGAAGAACACAACCTTGCCCTCGAGCTTGAGCTCGGCGCGGTAGTTGGTTTCCGCGGCGCCCGGTTCGTCGCTCGGCGTCCAGTTGTACAGCACTTCGAGGCGATGTTCGCCGGGGATGTCGGGCGAGTCGAAATACTCCAGGGCTCCGGGCGATTGAACGGCTATTATGTCGGCCTGCTGGTATTGGGCCAGTTCCTTCTTGCGGAAGAACCGCCACGCAGGCCCGCCGCTGCGGATGACGCCTGCATCGACGGCCCATTGAGGGAAAATGTCGCGAAGGATCAGATACGCCGGAGCGCCCCAGAGCTTCTTCAACTTTCGGACCAGGCCGCCGAAGAAAATGCTCGGCGAGTAGAACACGATCAGATCGCACGGATGGGCGCGGAAGTACCGCTTGCCGCCCCGCCACAGAACCCACGACAGCATCGCCTCGTTGAGCCCTCGCTGGGCCAGTGCAGCGCCCTTGATGCTGCCCGAGCGAATGCGCAGCACGTCAACTCCGTCGGCGGAACTCACGCTGAATCGCCGCCGGAGCGTCGAGTCGGGAGTGACTACCGTTACGCTATGACCGCTCGATGCGTACTGGCCAGCCAGATCGCTGACCAGCTTGGCGCTGGACTTAGGCGATGGCAAATAGCAGTCGACGATAAGGCAAATTCGCATACTAATCCTGCTTCCGCCATACGGTTCGGTTTACGTAATCGATATAGCCGGCGATCGTCTTGGCGACTTTTTTCGAGACGTTCGGCACATTGTAGTCCGGCGGCATCGGCGCGGCGTCGCCGGACGGATCGAACTGGGCGATCACCATCTCGATCGCGGCGATGATTCGGTCAGGCTTCATATCGCACATGATCAGCACGCCGGCGTCGGACCCTTCGGGACGCTCGTGGGCCTGGCGGATCGTGACGGCCGGGAAGTTCAGTATCGACGCCTCCTCGGTCACCGTCCCGCTGTCGGAAACAACGCACGCGGCGCTGAGCTGCAGGCCGACATAATCGATCAAGCCCATCGGCATGCCGAATTGGATAAGATCGTGCGATTTGCGCCCCGCGGCGAGTTCTTCGAGTTTTTTTCGCGTTCGCGGGTGGGTCGAAACGATTACGGGCCAGCCCCATTTGGCGGCGATAGCATCCAGGGAGTCCAGGAAGTCAGCGAACCGCTGGGGCGAATCGACGTTCTCCTGACGATGGCAGCTTACGACGAAGTATTCGCCAGCCTCCAGCCCCAGGCGAGAGAGTATATCAGACTCCTCGATCTGTTTGCGGTAATGGTTCAGCACCTCGTACATCGGCGAGCCGGTCTTGATGATTGTTTCGGGCCTAACGCCCTCGGCCAGCAGGTATCTGCGCGCGTGCTCGGTGTACGGCATGTTTATGTCGCTGATATGGTCTACGATCTTGCGATTAATCTCTTCCGGCACGCGAGCGTCGAAGCAGCGATTGCCGGCCTCCATGTGGAAGATCGGGACCTGGCGCCGCTTGGCGGATATCGCAGACAGGCAACTGTTCGTGTCGCCTAGCAGCAGGATCGCGTCAGGCGCGATCTGCTCGATCAGCGCGTCTGATGCGACTATCACGTTGGCGATGGTCTGCGCGGCGTTTTCGCCGGCGGCCTGAAGGAAGTGGTCCGGCTTGCGAATGCCGAGTTCTTCGAAGAATATCTCGTTGAGTTCGTAATCGAAGTTCTGGCCCGTGTGGGCCAGGACGTGATCGAAGTGAAGCTCCAGTTCGCAGATCACTCGCGAGAGCTTGATAACTTCCGGCCGCGTTCCGACTATAGTCAACACCTTCGGTTTACTCATGTCTGTCATCCCTGATCGACCAACAGGTTGTTTTTCGCCAGCAGGCTCGCGATCGCCTGAACGTCTATCACCGCATCGGCGCTGCTGAGTTCCGACGGCAGGTCCGCCGGCTCGGAGCCGGATGTTTTCAGCTCCGGCAGCATCGGCAGGATCGCGAAATACTTGTCGCAGACCCGGACCACATGGCGCCGCTCGGCTTCGGAGATCAGGATTTCGTGCATCTTCTCACCGGGTCGCACGCCGATGGTCTCGATTTCGATATCGCGATCGCCGATCATCGCGCGGGCCAGGTCCGCCACAGTCGCCGACGGGATGTTCGGAACGTATATTTCGCCTCGATTGGCCGTGGCTATCGCCGCAAAGACCAGGTCGATCGCATCGTCGATGCTCAGGAGGAATCGCGTCATCTCACCGTCGGTTATCGTTACCGGCCCGCCATTTGCGATCTGGTCGGCAAACAGCGGGACCACCGACCCGCGAGAGGCCAGCACGTTTCCATATCGCACGCATACGAAGCGCGTCTCGGGCGTCAGGATATTGGCCGAGATGAATATCCGCTCGGCGATCGCCTTGGTCATGCCCATTACGTTGATCGGCTTGCAGGCCTTGTCGGTGCTCACGCCGACAACGGTCTCCACGCTCAAGCCCTGCTCGCGGATCGCTCTTACAATGTTCGTCGCGCCGAGACAGTTTGTCTGGACAGCCTGGTCGGGAAAATACTCGCACGTCGGCACCTGCTTCAGGGCGGCGGCGTTTATTACGATGTCCGCATCGCGAACCGCGCCGCATACGTCGGCGTAGCTGCGAACGTTGCCGATCCGGAACTCCAGGGTCTGCTTGAAATTCCTGTAGATCACCTCGTCAGTCGTGACCCGCTTGTGCAGGAATTCAAGCCGCATCGCGTGCTGCTTGGCCTCGTCGCGGGACAAAACTATTACCTTGCTCGGGGTGCCCTGCTCGCCGCCAAGCAGTCGGCGGACCAGGGCCCGGCCCATCGAGCCGGTGCCGCCGGTGACCAGAATTCTCTTTCCTTCGAAAATCACGCTCTATTCCTTTGCTTCCAACCGCCGAGGCGAATCATGCATCACGGGCAAACTCTTCGATCATCTCCGGCCACGACGGCGCGGCGTAACCCGTGGCGCCCGCGAACCGGTCCATAACCAGCGATCGATCGCAGACAAATTCGCTGTCGGGTTCTATCTCGATATCGAGCCCCATGGCGTCTTTGACCATGCAGAGAAGCTCGAACTTGTTTATCGGCTCGCTGGCGACGTGATGCACGCCGGTAAGCTGGCGATGCTCGCGCAAGACCATGGCGATTATCCGCGCCATCTCGTTTGTTGTGAACCCGGTGTATATCGCCTTTTCGAACCCGCTTATCGTATTGCCCGGCCGCTGGGTTTGCGAGAAGAACCATTCGAAAAGTCCGTGCTTGACCTCGGATATCTCCCTTCCGACGATCGACGTTCGCAGCGTTATCGCCGCGGTCTCTTCTTCAGTGGTTTCGCCGAGAAACTTCGTTCGCCCGTACAGATCGCGAGCGTCTGACTCGTCGGACTCATCGTATGAACCTTTCTCGCCGGAGAATACGCAGTCGGTGCTGATATGCACGAGCCTGGCTCCGATCCGCTGACAAAGCGCCGCCAGGCGGTGCGGCAGGAGCGAGTTTATTTCGATCGAGACCAGCGGATTTGCCGCCTCGCGGCACTGTTTGATAATGCCGATGCAGTTGACGACAGCATCAGGAGCCCTGGCGGTGATAACGGCCTCCATGCTCTCGAAGTCAAACGCATCAACGCCGTCTATCAACTCAACTTCGGAAAACACGCCGGCATGGGACGTGTAAAGCTCCAGCGGCTTGCGCACCGTGGCGACGACTTCAAAGCCCATTTGCGGCAAGAGCTGACAGAGCTTGTGCCCCAACATGCCAGCGGCGCCAAGAACGAGCAGCCTGCTCATCAGAACCATCCTTTCATAGATACGCTACGAACATATTACACCGGCTCTGCGGCGAGTCAAATGATTGTCGATTACCGATTGCCAGCGATGCGGTATTACGATAAGTTGTCTGCTTCGAATCGCTGCGTATATTCAAACTGGAGCATAGCAATGAGAAACATTTCTATATCGATCGCGTGTGCGGCAATCGCGTGCTGCATGATGTTTACATCTTGCGGCCGGAGTCAGTCTGAACAGACCGCCACTGCCAGATACAGGAAGATCGTAGTCGGCTTTTCGCAAATCGGAGCCGAGAGCGACTGGCGATCGGCCAACACGCTTTCGATAAAAGGCGAGGCGGCTAAACGCCAAGTCGATCTGCGGTTTTCCGATGCACAGCAGAAGCAGGAGAACCAGATCAAGGCGTTGCGGGGCTTCATCGATCAGAAGGTCGACATCATCGCCTTCTCGCCGGTTGTCGAGACCGGCTGGGAGACAGTACTCGAGGAAATCCGCGACGCCGGCATCCCGGTTATCCTGACCGATCGCGGCGTGGACGCAAGCGACAAGTCGCTGTTCGTTACGCTGATAAGCCCCGACACGATCGAAGAAGGCCGCCGCGCCGGCAGATGGTTCATCGAGAATACTACCGGCGATCTGAACGTGTTCGAGCTGCGCGGCACGCCGGGCTCTTCGCCGGCCAACGACAGGAAACAGGGATTCGCCGAGGCTATCGCCGATTGCGCGCGAATAAAGATAATCAAGAGCCAGGACGGAAACTTCGAACGCGGTAAGGGCAAGGAAGTTATGGAAGCCTTCCTGAAAACGCCGGAGAGCAAGAAGTTCAACGCACTGTACGCACACAATGACGACATGGCGATCGGAGCGATCCAGGCGATGAAGGAGGCCGGTCTCAAACCCGGGATCGACATTAAGATCGTATCGATCGACGCGGTGAAAGCCGCCTTCCACGCCATGATCGCCGGCGATCTGAACTGCACCGTCGAATGCAGCCCGCTCCTGGGCCCGCAACTGTTCGACACGATCGAGACAGTGCTGGCGGTGGAAGACCTCAGGCGACACGGGACCAAACACAAGCTCGTAAAGCCCGGAATACTCGACGCGCTAAAGGGCGAAATCTTCGAAAAACGCATAATGGTCGAAGAAGGCGTTTTCGACCAGTCCGTGGCCAAGAAACTGTTGGATTCTCGACAATACTAGGCCAAGACGAATGTCCAATGTCCAACAGGGTCCAGTTTAGCCATTTTACGCCGCCTCGCACAACGCATATAAAAGGGCTTGCG
>CAYMSH010000226.1:0-10464 GCA_964392945.1 uncultured Planctomycetaceae bacterium | reverse complement strand
TCGAATGCAACGATGACCTGCACAAACACCGCTGGCCGAACCCCGACGACTTCGACTACTCCGCAGTCGCCCGGACCATCGACGCATCCGATGCTTACTATCAGATTCACGCCGGGCACTTCGAACCGTTTCTTCGCTACGGCTACATGCGCGGGCTCGAAAAGGCGTACATGGACCTCGTGCTGCACGAGGAGATCGCCGACGCCATCCTCGCACGCATATTCGAATTCCACTACGAATACCATCGTCGCATCTTCGCCGCCGGCGCCGGGCGGATCGACACAATGTACGTCGCCGAGGACCTCGGCTCGCAGACCGGGGCGCTGATGAGCCTGGAGATGTACCGCCGCTTCTTTCTTCCGAACCAGATCAAGATGGCCGATTTGGCCCGATCGTTCGGCATCAGCGTGATGTACCACACCGACGGCGCATCGCGCGGGTTCCTGGACGACCTGATCGATCGGGTCAGCATCGAGATTCTCAACCCCATCCAGTGGCGATGCCCCGGTATGGAACGCGAGGGCCTCGTGCGAGATTTCGGCGACAGGATCATCTTCCACGGCTCGATTGACAACCAGCAGACCCTGGCGTTCGGTTCGGTTGACGACGTAATAGCCGAGGTCCGCGAGTCGATCGAAATTTACCGGCCGGCCCGATGGATTTGCGCCCCGTGCCACAACATCCAGCCGATCAGCCCGACGGCCAACATAGTGGCGATGTATGAGACGATTCACGAGCACGGGCGATGTTGATCCGTTCGCGCATGGGTCAACTACGCGAGTTTCCGATCATTTCGCCGGCGCGGTAGCTGCTTCTGACCAGTGGGGCCGATGCGACGGCGGAAAAGCCCATCGCTTTGGCTTCGGCTTCCATTTCTGCGAACTCCGCGGGTTCTACGAAGCGATCTATCGGGTGGTGGTTCTGCGATGGGGCGAGGTATTGGCCGATCGTGAGTATCTCACAGCCCGCGTCGCGCAGATCCCGCATTACCTGGCGGATTTCGGATCTCGTTTCGCCGAGTCCGACCATCAATCCGCTCTTGATCCGAACGTTCGAGGCGTTTTGAGCGGCGCGTTCGAGCACCGACAGGCTTCTCCTGTAATCGCCTTGCGGGCGAACTTCTTTGTGCAGGCGTTCGACGGTCTCAATGTTGTGATTGAATACGTCGCAGCCGGATTGCACGGCCCTGTCGATTGCGACTATATCGCCTTGGAAGTCCGGGGTGAGTATTTCGATCGCGGATTTGGGCAGTCGTTTGCGAACGGCTTGCACAACGCGATCGAAATGTTCGGATCCGCCGTCGGCCAGGTCGTCACGCGTTACCGACGTAATGACAACGTGTCGCAGTCCCAGGTGTTCGCAGGCTTCGGCGACGGTCTCCGGCTCGTCGGGATCGACTGGTAGAGGTTCGCCTCCTTCGACAGCGCAAAAGTTGCATGATCGCGTACAGTGATCGCCTAGGATCATGAACGTCGCTGTTCTGCTGTCGAAGCATTCGGCGCGATTGGGGCAGTGGGCGCTCTGGCAGACTGTGTTAAGTTTGAGATTGTCGATCAGGCCCTGGACCTGGGCGGTGTTCGAGCCGGTCGGTATTGGCTTTCGCATCCAGCGGGGCAGTCGTTTGCGAGGCTCGCCGAGCTGGCCCGGCGCGGCGCGGCGCACGGTTTCGAAGCCCAGTGCGTCGCCGAGAGTTTCTACGAGCATGCCTTTTACCTGCGATATCGGCACATCGCGGGCGAGCAGTTTCGAGATGCTCGTTATCGAAGCCCCCTGGATACCGCACGGCACGATGGCGTCGAATCCGCGAATGTCGGCCGCCACGTTCAACGCCAGCCCGTGGTAGGTCACCCATTTGCTGACAGCGACGCCGATGGCGGCGATCTTCTGCCCCTCGATCCAGACGCCGACTTGACCTTCCTGGCGCCCGGCCGAGAGATCGAACTTAGCCAGCAGGGCGATTATCGCGTCCTCGAGATTATGCACATACCCGTGCATGGTTCGGTGCTGTTTCATCAGGCGAATAATCGGGTACGCCACGAGTTGGCCCGGTCCGTGCCAGGTAACGTCACCGCCTCGTTGCGATTCGATGAGTTCGATCCCGTCGGCCGCAAGGATATGCTCGGCCCGCGCGCGGCGCCCGAGCGTGATGACCGCCGGTGCGTGCTCAACCAGGACTACATACGCCGTATCGTCGTCAGACTCCTGGACCCGCTTTAGCAAGCGGCGCTGGAAGTCCAGTGTGTCCTGATAGTTGCACTGTCCCAGATCGACGTATACCAGCTGGCTCATGATCGGGTCTGCTTCCTGATCGCCTGGGCGGACCAGGCTTCTGCGATCACGCCGAGGGCTTCCTGGTACGTCGGGTGCGGATGGATGGTTTCTGCGATATTCTCCAGCGTAAGCCCGTGTCGCATCGCCAGGGCGACTTCTACGATCATGTCTGTCGCGTGATGGGCGATCCAAAGCGCCCCGTAGATCCTCCCGCTGTCGGGGTCGGCGATAACTTTTACCTGTCCCTCGGTCTGTCCGCAAACCAGGGCCATTCCGCCGGTCTTGTACGAGTAGCGATACACGCGAGCCGAACCGAACTGCTCCTTGGCCTGGGCCAGGGTCAGGCCGACTGACGCGATCTCCGGATGCGTGTACGCGCCTACGGGCACGACTGTTCTATCGTCGCTCAGTTCGCAGCCCATCGCATTGTCGGCCGCTACTACTCCCATCGTGTCGGCAAGGTGTGCGTACTGGCGGGCTTCGGCGATATCGCCTACGGCGTAGATGTTCTCTATGTTCGTGCGACATCGGTTATCGACAGTGACGATTCCGTCGGCGATTTCCACGCCGAGTTCTTCCAGGCCGATGTCGGTAGTATTGGTCTGACGCCCGACGGCGACCAGCACGCGATGGACCCGGATCGTTCGTTCATCGTCAAGCCGGACCAATGCTCCGTCGCCATCCGGCGTTACCGAAGCGACACGTCGTCCGGTCAGCACTTCGGCTCCGCGGTCGGCCAGCGACGTCGATACGGTAGCCGAGGCTTCCTTGTCCAGTTCCGGCAACAACTGGTCCAGCATCTCGACGACGTATGTCTTTACGCCAAGTTCGGAATAGACCGTCGCGAATTCACATCCGATCACTCCGCCGCCGATTATCAGTATGCTTTCCGGCAGATCGTCGGCGGTTGTCGCCTCGTCGGAGGTGATCACGCAATCGGTGTCCCATGGCAGAAAGCCAGGCTTTGCCGGCCGGGAGCCTGTTGCGAGAATCATGCTCCGGGCGTTTACGTTGATCTCACCGTCGGCGGTCTCAACCGACACAGTGGTCGGGCTCGTCAGGCGCCCCGAACCCCTGACAACGGTGATTTGCCTGTTTACTTCAAAGCCCTTGTCGGTTTTGTCGCGAAGGGTCGCAACTACGTCGGCGACTCGCTGCATGAACGCTTTTGAGTCGACCTCGGGCGTGGACCCCGACAGTCCGAACCGGGCCAGGCCGCTGACTTGCCGTCGCATTCCGCTGCCGGCAAGCATAGCCTTCGTCGGCATGCATCCGACGTTCAGGCAGGTCCCGCCCAGCGAGCCGGCTTCGATAAGGCACGCAGTTCCGCCTCGTTTGGCGACCTGGAGTGCGGCGGCCATTCCGCCCGGTCCGCCGCCGAGGATCGCTACGTCGTAAAGATCGTCATCAGGCATCGGGGCTCTCCGTTTGGCTCAGCGAAGCTACGTTCGGCTTGCGTGCGGCCAGCGTTTCGTCCAGTTGTCCTACCGGCGTAGTAACGGGGCACGCCTGGAGTTGCTCGGGATCAGTCTGTGCCAGGTCGGCGATTTCGATCATGGCGTCTATGAACGAGTCGAGCGTCTCTTTCGATTCGGTTTCCGTCGGCTCGATCATCATCGCTTCGGGAACAGTCAGCGGGAAATAGACCGTCATCGGATGGAATCCGCGATCGATCAGCGCCTTGGCGATGTTGATCGCCCTGACTCCGTTTGCGGCCTGGCGCGAGGCGGAGAACACGCACTCGTGCATGCAAGTTCGATCGAACGGAAGAGCATAATGATCCTTCAGGCGGGCCATCACGTAGTTTGCGTTGAGGACCGCATTCTCTGAGACTCTCGCGAGCCCCTCGGCTCCGAGCATCAACATGTAGGTGTAGGCCCGCAGCACGATCGCGAAGTTGCCGTAAAACGGCGCGACGTATCCGACTGAGTGAGGGCGTTCATAGTCCAGATAGTACGAACCGTCTTCTCGCTCGCAAACCACCGACGTAGGCAGGAACTCGACGAGGCGTTCGACAACGCCCACCGGTCCTGCGCCCGGTCCGCCTCCGCCGTGGGGCGTGGCGAACGTTTTGTGCAGGTTGATGTGCACGATATCGAAGCCGATTTCACCGGGTCTGCAGTGGCCCAGCAGGGCGTTGAGGTTGGCCCCGTCGTAATACATCAACCCATCGACACTGTGGACCAGGTCGGCGATGTCCTTTATGTGGTGATTGAACAGGCCCAAGGTGTTGGGGCAGGTCAGCATCACGCCGGCTACGCTGTCGTCTATCATGTCCTTCAAGGCGTCGGCGTCGATCACGCCGTCGGCGTTGGAAGGTACGGTCTTGACGTCATATCCGGCGATTGCGGCGCTGGCCGGGTTCGTTCCGTGTGCGCTGTCGGGTATGAGAATAGTGGTCTTGTCGTTGCCCTTTTGCTTGTGGTAGGCGGCGATGATCATCGCGCCGGTAAGCTCGCCGTGAGCCCCGGCCAGGGGCTGCATTGTGAACTCGGCCATTCCGCAAATCTCGGACAGCAGTCGATCGGTCTCTTTGAGCACCTCCAGTGCGCCCTGGACCATGACCTCGCCGCCGGGAAGCTGGGGTATCAGCGGATGCAGATCGGCGAAGCCGGGATACTGCGCGACGATATCGGCGACTTTGGGGTTGTATTTCATCGTGCACGAGCCGAGCGGATAGAAGCCGGTGTCGACTCCGTAGTTTTTCCGGCTCAGTTCGGTGAAATGCCGCACCACGTCGAGTTCAGAAAGCTCCGGCAGATCCGCCGGTTCGTCGCGGAGCAGTTTCTTGTCGATCGGTATGGCCTCGCCCAGCGCACTGTCGGCCGTTCTAACGCCGCGTCTGCCCGGTACTGACTTGTCGAAAATAAGTTTCACAGTATCACCTCCAGCGAGTGGGCCAGGAAGTCGATTTCCTCTTTGGTCCTCTTTTCAGTAACGGCGACAAGGAGGCAGTTGTTCATTTCCGGGAAGTATCTGCCCAGCGGGAATCCCGCCGCCAGTCCACGATTGAACAGTCCGCGAATGACTTTGTCAGCCGCGATCGGAAGGTTCAGCACAAACTCGTTGAAGTACCACCGTTCGGGGAATCGGATAGTCACCCCCGGTATTTTCAGCATCAGGTCTCTGGCGTAGTCGGCTTTGTGTGCGCAAACCCCTGACAGTTCGGCCAGGCCCTGCTTGCCGAGCAAGCTCAAGTAGACCAGTGAGGTAAGAGCACAGAGCCCCTGGTTCGTGCAGATGTTGCTGGTGGCCTTTTCGCGGCGGATGTGCTGTTCTCGGGCCTGGAGGGTCAGGACGAAGCCTTCGCGGCCTTTCGCGTCTACGGTGCGTCCGGCGATTCGACCCGGCATTTTGCGGAGGTATTTCTTCCGCGTGGCCATGAAGCCGAGATACGGTCCGCCGAACGATACGCTCATGCCGAGGCTCTGTCCCTCGCCGACGACGATGTCAGCGTTCATCTCACCTGGCGTCTTCAGCAGTCCCAGTGAGATCGGATAGCACGAAACGATCAGCAGTCCGCCTTTGGCGTGGACCATCTCAGCTAAGTCCGTCACATCATCGATGCATCCGAAGAAGTTCGGATTCTGGACGATCACAGCGGCGGTGTCTTCGTCGATCTGATCGGCGATCGCGTTTCGATCGGGCAGCCCTTCAGTCGATTCGGTCTCCAGCAGGTCGATGCCCAGATTGCTGGTGTACGAACGCACCATCTTGCGGTAGATCGGGCTGACGGAATCATCGACGAGAACTTTTCGTCGCCCGGTGACTCGCAACGACATCATTATCGCTTCGTAGACTGCGGTTCCGCCGTCGTATAGCGACGCGTTGGCCGCTTCCATACCAGTCAGCCGACAGATCGCCGACTGGTACTCGTATATCGCCTGGAGCGTTCCCTGCGATATCTCCGGCTGGTACGGCGTGTATGCGGTGTAGAATTCGCTGCGTGAGACAATCGAATTTAACGCAGCCGGTATGAAGTGATCATAAAACCCTCCGCCCAGGAAGCTTATGAGCCCGCTGGAGTTGTGCTCAGCCAGCGCCGCCAGGCGGTTTCTAACTTCCTGCTCGGTAAGCCCAGGCGGGATATTGAGCCCGTCGCACCGCAGATCGTTCGGGATGTTGGCGAAGAGGTCTTCTATCTTCTCTGCGCCAACAGCCGCCAGCATTTCCCGCCGCTGTGCGTCGGTGTTTGCGATAAATGGCATTTCTAGTGATCCTCTTGGGTTGCCAGGAATTCTTCGTATTTCGCGGCGTTCATCAGCGAGTCCAGTTCAGTCGTGTCAGACAGTTCGATCTTGCAGATCCAGCCCTGGGTGTACGGGTCTGCGTTGATCAGCCCGGGATCGTCTTCAATCTCGGCGTTGACTTCAGCTACGGTTCCGCTTACCGGTGCGTAGATGCTGGCGGCGGCCTTGGCCGACTCGATCGCGCAGGCCTCGTCGCCCTTGGCGATAGTCCGGCCCGTGGCCGGCATTTCCACAAACGTTATGTCGCCCAGTGCGTTCTGCGCGAAGTCGCTTATGCCGACTGTCGCGATCCCGCCTTCGACTCGGACCCACTCGTGCTGATTGGTAAATAGCAGTTCTTCAGGTATCATTAGTGTCTCCAATCCGGATTCTAAATGTCTGCGGTATTCATAGCGGGTTGCGCGTTCGGCACGTCCCGTTTGGATATAGCGGTTTCTTGCTGACGGTTACAGGCAGTTCGCAGCGCCCGGTGTTCACGATCAGTCGTCGCCCCGGTTCGGCCAGTTCCGGCCGCACGTATCCCATGCCGATCGATATCTCCAGGCTTGGCGAGAACGCGCCGCTGGTGACTACGCCGGCGGGCTGTCCGTCCCAGAATATCTCGTTGCCCGGATTCGTTCGCCGGCGCGACTCGGCGCAGAAGGCCACGAGCTTGCGAGGCCCGGCTTCCTCCACAAGCGAATCGATGGCCAGGGCCCCGATGTAATCGCGACCCAACTCCAGAAAACCGCCCAGCCCGGCTTCGACTGGATTGTGATCGGCGCTGAGTTCGTGTCCGTACAGCGGGTAGCCCATCTCAAGGCGAAGCGAATCCCGCGCGCCCAGCCCGGCCGGTTTGACTTCGTCGCGATCGAGCAGTTCAGCGAATATGTGCTGCAGGTCCGCCCCGCGGGCCATGATCTCGTATCCCAACTCGCCTGTATATCCGCACCGGCTTACTACGCAGGTCCGGCCGCAGCATTCGCCGCGGGCGACTCGGTAGTAGCCCAGTGACATCAGGTCGATGTTCACCATCGGTTGGAGAATGCGGGCCGCCAGAGGGCCCTGGAGGTCTACTTTGCCCCATCCCTCCGACGAGCGGTCCGTGATCGTGACATCGCCGTCGAGATGCTCGCTGATCCAGTGGAAGTCTCCAGCGGCCGTTCCGGCGTTGACGACGAGCAGAAACTTATCGATCCCGAATTTCATCAGGATAGTATCGTCGATCACGCCGCCGTCTTCGTTCAGCAGGAATCCGTATCGACACGCCCCGACAGGCATGGTCCTGGCGTTCTGGGTCCCGATGAGGTTCAACTGGGGCGCCGAATCCGGGCCGCTTATCAGGAACTGGCCCATGTGGCTGGTGTCGAAAACGACCGCCGAGGAGCGACAGTGCTTGTGCTCGGCCAGTACGCCTTCATACTGCACCGGCAGCATCCAGCCGGCGAAGTCTACAACTCGAGAGCCAAGGGACATGTGTTGATCGTAAAGCGGTGTCTTTGAGGCCATAATCGATGTCTCGCAAGGAAGGTTGCCGCCATAGTATACATATCGATGAAGATTTGGAACACCCATGCGATTTTGTTTTCATATTGCCGGATCGGATGTTTGGCGATTACCGGAAATGAGGGCTTGACAATTTTCCATAAATAGCGATAATCTCTCGATTCACGACTTAAGAAAGTTTGGAATCCCAGGAGTAATCTAAGATGTATGCAGTAATAGAAGACAGCGGCCAACAGTTTCGCGTATGCCAGGGCGACGTTCTCGACGTGGATTTGCGTGAGTTGGCCAAAGACGCTACAGAAGTTACTTTCGATCGCGTTCTTCTCGTCAGCGACGAAGACGACGTGAAGGTCGGTACGCCTCTGGTTACCGGTGCGAAGGTTGTCGCCGAAGTGCTTGACCCGGAGTTTAAAGGCAAGAAGGTCTACATTCATCGTCTGCGTCGCCGCAAGGCCTCCCGCACGAAGACGGGCCATCGCCAGAGATACCTCCGCGTTCGCATCACCAGCATCGACGCGTAAATATAATCGTGCGACCCAGGGTATCGGGGCGTGCATATATAGACCGGAAGAACGGCGAAAGGCGGAGGTTTGATCAAAGCCCTCATCTTTCGCCGTTCTATGCGCACTTGCAGCGAATGGATGAGAATGAATTGCGAGCTCCGTTTATGAAGGGATGAGGTTATGGGCCGGTTAATCTGGTGTGTTGTACTTTGTCTGAGTTTCTCCGCTGCGATGCTGTCGGCAGATTGAGACCTAGCCAAGATGGTCAACCAAAAGGACGGCAAGACTGCTTACAACCCCAGGCCGGCGGCGCTCGAGGCCGAGTTCCAGAAACGGGCTCATACCGTCATCACGGCTCAACGGCGCGACACCAGGGCCGGCGTAAACACGTACTTCGAGAACGAAAAACGCACCTACGGATACCTGATGGCCCACGTCCTGGGCGGAACACGAAAGGAAATTCCTATGAACAATGGGATTCGACGCAGAGATTTTCTTCGCACCGCGGCGATGGCCGTCGCATCAGCCGGCGCCCTTCAATCGATCCGCGCCGAAGCGGCCAGGAAACGAATGAACGTGCTGTTTATCGCGGTCGACGATCTGAGACCCGAGTTGGGATGCTACGGAGCCAGGCACATCAAGTCACCCAATATCGACAAACTGGCCGCCGAGGGGCTGCTGTTTAATCGCGCGTACTGCCAGCAGGCGATCTGCAGCCCGTCGCGGACATCGCTGATGACCGGAGCCCGCCCCGACACGACAAAGGTGTATAACCTGGACACGCACTTTCGCGAGACCATCCCGAACGTGGTAACGCTTCCACAGCACTTCATGAAGAACGGCTATTTCGCCCAGGGAATGGGAAAGATCTACCACGGCAGCCTCAACGATAAGAAATCGTGGAGCGTGCCATGGGTGTTGGGCGGAACGCCTCCGGCGCCGGCTCTGCCGCAATGGAGCGGATATTTCAATAAGGATACGATCGACTGGCTCAAGAAAGCCAACACCGAGCTGCGAATCAAACGCCGGCAGTTGGTGAAGAAACTCGGACGAAGACTTAAACACAGCGAGGGGCGCAAATTCAGGGTCAACGGCCCGGCTTACGAGGCGCCTGATGTTCCCGACGCACAGGTCAAAGACGGCGCTATCGCGAGACTCGGAGTCCGGACTCTGAAGAAACTGAAGAACAAAAAGGAACCGTTCTTTCTCGCTGTTGGATTCTTAAAGCCGCATCTTCCATTTGTCGCCCCGAAAAAGTACTGGGATATGTACGATCGCAAGAAGATCGGCCTGGCGCCGAATCGCTTCGCCCCGGAAGGCGCCTATCCCTGGAGCCTCACGAACTACGGCGAACTGCGGAACTACAAGGACATGCCCCAGGGAAAGAAAAAGATTCCCGACGACCTGGCGATAACGCTGAGGCACGGATACTTCGCATGCTGCAGTTTCACCGACGCCAATGTCGGATTGCTTCTGGACGCCCTGGATGAGCAGGGTCTGAAGGATAACACAATCGTGATCCTGTGGGGCGACCACGGGTGGAAGCTCGGCGATCACGACGGCTGGTGCAAGCACACCAACTTTGAAATCGACGCGCGAGTTCCTATGATAATCCGCGTTCCAAAACAGAAGAATCCCGGCGCCAAAACCGAAGCTCTGGTCGAATTCGTGGATATCTATCCGTCATTGTGCCAACTGTGCGGACTTCCCTTGCCACGCCATCTGGAGGGCGCGAGTTTCGCTCCGCTGATCGACGATCCCAAACGTCCGTGGAAGAAGGCGGCGTTCAGCCAGTATCCGCGGCGCGGGGTGATGGGGTACTCCATCGCCACGGATCGCTACCGCTTCGTCGAATGGCTGAAACGCGGAACGAAACTCGAAAACGCCCCGAAAGGCGACGCAGAATTGTACGATCACAAGACCGATCCGATGGAATACATAAATCTAGCCGGGCT
>CAYMSH010000225.1:0-10485 GCA_964392945.1 uncultured Planctomycetaceae bacterium | reverse complement strand
GTCCGCTTTCGTCAGGGCCCAGACGATCTTGCCTTCTTTGTCGTATTCCGTTACGCCGCCCATCTCGGCGTTTCGCGGCTTGCCGGAGGTCAGCGTGTTTCCGTTGGCCAGTCGCACGGCCGCGTAGTGACCGTTAGGGAAGGTGCGAATGACCTGGCCTTTTGCGTCCCATTCGTAGGTCTTGTTCTCCTTCATGATCGCCGCGAGATACGTGCCGTCTTTGGTTTTGCGAACGTGGCGGAACGTGTGGTGCGGGTCCTTGACCTCCAGATCGAGTTTCACTTCCTTGACCTTCTTGCCATTGGCGTCGATTTCGACCATCCAGGCTCCGTCTTTGGCGGTCTCGCCGGCCAGGAACCCGCCGCCGGGCAGCGGCTGACACGAATGGTTGTCGCGCTTGTCAACTGTGGTGTAGACCCACATCTCTTTCTTGTCCTTGTCGAGCCGCACGATCCCGGCCGCCTTGCGTCGCCGGGAGAAACTGTAAACAACTCCGCCGTCAGGCAGCCCCCAGGCGTCGGACAGTTCATCTTTCCGCTTCAGCTCCCACTCGAACTTCCCATCCGCGCCGACAATAACCGGCCCACCGGAAGCCCAACCAGCCTTGAGATACCGATGCCCGCTTGCGGCAGGCGCATCAGCCCCAATCGAAAGCCCAATAACCCCGACGAGGACCAAAGCGCCAATAACGCCGGAACACAGAAGTTTGCACGTAATGCTGTTAGCGGATGTCATATCTCGATTCTCCGTGAAAGTATGGAAAACAACATTCTACATGCGTTACTACGCGGCTACAACCATGCGTCACAAAGCGGGCCGGGCTGGTTCGGTCGTCGGTGTTTTTGTCTTGGTCAAATCGGAAAATCGCGGTACAATATGCCTTGGTTTAGTCCGTCTCGGGAGCGGCGGAACTATCTCTTGATGAACGGAGACAAGAGCGGATATCGCTCGCCGGAGCCTTCTTGTCTCCAGGCCGCATCGGCCGAGTTCCCGCACTTACATTTGCATAATCTCCAGCAGTGATTCGGTTTGTGTCGGCCATTCAGATCAGATGGCCTGAGGACCAATGCCGCGGACCCTGGAGAAATAAATCACAAAGGAGTGGTGTGATGAAATCAACGAGAACAAATGGCGCGAAGTGGTTGATTGTTTCGGTATTGGCGGCCGTGTCGATCTGCGGAATCCCGCAAGCCCACGGCGCTGACTGGCAGAATGCCGGCGGCGGGTGGTACGGTATCGGAGGAAACTGGAATCCGGGCGTCCCGCCTGCCGATGGTGAGGCGAACTTCGCGATCGGCGGGGCGGCGACATATACCGTGAACTTCTCCGACAACGAGTCGTGCGACATCGTTAATGTGTACTCCCTGGACGACGTGACCTTCAATCTGAACGGATACGAGTATGCCGTCTATTACAACATCGATTCCTACGTTCAAATCGGCTCGTCGTCCGACGGCTCCCTAACCGTCACCAACGGACAACTGACCATGTCGGGAGGTCTCTACGTTGGCGATTGGCAACAGAACTCTAGCTTTGTGGCGATCGAAAGCGGCGGACAGGTCTCGGCCGGGTGGGCCGGTATACAAGTCGGCGACGACGGCGCCATATACGACACCAACGTTGTCAACACGGTCGATGGCTTCGGTTCGAGCCTGGATATCTCGGGGCAACTTCGTCTCGGACGCGGCGGCGTTGACGGGATAGTCCTGGCCGTGACGAACGACGCTACGATGTCGATCGGAGGCGGGGAACTGTACGGCGGACTCCAGGTCGACGGAACCGATTCAGCGTTCGCCGCCGCCGGCTACGTGAGCATAGGGCAATGGGAAGATGGTCGACTCAAGGTCACCGCCGGAGGCGAGGCGGCGTTCGACAGCGCCCAGATATCAGGCGCGGTGACGGTTGACGGTGTCGGCGGCGATGCTGTCGGGTCGTCCCTGACGTTCGCCGACTGGGGTGATTTTAACGCGAGTCTGCTGGAGATAACCAATGGCGGCAGGCTCACTGCCGACAGCGAACTGGACCTGGTGAATGACACCATGGTCCGGATTGACGGCGCCGGATCGATACTGGCGTGCGGAGGGACTGTCTGGGTGGAAGACGGCGCCATGCTGGAGGTGACCGACGGCGGAAGCTTTATAACCGACGAACTTCTGATCGATGAAGACAGCGGAGTCAGAGTTGCTCTTGACGGGACGCTCGACGTCGGCGGAGCGCTCAGTGTCGTCGAGTCGGGCCTTCTGCTAGAGAGCGGGTCCACTTGTCTTATCGGCGGCGAGATCAAGTTCATTATCGGGCAATTCAGCATGGACAGCCTGGTTATCTCGCCGGAACGGATGACGCTTTTCGACAGCGATATGAGCGCCTCGGGCCAGGTTATCGCGCCCTTCGGCGGAGACGCCAGTTCGACAGTGACCGCTACAGGGAACCTTACCATTGGCGATGGGAGCAAGTACGACGGCTTCAACCACGCCGGTCGGCTTTCGATCGGCGCTCACGACGTGACGCTTGACTCGAAGGGGTTCGCCAGCCTCGGCGTTCTGACCGAGATCGACGGCGGGACGCTCACGGCCCTGAACGGGGTCGCGATCGGCTCGGGCGAGAATCTTGTCGGTTCGGGCGAAGTTGTCGCCCCCGTAGCGGCCGGGTTCGGCTCGGTGATCGAAGCGACTGGGAATCTCGGGCTGGGCGACGATGCGGCGCTGGACGGATTCCAGAGCGACGGCGTGTTGACCGTGGGCGACAACACCGTAACGCTATACGACGCCAACCAGGCCGTGCTCGGTTCGCTGACCCAACTGGGCTCCGCCGGCGCCGACGGCACGCTTGTCGCCGCCAACGGGCTGGTAGTGGAGTTCGGTAAGAACATCACCGGGCGGGGCGTTATCAACACGCCGGACGATGCCCTGATCCCGCTGATCAACAACGGCGCGATAATCGGCGAGTCTCCGGGCGCTATCGACCTGGCCGGATATGTAAAGGGTGTCGGCACATTGGAAAACGTGACGGTAAGCGGCACGCTCTCGCCGGGCTTCAGCCCGGTGCGGCTGGGCGCGACGAATCTCGACATCGCCACCGGCGGGACGTTGCTGATGGAACTCGGCGGCTTGTCCGGCGGGAGCCAATACGATCAGCTCGACGTAGCGGGGACCCTTACCCTCGGCGGGTCGTTGCAAGTGACGTTGATCGACGGCTTCATGCCCGGCCTGGGCGATTCGTTCGACATACTCGATTGGGACTCGCTGGCCGGCGGCGCCTTCGATTCAGTCGATCTGCCGGAACTGACCGGGCGGAACGCCTGGGACGAGTCGAAGCTGTACGACACCGGCGTGATAAGCGTAGTGGAGATGCTGGCCGGCGATACGAATCTCGACTGGACCGTTGACGACAGCGACATGTTCGCATTCGCCGACGAGTTCGGCGCCGCCGGCGACAGGTATACCGACTTCAACGAAGACGGACGCATCGACCTTGTCGATTTCATCATACTGCGCGAGAACTTCGGGGTCGGGCCGGCTCCTGAGATGACGTCCGCGTCGTCAACGCCAGAGCCTGTGACGATGATTCTGCTGGCCGCGGGCGTTCCCGTCTTATTCCGTCGCCGGCGGAAGCTCCTGTAGACGCCGGGGTTCACGAACGACTAGCGGCGATCGGCCGGAGTCCGTTATTTACTGATTTGCAACTGTTGCTGCAATACGGACTTGGGGTTGCGTCGCCGTTTTCTCTTTGTCAAATCGGGTAATGGCGGTACAATTCCTACTGCGCGGCATGTCTGTGGAGCGGCGCGGGCCAATATGAAAAGGAGATGAACCATGCGAACTATCGGATGGGCGGTTATTTGTACATGCATGTTGCTGTGTGCCGGGTCGGTCTGTTTTGGGGGAACTGTTGTTGTGGCTTCCAGCGGCGACGGAGCCCCGGATGGCAACGGGACGATACAAGATTTCTATCCCCCGGTGCTGAACGACTCGGGCCAGGTCGCGATGAGCGCCGGACTCGAGTCCACCAGCGGCGGATCTTCGGACAACTTCGCTATCTTCCTCGGATCGGGCGGCGGGCTTACGCAGATTGCTCGCAAGGGCCAGCCCGCCCCGGACGCCAACGGGACGTTTTCTCACTTCGCCAGCCCGCTACTGACCGATTCGGGTCAGGCTGCCTCCCTGGGGCTTCTTACCGGAACCAGCGCCGGGAGCGACGACAACGAAGGCGTCTTTCGCGGGGCGGGAGGCCCTGTCGCCCAGGTTATTCGTACCGGACAGGCTTGTCCTGACGGGAACGGTGTTTTCGATTATATTGAGAATTATGATATCAATAGTTCATCCCAAGTGATGATCCATGCCGAGTTGGCCAACACCGGCGGCGGGGCCAGCGGAGACTCGGGCGTCTTCCTCGAATCCGGCGGGGTCGTCACCCGGATTGCTCGAGAAGACCAGGCCGTGCCTGACGGCAATGGCGTGTATGATATGTTCATCGCTTCAGAACTGAACGATCAGGGGCAGGTTGTCTTTCACGCTAATCTGTCAGGCACCAGCGGCGGATCGGCCGACAACGGCGGCGTATTTCGCGGATCCGGCGGCGTCGTAACCCGGATCGCTCGAGAAGGCCAGTCGGCTCCTGACGGGAACGGGACATTTTCGGCATTCGGCGTGTATGCAACACTGAACGATTCGGGGCGTGCGGCGTTCGTGGGATACCTTACCGGGACAGCCGGCGGAGCCAGCGACAACGCGGGTGTCTTCAGCGGGTATGGCGCCGGGCTTACTCAGATAGCCAGAAGCGGGCAATCCGCGCCCGACGGGAACGGAGTATTCGGGAACCTGGTTCAGCCCCTGATCAATAACATGGGCCAGACGGTGTTTCGTTCATATCTTCAGTCCACGGCCGCTGGAACAAGCGATGATACGGGAATCTTCCTCGGATCGGGGGGCGACGTCACGCAGATTGCCAGAGAGGGACAGCAGCCTCCCGATGGTGACGGCGTTTTTGATCTACCCGGGTTCGAGTATTCAATTAACGATTCAGGACATGTGCTGTTCAGCGGCAGACTCTCCGGCGTCAGCGGCCTCGGGGGGAACCCGCGGGGATTGTATATCTCAGACGGTATCGACACCATTGAAGTCGTACGAGAAAAGCGAAACGCATTCGGGGCTGGTATAGTGAGCATAGATGCTCTTCTAGGGGGCGACCACGAGCGCAGCGGGTTGAACGAACTTGGACAAGTCGCCTACCAGGTCGATCTCAATGACGGACGGGAGATCATCGCGCTGTTCACCCCGGAGATACACTGGCGAGCCGGCAGCGGACATTGGGCCGACTCGGACAACTGGACTCTCGGGATCGCCCCGGCGCCTTTGTACGATGTGCTGATCGATCCGGAAGGCAGTCTGAACGTAGTCGGGCAGTACGAGCATACCGCTGTCAAGTCGCTCGTTGTCGGTTCGACTGGAGGCGGTCTGGCGACGCTTTGGCTCGATAACGGCGGTGATCTGTCGGTCATTGGCGGGCTCTCGATCAACGATGGCGGCCGGATCGAGCTTGGCGCCGGGCGTGTATTGGCGGCGAATTCCATGATTAATCGCGGCGTTCTGACAGGTAGCGGGACCGTTCAGGCTCCGATGCTGAACGACACTTCCGGCCAGATTCGCCTCTCGGCCGGGCAGCGGATGGTCATCGCCTCGCCAAACCAGTTAACCGCTGGGAAGATAGAAGTAATCGGAGCCGAAATCGAATTCATCGATGATCTGCACAACGGACCATTGACCGGACTGATAACAGGGTCCGACGCGGTCATGCGTTTTGGCGGAGGGCTCGTAAACGACGGGGCGTTGGCCCTGGGGTTCGGAACGAACCGCGTTCACGGTGAGATATTGAACATGCCCGACGGAAGGGTGATTGTTTCCGGAGCCTCGCAGGCTACGTTCTACGGCGACGTTTTCAACGACGGTGCGGTTCACGTGTCGGCCGGTTCTATGGCGATCTTCTTCGGCGACTTCGCCGGAGCGGGGACTACCGGGACCGGAACAGTGTTCCTCGAAGGCGACACGCGACCGGGCTTCAGCCCGGGTGAAATGAGCTTCGGCGGCGATGTGTCGATCGGTCCGTTTGCCTCGCTGGATATCGAACTGGGCGGATTGGTCGGCGGCGACGAGTACGATCGCTTGATCGCGGCTGGCGATCTTACGCTCGGCGGGACGCTGCAGGTTACTCTGATCGACGGGTTCGCTCCGCAAGTCGGCGACTCGTTCGATATCCTCGATTTCTGCTCGCTGGCCGGCGGCGAGTTCAACGCAGTCGATCTGCCGGAGTTGACAGGTCGCAAAGCCTGGGATGAATCGGCTCTCTATACCGACGGCGTTATCAGCGTAATCGCCATGCTCCACGGCGACACCGACGTTGACTGGGACGTCGACGATGACGATTACGATCGCTTCGTGGCCGTCTTCGGCGATACAGGCGACTGGCGCACCGACTTCAACGAAGACGGAGTCGTGGACCTGACTGATTTCGTTCTGATGCGAGAGAATTTCGGCGTGACCCCCGGCTCGGCTCCGGGCCTGGCGCCATCGGCGACAACGCCGGAACCGTTTACTGCGGGCATTCTGGTATTGGGACTGGGCGCCGTGATCGGCAGGAAGAAGAGATGATCGCAATGCTGAATCGCAAATGACAAGTCGCCGCCAAATCCGGCCGCGGGCCTTTCTGCTTTCAGGCTTCGGTATGCGGCGGTACAATGCCTCCATGTTTGAGTCGGCCCGAGATTCAGCGGGCCGGCGCTGTCCGAAAAGGAGTGTTACTATGTCTCCAATCAGCCGTCTGGGCTGCGGGGTCCTTGCTGCGGTCGTGGTGGTCTCGGTGATTTAGCCCGCCCGCGCGGTCAAAATTCGCGCTTGGACCGGGACACCGGGGGCCGACTGGTATACGGCGGCAAACTGGGATCCCGTCGGCGATCCGCTGGCCTCTAATCAGTTGATAGTCTTCAAAGGGCATCCCACGACAGCTCTCGGAGTGATCGTTGACGGTCTGGCAGGAACTGACGACGCAGCGATTGCACTGACCAATCTCAGCACGGCGAGTTTTGGGGATATGGTCTATGTTGGGTTCAACGACCACGGTTCGCTGTACGTCCACGGATCGTCAACGTTGACCTGTCCGAGCGGCAGAATCGGTTACAAATCCGCCTCCGTGGGCGTCGCTAACATAACCGATTCGACCTGGGACAACAGCGGCGTTCTGGACATCGGTTACAACGGCAGGGGGACGCTGAACATCTCCGGCGCCGGTCTGGTTGAGAACACGTTCGCCCGCATCGGCTACGGTTCGAGTTCGACGGGCAACCTCGTATCCGTCGATGGTCTCGGAAGCACCTGGCGCAATACGGACGACTTGTATGTCGGCCATCTCGGCCGGGGCGAACTGTCGATCACCGACGGAGGAACTGTCGAAAGCGATAACGGATACATCGGTCTGGACGCCGCTTCGACGGGCAATGTTGTGACAGTGGACGGCCCGTCAAGCCAATGGGTCAACTCCATGGGGCTGTACGTCGGCGACAGCGGGAGCGGGACGCTGACTATCAGCGATGGAGGGCGAGTGTCGAACTCGTCGGCTTTTATCGGACATGCAGACGACTCGACGGGCTCGGAGGTCATCGTCACAGGCTCCGACAGCATTTGGGAAAGCAGCGGTAGCCTTCTCGTCGGGGACGATGGGTCTGGAACGCTGAGCGTTCTGGACGGAGGACGCGTCGAGAGCGGCACCAGCTACATTGGAGCGGGCTGGGGTTCGACAGGCAACCTGGTCCGCGTCAGCGGCGCCGACAGCACCTGGAGCATGATGAGCGATCATCTTTATGTCGGCGACAACGGCGTCGGAACTCTGGAGATCGCCGCCGGCGGGCTTGTTGAGAACAACACTGCTACGATAGGGGTTTTCGGAAGCGCCGCCGGAAGCGCCGCAAGCGTTAGCGGGGCCGACAGCGCCTGGCGAAGCAGCGGAGAACTCAAGGTCGGACGCTACAGCGTCGCGACGCTGGATATCAGCGCCGGCGGGTTGGTCGAGAATGCTGACGGATACGTCGCCTACGACACCAACGCTTCGGGCAGCAGCGTTACAATCGACGGGGCCGGCAGCACGTGGCGAAACACCGGCGACCTCCAGGTCGGGCGGAACGGCAGGGGAACTCTGGATGTAACCGGCGGAGCCGTCGTGGAGAATGCCGATGGATTCATCAGCTACAGCGCTAACGGAGCCGACTCGACAGTGACAGTCCGGGGCGCCGGCAGCAGTTGGTTCAACAGCGGAGACCTCCGCGTCGGGTTCGGAGCGCTGGGCTCGCTCAGCGTTCTGGACGGCGGGCTGGTCAGTGTCGGAGACCGGCTGCACATATACTCCGGAAGCCAAGTCAACGTCATCGGCGGGATCGCGAGATTCTCCCGCGCCGATCCCATGGAGCCCGGAAGCCTGCCTATGAACTTCACCAGCGGCGTGTTGGGTTTCGACTCCGATATTGCGATCGATGGGGCCGGGTTGATCGCGGAGGTATTGGGGGCTTCTGCGACGATTACCCCCTCCAGGAGCCTGGACATTTCCGGGACCGCCACGCTGGCGGCGCCCATAACGCTGAACGGCGGGACACTGTCAGTAGGGACGCTTGTTAATCCTCACATGCTTGCGTTCAACAGCGGGACACTGAATCTCACGGCTCCCGGCGTGACGGTTGTGGGTCCGGCCGGCGTGTTCGGCGGGACCCTGTCGATTTCCGCGGGACAGACCCTTGGCGTCGCCGACGGCCAGGTCGGCCTCGGCGGAACGCTGCAGGTTCTCGATGGCGGGCGGCTGAACGCCGCAGGGCTGTTAACCAACGTCGGACGCGTCGTGATGTCGGGCCCGACGGCGTATCTGACCGGCGCGACGCTGGTCAACGCCGGAACACTGACCGGCTCGGGACAGATCGATGCCGTCCTGGACAATCTGGCTGACAAGCGCGTTCAGATCGGCGCGGGACATGAACTCATCTTCACTGCTCCGGGAAACAACAACGCCGGGCAGATCGACATTCTCGGCGGAACAGCCCAATTTGTCGGCGGGTTGAGCAACTCCTACAGCGGAGTCATAACCGGGCGCGGCGTGCTGCTCACCGGTCCGGCGGGCCTGATCAACGAGGGCAATATCGGCCTGGCCGGCGGGATTAGCGATCTCTACGGTGATGTAAGCAACGCCGGTTCGCTGGCGATTTCCGGCCGGTCTACAGTCGTGTTCTGGGACGACGTGGACAATCTCGGCGTACTTAGCGTAGGTCTGCACAGTTCGGCGACGTTTTTTGGGGATTTGACTGGTTCCGGCGTCATCGGACCGGGAGACAAGTACATCGAAGGCGATCTCAAACCGGGGGCCAGCCCCGGTAGAATGATCTTTGAAGGCGACGTTCATTTTGGGATTGCCTCAGGGCTGGAGGCCGAACTCGCCGGCGTGTCCAGCGGCGAGTTTGACTCTCTGGAAGTCGGCGGCATGCTGGTCCCCGGCGGAATTCTACGGGTCACGCTGATCGACGGGTTCATCCCGCAGGTCGGCGATTCGTTTGACATTCTTGACTTCGGCTCGCTTTCCGGCTCGGGATTCAACACCGTTGATCTGCCTGAACTCACCGGGCGGAAAGCCTGGGACGAGTCGAATCTGTATACCACGGGCATTATTGAAGTTATCGCCATGCTCCACGGCGACACCGACGTTGACTGGGACGTTGACGCCGACGATCTTGACCTGTTCAAGACGGCGTTTGGCGCCGCCGGCGACTGGCGAACCGACTTCAACGAAGACGGAGTCGTGGACCTGATCGATTTCGCCCTGATGCGGGAGAACTTCGGCGTGGTCCCCGGCCCGGGGCCGATCGCTGTACCGGAATCGGCGATTCCGGAACCGTTCACTGCGGGCATTCTGACCCTGGGCGGTCTTGCGATTCTTCGCAGGCGTCGAAAGGTCTGATCGAAGTAGAGCCGGTCTGCGGGGGCGGCGCTGCCGAAAGGGGGTTCTGTGCGCTCGTTTTTCTTCGGAGAAACCGGTTGCACATCTCCTATATTCTTAATGCTTTTTGATTGACTAGAGGGCGGGGGTATCTATAATTACGCCTTGGTTTGTTAAATAACTATTCGTATTGTCCGTTTTACCTGGGAGTTGCCCAGTGACGCTTTGTGTAAATAAGGTCCCAACCAGTGCATCGGCATAGGACCCAGTTTGCTAGGCGAACCGGACGTTCGGCGTTTAACGTCGGACCGCCGGGTTAGGCCCAAGCCGACGCGTATTATTACGCGCCGGTGATATTGGACCGTTGGATCGGTCCGCCGGGTCTCGTCGAACAGAGTGGGCAATGAAAAGACCCACTTTTTTTGTGGCTGCAGACAATTTGGTAATTTGGCCCCGCGGCTACCGGCCGGGGGGAAGGAAGAAAGGTGTCACGATGAATCAGGAACTGATTCGATTAGTAGACGG
>CAYMSH010000224.1:0-10606 GCA_964392945.1 uncultured Planctomycetaceae bacterium | reverse complement strand
ACGGGCGGCGAGTTGAATCCCGTAATCGCGATGGCTGGCGATGGTGGTTTCGTCGTCGCCTGGGAAGGGCCCGATGCCAACAGGAGCGGCATTTTCGCACAGCGATTCGACGCCGCCGGTGTTGCGATCGGAACCCAGTTCCAGGTCAACGCCACTGTCGCCGGCGAGCAGAAGGCCCCGGCGATAGCCATGGCCGCTGACGGGCGATTCGTTGTCGTCTGGGAAGGCGTAGACGCCAGCAGGACCGGTGTGATGGCCCAGCGATTCGATGCTGCTGGAAATGCCGTCGGAGGCGAACTGCTGGTCAACGCCACTACTCTCGGCTCCCAGGTTGACCCGGCTGTTGCAATCACCGACGACGGACGGTTCGTAGTCGCCTGGGAAGGCGTTGACGACAGCAGGGAGGGCGTTCTGGCCCAACGCTTTGACGCCGACGGAAACGCCGTGGGCCCCGAGTTGCCGGTCAATACGACGCAAACAGGCAGTCAGTCCACCCCGGCTGTTGCGATTGCTGCCGACGGGAGCTTCGTGGTTGCCTGGGAAGGTTCGGACTACAATAGCAGCGGCGTCTTCGCCCAGCGATTCGATAATGTCGGGGCCATGCTGGGCGACGAGTTCCGGGTCAACACGTCAATGTCAGGAGCCCAGTTCGCACCGGCGATTGTCAGCAGCGATACCGGACGCTTCATGGTCCTCTGGGAAGGATCCGATGGCGACAGGAAGGGCGTATTGGCCCAGGCCTACACCGCCGACGGTTCGAGCATCGGACGAGAGTTCCGGATAAATGCGACTCTTGAAGGCGATCAGACCGCACCGGCCGCGGCGATGACAGGCGACGGATACTTCGTGGCCGCGTGGGAGAGCCCCGACGACAATAACGACGGGATTTTCGCACGAGGCTTCAACGCCGGGCAGCAGACCTACTCCTGGACGCAGTTGACCGGTCCGCCGGTGGCGTTGCTCGGAGCCGATACCGCCGCTCCGTCGTTTATCGCACCGGATATCGCGGCGATAACGGCGATGACTTTCGAACTTGAGGTATTCTACGGCGGGATCAGCACTCTGATCGACACCATGATCGTGACGGTTAACCCCGACAACCGGGCGCCCGTGGCGGTCGATGATCCCGCGGTCACTGACGAAGATGTAGCGGTGGTTGTCGCAAATGTCCTGACTAACGATTCGGATCCCGACGGCGATTCGCTCCGGGTCCAGTCGCTGTCCCAGGCTTCCAATGGTCTTGTCGGCTTCCTCGGCAATGGCATGCTGACGTATACTCCAAACGCCGGCTACAACGGGCTGGACAGCTTCACGTACACCGTCAGCGACAATAACGGCGGCGTCGATACGGCCAGTGTCAACGTGACTGTGAACCCCGCGGCCTGAAGTTCGAACACATCCTCCGCCCGCCGTCTCGCCGGTCCTTTGGGGCTGGACAAAGCCCTGAAGACGCTGAGCAGAATTCAAAGCGCATCGATCGTGGGAATTGAACGATATCTATGAGACGCTTCCATGCGTTACGCCACGCTGTGAGAAATGGCCAACGCGGACCTTGTTGGCTATCGGACGTTCGCCGCTGATACAACCTCGCCGGTAATCCGGCATGAATCCCCGCAAAAAAAAGCCTCGGCAGTTGTGAACTGCCGAGGCTACGGAGAGGGGGGGATTCGAACCCCCGGTACGCCTAATGAGCGTACGTCGGTTTAGCAAACCGGTGCATTAAGCCACTCTGCCACCTCTCCGGGTGGAAATGTCGCCGGACGGCTCCGCATTTCGGCGGGGCTAAACCGTCAACACTCTAGCCTTTATATCTGCCGGCGGCGTTTGTGTCAAGCCGTCGTTTCCGTAGTCGGGATAATCGCCTGTAAAACGTTCCTGGCGATTCGCATAGAACATGGCTCGATACCTGCATCGGATATTCCGGCGGTCCGGCCGACGTTTGTCGTGGAATTGAGCATCGTCCCAGGCGAACCTCGCAATGCCAAACCGCTTGCTGGTGGGCGCCATTCTGCGAAACAGCTTCGCTGCGTAGTACGAATCGCGGTCAACGAGTTTGCACAGTAGTTCGTTCTTGCATGACATTGGCGCAGTGGAGAGTCGTCGGATTTATCCATTCTTCGCCGAGTGAGTGTTGGCATGTAGCAGACAAATGCCTGTCGTGGTGAGAATCACGAACCCCAAACGGCGTCGCTGGTGCGTGCGCAAGTGTGCGTGCGATCGCTCCCAAACCCACAATCGCAATCTCATGCGCATCCCTTCCGGCAAATCCTTATCGCAATCGACATAAATAGCCGCTGGGCCCATTGCCGTAAGGGTAGTTATATCAGGCTATTGTGGATGTTGATGTCTTAGCGTAGTTTTTTGTGCTTGATTCACAATGTTAGCCGCGGGTATACTTGTTTGCCTTGCCGAACATCATCATTCGCAAAGCGGCGTCCTAGAGTGCGGACTCTGTTGTTTCTTGATCTGTTGTCTACACGTTGTTATCCGTTCGGTGTTGGTTGTTCGCTGTTGGTTGTTCGGTGCTGGCTGTTCGATGTTGTCGGCTTGTTTCTTGTGATTTGTTATGTGTGTTCGTTAAACCTGTTCGTCGGATATGGTGGAAACTTGAATGTCGAGAGAATCCGATAAGCTCAGTCCGTCTCTGGAAGACTATCTTGAGGCCGTGCTGATTCTGGTCCGTCGCGGCCGGGTGGCGCGGGTCAAGGATATCTCGGCGCATCTCGGCGTCGGCAAGTCGTCGGTCACCGGCGCGCTGAAGACGTTGGCCAAGCGCGGGCTGGTCAATTACGAACCGTATCAGTTTATTACGTTGACCGAACACGGCCTGGAGTTAGCTGAAGAGGTTTCGGCCAGGCACGCATTGCTGCGTGAGTTTCTCTGCGAGGTCCTCGGGCTTGACGAAGAAGTCGCCGAGGCCAACGCCTGCCGCATGGAGCACGCCGTGGACGCCGACTTGCTGGACCGCCTGGGAAAATTCTCCGTATTCGTACGCGAATGCCCCAGAGCCGGCGAAAGCTGGGTTCGCTCGTTTGTCGATCGCTGCGGTTCAGGCGACATTGACGGCGAGACATGCGGCAGTTGCGTAGATAAGATTGATGCGTCGGCCGGTAAAGTCTCGGCCCAGAGCGATACGGATTCAGACGAGCAGGACGCTTCGGCCAGGCCGGTTATGGTCATGCCCCTTACCATGGCTTCGATAGGCCAGGAAGTTTGTCTGGCCGACGTCACCGGTTCGCGAGAACTCCAGCATCGTCTGGCGGAAATGGGCCTTACGCCGGGCTCGCGATTCACAGTCGTAAACAAGGGCAATCCCGGACCGTTCATTATCTCGGTCAAGGGCTCGAAACTGATGCTGGGGCGTGGGACCGTGCATCGGGTTATGGTAAACGCCGACTCATAGCATCTCTTTCGGCAAAGGATACATCGCTTTGATCTCCCGACTAAACATAGCATTGGCCGGCAATCCCAACTCGGGAAAGACCACCATTTTCAATCTGCTCACCGGCGAACGCCAGCACGTGGGCAACTATCCCGGCGTTACCGTGGAAAAAAAGGAAGGCACGGCGATGTTCGCCGGCAGAGAGATCGATATTGTCGACCTGCCCGGGACGTACAGTCTTACCGCCTACACGACTGAAGAGATCGTTACCCGCAATTTCATAATGGACTCCAAGCCGGACGTCGTGATCGATATTGTCGACTGCTCGAATCTGGAGCGAAATCTTTACCTGGCCACGCAGTTGCTGGAGTGCGGCGTTCCGCTTGTCCTGGCGTTTAACAAGAGCGATCTGGCCGCGGCCAGGGGTTTTCATATTGACTGCGAGCGTCTGTCAGGCCTGTTTGGCGTTCCGATTGTCGAAACCGTGGGCACCAGCGGCGACGGGCTGGAGGAGCTGCTGGCCAAGGCGATGGAGATCGCCGAACTCGGCTCGGAGGCCGTAGACCGGCAGCGACTACCGAATTACGGTACGGAACTCGAGCCGCACGTGGTCCAGATAGCCTCTCGGCTGGCCGATAACTGCGGCCTGGAGCGTCACAGCCGCTGGTTAGCGCTGAAACTCCTCGAGGGCGACGAAGAGGTGCTCAAGCGCGTCGAGTCACTGGGCGACGAGGCCCACGCCGACAAAATTGCCGAGATTGTCGCCGAAACCGCCGCCTTGCGCAAGCACATAGGACACGTAACCGGCGACGGGCCGGAAATCGTTTTCGCCGATCGTCGCTACGGTTTCATTTCCGGAGCGTGCACCGAGGCCGTCGAGCAGACCGTAGAGGCTCGCCACGATCTGTCGGACCGCATCGACGCGGTGATGACCAATCCGATCATGGGCCTTCCGATATTCATCGCGATGATGTACGTGGTGTTCCAGCTTACCTTCAGTATCGGCCAGTGGCCCATGGAGTGGATCGAGAGCGGGTTCGGCGTGCTGTCCGAACAGTTGTCGATGCTATGGCCCAAGGGGTCTGAGAGCCTGCTGCGGAGTTTGCTGATAGACGGGATCATTGGCGGCGTCGGCGGCGTGATCGTTTTCCTGCCGAACATCCTGCTGCTGTTTACCGGTATCGCGATTCTTGAGGATTCGGGTTACATGGCTCGAGCTGCATTTGTGATGGACCGCTGGATGCACAAGATCGGGCTGCACGGTAAGAGCTTCATCCCGATGTTGATAGGTTTTGGGTGCAACGTTCCTGCGATACTGGCCACGCGCACGCTCGAGACGCGTCGCGATCGCATGACGACTATGCTGGTCATACCGCTGATGAGCTGCGGCGCCAGGCTGCCGATCTACGCGTTGATTATCCCGGCGTTTTTCCCGTCGGCGTGGCACGGGCCGATGCTCTGGACGATGTACCTGATCGGAATTGTCCTGGCGATTATCCTGGCAAGGGTCCTGCGTTCGACGCTGTTCAAGGGCGAGTCGGCGGCGTTTGTGATGGATCTGCCGCCTTACCGCATGCCGACGGCCAGGGGACTGATGGTCCACATGTGGGAGCGATCGTGGATGTACCTTCGCAAGGCCGGCACCGTCATCCTTGCTGTCTCGGTCGTAATGTGGGCCCTGTCGACGTTCCCCAGGACCTCTTCGGCGGAGCTGGATGCGAAATACGCTGAAAAGACCCAGGCCGCTCAGTCGGCTTTCACCGCCTCTCTGGGCCGGGTCACCGCCGCACTGGGCGCCGATCAGGAGTCAGTGATTATCACTGAAGCGATCGGTGCGGAAATGGCCCTGGCTTCGGCCGCCGGAGAGTATTTTGAACACGAGAAGGGATATGTCGACGCGCTGGGCGAAAGAGATTCAAAGATCAGAATGCTCCTTGGCGGGACCGACGGAGAGCTCCTGAAGCGATTCATCGACGCTCGGGCTCGGATTGTAGCTGCACGCGAGGCGTTCGATCAAACCGTCGCCGAAGACGAGTTGAGCGAAGGGTCCAGACACTACGCGGCTGAGGAACTGCTCCTCGATAGTGAGCTTGAGAAAGTCGCCAGGCAGTCTCCCAAAGCTGCGGCCGCTGCGCTGCTGTTCCTCGACGAGTGTGCAGCTCCGTTCGATGAGGAGATGAGTAGAATCGCCAACTCGAAACTGTTGGATCGAACCAGCGGCAGCATACTCGGCGGGATCGGGCGAGCCATAGAACCGGTAGTTCAACCCATGGGATTCGACTGGCGTATCGGTACTGCGTTGCTCGGTTCGTTCGCCGCGAAGGAGGTTTTCGTCGCGCAGATGGGAATCGTCTATTCAGTCGGTGAGGGCTCCGAAGACTCGGCGACGTTGCGCAAGAAGCTCAGCGACAACTACTCGCCGCTGGTCGGCTTCTGCATAATGCTCTACTGCCTGGTCAGCGCCCCGTGCGTTGCGACGATAGCGGCGACATGGCAGGAGAGCGGGAAAATGCGATGGGCTCTGGCCCAACTTGCCGGCCTGACGATTCTGGCGTACGTGCTTACCGCCGCGGTCTACCAGATTGGGAGTCTGCTTGGTTAACCCTCGGAGGAATCGGATATGTGGCATTGGATCGAATCTATAATTGTGCTGGTTGCGATAGGAGTAGCCGCGGCGCTGCTGGCGTGCCGGGCGAAAAAGACCCTCAGCGGCGAAGAGGGCTGCGGCTGCGGCCACGAGAAGGAATGCGCCGCTGGTTCGCTTGATTCGCTTTTCGTCGAGGACGGTGAGCAAGCCGACGATTCGACTCGAACTGAAGAGAGCTGATCGGCCTATTTCAAGTCTTGTCGAATATCGCCCAGTGCGCCGAACTCGCGGCGCCAGCGAACCACCTCCTCGATATCCAGCGGCGCGGAAATCACGCACTGCTGGTCGCCGGCTTCTGCGAGCAATCGTCCCTGCGGATCAATTATTACGCTTCGTCCGGCATACGAGTGGTTCGGGTCGGACCCGCATCGATTCACCCCGATAACATACGCCTGGTTCTCGATCGCGCGGGCCTGGAGGAGGCATGACCAGTGATCGGCTCGTTGTGCGGGCCAGTTGGCCATCACGGCTATGAGATTAGTTCCCCCGGCAGCGGCGCATCGGAACAGCTCACAGAATCGCAGGTCGTAGCATATCGTCGGCGCCAGTTGGAAGCCGCCGGCGGGGATCACCACCGCCCGATCGCCCGGAGTGTAGTGAAGCTCCTCCTGGGCAGGTGAGAACGCGTGAGTCTTCCAGTATCGCCCGGCCACTGATCCGTCAGGCGTCAGCAGAACCGCTTCGTTGCGGCGGGTTTCGTCGTGTTTTGTCGCCAGTCCGGCCAGTACGTAGATTCCAAACTGTTTCGCGATCCGGGCCAGGGAGTTTTCAGTCCGGCCGCCTGGCGGTTGGCAGGCCGCCGATGAGTCCATCGTAAAGCCCGTCGAGAACATTTCCGGAAGGACCGCCAGATCGCCGGGGGTCGGCCCGGCCGAGGCGAGCATATCTTCAAACGTGCGACAGTTGGCGTTCGGATCGGACCATGCGATGTCTAGTTGGATGCATAGAGCGTTCATAGCAATCATAATGATCGCACGAGGCCCGTATTGCAAGCCTCGCCGGGCCGAACAGTTTGCGGCTTTTTTTGCCTTGGTGCGATTTGAAACCTACCTTGCCTGTAATAGCAGTTACTTGAAATGGAGAAGGCAGGGGTTTTTATGGAACAGTCATCGGTAGGATTATGGCCGGGTTTGGTAGGCGGACTGAAACGCTGTACGTTGTTTTCGTACGCATTGTGGATTCAGCACGCACCGCTCCCTAAGCCTATTGCGCCCATGCCGGACATCCAGTGGCAGGAGGCCGTCGGAAGACGCCTTCTGACGCCGGAGGAAAAAGCCGCCCGCTGCCGATACTTCGACCGCAAGACGATCGCCGGCATGGCGCACTGCGCCTAGGGCGCCGGGGTCTCTTCGTTGCTGTCTTCGACTTCTTGTCCGACGAACGCCGTGGCGCACAGTTTCATGCACTGTTCGACGGGCATGTCGATCTCTTGGATCTGGTCCGGCTGGCAGTATACGGTTATCCCGCCGAACATGTAGCTGAACGGCAGGTAGACCGCCACAGTCCGCCCGCATCCGGCGCCTTCGGCGTACGGCGGTTTTTCGTTTGTGCGGATGCCGAGCATTTTCATGCTCGATCCGGGGGGTGAGTACTGTACAACCTGTCCCATTTTGCCGGCGTCGCCGCCGAACAGTTGCAGCAGATCTCGCACGGATTCGTACAGCATTTTTACGCCCGGCATGCGGGTGATGAGCTTTTCCAGAAGTCCCCAGAACGCCTGGAAGATCCAGAACCGCGTCGCGAGACCCACAATGTAGACCCCGACGATCAGGATCAGCGCCCCGACGGCCGGCGGGAGCTTGACGTTGGGCATTAACTCCTTGCCAAGCGCGTCGAGAGATGTTCCCAGCCAGTAGACCGTGTACGCTGTGATCGCAAGCGGAACGAGCACCATAACGCCGGCCAGCAATATGCCAAGTTGTTTCTTCATGGATAATCTCCTTTGTTTGCGTATTGCCGGCGGCGGACCGGCGTCATGGCCCATTCTACAATCGCCTGCCGAAAGGGGTAGTAAGTTTTCAGATACCGACGCGTTGGGATGGGTTGTATAATGCTCGACGATTCTGCGGCCTCCAACGGTGCAGGGAGAATTCTTATGGCGGTAATGAAAAAACTCGGGCGATTCTTGTCGGCGGCTTTGCCTGTTGCGATAGTTGTTGCAGCGGTGCTGAGTCCGTCAGGCTGCCGGGGGTCTGAAGACCCCGGCGCGGCGGCGCCTGAGACCGGTAAGCCCGCCGCGGTCCCTGTTGCGCCGGTGATTACCACCAGACCGAGCGCCCTGGCCAGTGATATATTGAATGACATCACCGAGGCGACAGACCCGGATCCGACGCCGCGACATGCGACGGTGCTCCCTGATGCGGCCAAGCGATCGACTGCGGCCCGCCAGGTGAGATTCGTCCGGCTGCAGTACGACGGAAGCAGCAGTTGGAACGTGAACATGGGGCCCGGCGGCGATTACAACATGCTGCTGGCGTTCAAGAAAATCACTGGTCTTCCCATACCCGCCGAGACCGAATACAAGGCGATAGGGGACCTGGCGAAATATCGCCGGGGCGCCGCGCCGCCGTTCGTTTACGTGACCGGCAAGGGACAGATGGAAATCACGTCGCGAGAGACCAAGACTATCCGGGCCTACTGCTTGGAAGAAGGCGGTATGATATTCGCCGACAACGCCGGGGGATCCTTCGATCGATCGTTCCGTGCGGTATGTCGGAGAGTTTTTCCGGGCCGGGAGCTTGTCGTAATCCCCGATAACGACCCGCTGTACAGCAAACCGTTTGCTTTTCCCAACGGTCCTCCGCGGTTCTGGGCTCTGGGCTCCAAATCCCGTTCGTGCGGGATCAGGCACGAGGGTCGCTGGATCGTGTTCTATCATCCCGGGAGGATTGGAGAGGCCTGGAAGTCCGCCAGTTCGCCGGATTCCCAAGTCATGGCCGACAGGGCCTGCAAGCTTGGGTTCAACATCATGAACTACGCCTATAGTCAGTATCTTGACAAGCATCACCCGGCCGGGGTGAAGAAGCCGCCCACGAGTAATTAGGCCCGGATCGAGAGGTCAGGTCAGCTCGAAAATTGATTGCGTCTTCACGATTTTCAGCTCGTCGGGGAATGCGTGGAATGCGAATACGTGCAGTCCGGAAGGTTTGGCTTCGTAGTCGATAAACGTAAACGGCGTCAGCGGCGGTCGTGTCATCCATGTCGGGAACGGGACGAACAGTCCGCGTTGGGCTCCGATTTTCGCCAGGTCGTGGTGTGTTTTTCGGTAGACCATCGGGCTCATTTTTTCGACCTGGAAGTTCATCATGTAGTTGATGCCGACGGTGCGATTGTGGTGATGGGCTTTTTCGCCTCGGAAGGGCATCTGCCTGACAACGCCCCTCTTGGGCAATGTGGTCCGATCGTCGGCCGTCAGTTCAATCAGCGAATGCTTGTCGCGGAAGAAGCCGATTACGTGCGTACATCCGGTGACCCATATCTGGGCTTCGTAATCGCCCATGACAAGGTAGCGATCGTGGTATATCTCGAACAGCTCCGGATGCACCGGGCGATCGTAAAGATAATACTGCAGTGACGAAATACTCTGTTGTTGTCGCGTACTCATAATGCTCGGACCTTCTAAGACTATTATACTAATCCTGGCCCGCGGGTGCAAAGTGTTCAGAGGTCCGGCGCGGAAGTGAGTTTCCCGGGGCGCGTGCGAGTCGGTCAATCGACCTGTTCGCTCGGCGGATCGGTCTGGGGTTTATCGTGGCGATGGCGGATCTTGCGGTACTCGACGACGGCGTAATAGATCACGCCGTAAGAAATCGCGCCCAGGGCCAGCCCGATGATAATGCTTCCGACCCAAAGCGGCCAGAATACCTGCCAGGTTGCGGTCCACCAGCGTTGGACCGTTTCGAGCCATGTTCCGGAGATCGTAAGCGCTTCGCTGAAATTAGGATCTTCGCAGTTGCTGCCCAAGACCCATTTGCCCAGCAGGTAGTTCGGATAGAAGATCGGCACCAGCGTCGCGGGGTTCGATATCCACACGAACGGCACGCCGACGAGTTTGTTGGCGCCCAGCAGCCACGACAGCCCCAGGACCAGCAGCATCTGAAAGCCCACTGTCGGGGTCCATGTTATGAACATTCCGATAGCCACACCCAGCGCGATGCGATGGGGCGTATCGTCGACATGCAGCACTCTGTAAATGAAGAATGCTTTCAGTTTTTTTGCCAGGTAACGATGCGGCATTCGGCGTTCTCCGGTCTGCGATTCGGCTGTCGTTCGTTTGTCGCAGGGATAATACCCGATCAGGGGTTCTTTGGCGAGTTTTTGAGCATTTCTCCGGCCGCTTCGATCACGTCGTCGGGATCGATCAACTGCATGCAGGTGATGTGTCCGCAGCGTTTCTTGAGGCATCCCTGGCATTTTGTATCGGCTACGATCGCCTTTCCGCGCCGGTAGGGGCCTGTGCGTGCGGGTCGGGGCGGACCGATCATGACTACAGAATCCACATCGACGGCCGGTGCTATCAGGGCCGCCGCCGAGTCGCAACAGATCACGCCGCGCGAGGCGGCTATCATTGCAACGAA
>CAYMSH010000223.1:0-10617 GCA_964392945.1 uncultured Planctomycetaceae bacterium | reverse complement strand
TTACTTGAGACTTGGGTGTTTCTTGCTGGCTGCTGAGTGTTGGCTTCTAAGCCGTCGGGGCGCTGCGTTTTTTTGGTGTGGGGTCGAGCTGGTGTGTGGTTACCGTAAAACCACACGGGCTGCGGGGGGGGGCCGCCGCGTCTTCGATACGGCATCGCCGCTGGCCGTTGCCGTTACCATCCGTGTGATCAGTAGCATATGCCGTTGCCTTTAGCCTTTCGCCGTCGCCGTTACCATCAGTGCTATCAGTGCCATCCGTGGTGGAAAAGCCGTTGGCCGTTGTCTGGGGCTCGCAGAAGTGCGTTAGCTTTCGCTATGCGCAAATCAACGGCAAAGGCCTTGATCGGCGCCTTTGCCGTTGATGTTGCTTCGTGTCCGCTTGTCGGCGGGGTTTTTACTTCTTGTTGATCTTCTCGATGTAATTGGCGCGGGCTTCTTTGACCCAGTTTTCGGCTCCGCCCATGTCCCACGTCGGCTCCCAGCCGTTTACGTTCTCGTTGGGGTTCTTCTTGATGCAGGCGTTGACCAGCTCGACGGCCTTTTGGTGCTTCAGGTCGCTGGGTCCGTCGTAACCCTTGATCTGGCCCCATCCGCCGAATATCTTCGGCATCGGCATCTTGAGGATTCGGCTCTCGCTGGGTTGCGAAACGTTGATCAGCGCTGCGGCCGGCTGGGTGGCGAGCTTCTCGTCCAACATTACCCTGATGAACGTTCGCAGCTCCTTGAGTGCGGTTTCGTCGATCTTGCGATCTTCGATCCTGTTGGGGAACAGGTCTCCGTAGCACTGGCCGTTAAGGTCAAGCCATTCGATGATCCGCATGTAGCTTTCGCGATCGACGTCCTTGAGGCTCTTGTGATGCTTGTCGCCTTTGGCCAGCTTCTGTGCGACGCTGTTGGAATACGCGAAGAACACGCGCGGATGGCTGATGTTGTACGTGACGTTGGTGCCTTTGTAGCGTCCGCCGGAGAAGCCCTTGTCGCCGATCCGGTGATCGCCTCTCTTGACGATCTCCATAAGCGAATCGGGGTACCTGCCGCTCTTGGCGTAGATGAGGCTGACCTTCTTTTCGGTCTTCTCGAGCCCGTGGCACTTGATGCAGTACCTGTCGAGCACCGGCTGGACCGTTCGCGCGAAGCTCATTCCGCCGCGGTATTTCGGACCGGCCGGCGGAGAGAGATCGACGGGCTTCATGCGGCTCATCTTGGCCACGGTCTTCATCGGCGGGGTGGTTCCCACGGCCTCGTGGCAGCCTACGCAGCTTCTTCGCTCGCCGGGCATCATGTAAAACAGGCTCTTTTCGGTGAGTATCGCCATACCGTTTTCGTCGAGCGTCTGGACCTGGAGCGAAACGTTGGCCGGCACGCGGAAGACGGCCGATCCGTCTTCGTTGATCGGGACGGTCCCGAGGACCTTCTTGGGGATGTCGTTGGGCACCAGCGGCGTGCAGGAGACCCTGCTGGCCCGCGGCTGGACGCCGAGTGCGTTTACGCGGAGAGCCTTGATCATGCCTGGCTTGATTATCCCGTTGGGATCGTTTTCTTTGCGGGTCAGATACGCGTTCTGCAGAGCGACGATACCGTAAGGTTCGGCTTTGGCCGGTAGATGGCTCGGCAGGATCGGCGGCGCCTTGCGGGGTCTGATGGCGATCGGCGAGAACGATGCGATCTCGGGGTCTTCGTAGATCTTGTCGCGTCCGCCGAATGAGTCCACCAGGTAGATCGCCCGGTTGGCTTTCGGGGGAAAGCGTCCCTGGTTGTGAACCGGATGGTTCGCACGCGAGATCAGGAAGAGATTCTCGGTAATCGCGTAGGGGTGGCTGTAGTGCGGGTTGGGCCAGCCCTTGGTCTCGGAATAGGGCGTTTCCGGCGTGATGTGCGTTACGGCCTCTTCGCCGTTTTCGCCGATGTTCGTGTCGAGCACGACAGTCGTGCCGGTGTTGTAGCTGTGATGGCCTTGTCCGGTGCAGACTACCTTGTGCGTGCCGGGTATCGCGCTTGCTTCCAGGAACTGGTGCGGCACGATCATGTCGTTTCCGAAGAAGTGGGCCACGCCTGTTCCGTCCGGTCGGCACCACCAGAGCTTGTGGAACCACATCTCGTGACGGTTGGTGTATTCCCAACGCGTAAAGACGATGCGGCCGTCGTTGAGGACTGACGGTTCGACCTCGTTTTCATTGGCGAACGAGAGCTGCTGGATGTTGTTTCCGTCCTTGTCGCAGCGGTGCAGGTTCCAGGCGGGATTGTAGCGTCCGCCGTGGCAGCGGCCGAACGACTGGCAGCGCGACGAGATAAACAGTATCCCGCCGTCGGGCAGGTAGCACGGGTCGTTGTCTTCGATAAGGACCGTGGCGCGATTGTCCCATGTCTGGAACTTGTCGCGTTTGGTGCCGGTAAGCTGGCGTACCCACGAGCCGTCGATCGCGGCCTCCCAGATGAAGAACCGGCGGAGCTTCTTGTCTTCTTCGGTGTGATCGCAGAAGGCGAACAGCACGCGTTTTCCGTCGTAGCTCAGGTCCGGGTTGCGGTACGATCCGGGAGGCATTTTGCCTTCGAGGATCGTTTTGACTTTCGGGTTCCCGCTCTTCCAGTCAGTGAGAATCGTCAGGCCCTTGCTGAGTCGGCTGTGCCTGCCGAGGTGCTGGTCGCCGTTGTGGCTGTAGCCCGGAGGCGGAGTGCGGTTGATCAGGATGCTGTCGAAGTTCATGGCGGCCTGGCCGGAGAGGAACTTCAGGCGTTCGGCCTTCAGTTCAGCGTAGACCGCCAGGTACTTGTCGACATCGTTCGCCGCCGCGGTCAGTCGGGCCTGTCGTGCGGCCTGCTGTTTGGCCAGCTCGGCCTCAGGCGGCGCGGTCTGGCTGAACTGCTTGATCGTTTCGGTGATGAGCGCCGGGTAGGCGTTGATGGTCTTGACTTCCTTGAGCAGATTGTCCCAGGCCTTCTGCTGTTTGGCGAAGTCGGTGCTGTAGTCGAACTTCGCCGGGTTCAGCAGGGCGTAGTCTTTGGCGATCGTGGAATCGAACTTCTTCGACAGACCGGGGAAATCCTGGGTCTCCTTCACTCGTTTGCGGAGGCTGTCAAATTCGCGATAGTTGATCGCGGCGAAGCAGAGGCTCCTTACGTCATCGTAATCGGCTCCGGTCTTGGCTGTTTTTGCGGCCTTTTGGATCGCGGCGATGATCGCCGGATCGACCTGGTTCTTCCGGCCGTATCGCTGCATCGTGTAATCGGTGACGGCTCCTACGGCGTCGGCTATGGTGAGCCGAACGAATCCAGAGGCCATCATCGGCGTGTCCTTGCGTCGATCGAAACCGGCGCGTTGGGCCGCGGACTGACGAGACCCTCGCATGCGCGACCAGGTGTGGAGCTTGGACACGTTGGACGTTACGCTCATCCATGTCACGCCTCGCTGTGCGTCGAGCTTGCCGGATATCCACTTGTACTTTCCGTCGAGTTGGAGCGACGTTTCGCACTGCTGGAGGTAGAAGTCCCCGCCGCCGCGATTCCAGCGGAAGCGGCGCTTGTCCGAGGCGGCGACTTTGACCAGAGTCTTGCCGCTCTTTTCCCGCAGCTTCTGCTTGACTCCGTCGCCGCTGTCGAGGGTCACGCCGCGAAACGTCACTCTCTCGCCGGTTCCGATGTAGAGTTTCTTCACGCCGGAGACGTCGATTCGGAACTCGGCTCTTTCTGTGCCTTCGATTGCCTTGGGGAAGACCATCAGCGGGAGTTTGGCGGTATTGCTGTACGCCGGAACGGCTTTGCCGCTCTTGGTTTCCCTGTCGATGATTTTGTTAACACTGGCGATGTACGCCTCGATCCGCTCACCTTTCTTGGCCGCCAGGGCGGGACTGGCCCAGGTCAGGGCCACGCAGCTCAGCAGCAGTGCGATTACCAGCATCTTTCGTGAAGTCATATTAGTTTCCTTTAACTACGGGGAGTTACGGATGTTTTGAGGATCGACACTGTATCGCCCGATCCTCCGCAGGACCCAATATCATACATCCCGGCCGCATGCAGGATCAATACCCCGCGCGGTTTCTCTTGCCTCGACCCGCGGGCGATGGTCTAATTATCGGCAGACAAAAAGGAGTTCTCTAATGAACAGATTGATTTCCCGTATTGGGTTTGTAGTCGCTTTGTCGCTGGTGTTTGGGCTGTTTGCTTCCGAGGCGCCCGGCGAGTGGATATCGCGAGGCGCTAAAGTTGAAGTGAGCAGTACTTCGCGATGGAACAAGTATCCCGCTGAGCTGGTTACGCAGAAGACGCCGATCTCCAAGTTCATCTGGGCGTTCCACACCGACCAGGAGCAGAACCCCTGGGCGATCATCACGCTTCCCAAGCCCGGCACGATCGCGGCGTTCGAGATCATCAACCGCATCCAGAGCGATACCAATAGCTGGCGTAATCTGACGCGCGATATGACTATGTGGGTCTCCAGCGACAAGAAAGCCTGGACGCAGGTCTGGCAGACCAAGAAAGGCCAGGACGTCTGGGCGGTGAATCTCGACAAGCCGGTAAAGGCCCGCTACATCAAACTGGGGCTGCCGGGTAAGTTCGGTCGCCGCTACTTCCATCTCAAGAGCGTAAAGCTGTTCGATGCGAAGATCGACACGAAAGCAAACGTCGTCGACACCAAGGGCAGGGGCCTGAAAGGTTGGCCGACGTTTGTCGATTCGGGTTCCATCGGCGGGAATCGTCGCCGCGGCCGCGCCCCGGCCGGTCCGCCGGTTGAAGCGCCCCAGACCCTCAAGTTCGCCGAGATGCGAAAGAGCGAATCGGTGCTCGACTTCGACAAGATCGTGTTCGTCAAGCGCATCACGTACACGGCGAATCACTACTACACCGAGTTCATTAACTCGCGCTGGCTGCCTGGCGGGAACCTGTGCGTGCTGGACCTGAAGACCGGCAAGGTCACCGACATCGTCAAGCAGCTCACAGGCGGCGTCTTCGGGCGGTTCGATCTGTCTTACGACGCGAAGAAACTCGTATTCGCCTGGAAGAAGGCGCACCAGGAAGGCTACCGCATCTACGAGATCAACATCGACGGAAGCGGTCTGCGCCAGATCACGTTCCCGCAGAAGAACGAGGCCGAGTTGGTCAAGCTGTATCGCGCTCGGGCGCACTACCATCACGGGACCGACGACATGCACCCGTGCTACCTTCCTGACGGGAAGATATGCTTCATCTCCACTCGCTGCCAGTACGGCATCCTGTGCGACTCGCCGGACGACTTCACCACGACAGTGCTCTACAAGATTGACGCCGACGGCAAGAACATGGTCAAGCTGTCCAACAGTTCGGTCTCCGAGCAGGCGCCTGTGATGATGCCTGACGGCAGGATCCTCTACACGCGCTGGGAGTATTGGACCAAGGGCGCAGTCAGCGTCAAATGCCTCTGGGCGATGCGCCCCGACGGAAGCGGATCGGCGGAGATTTACGCGGCCGACATTTCGCTGCCGCCTACGTTCATCTATGGAAGACCCATCCCGAACACCGAGAACAAATACGTTGTGATGGGCACCCCTCACTGCCCGCAGAACGGTATCGGAACGATCATCCGCCTGGACATGCGCAAGAACATCCGCACGCGCGAGCCGATGACGTATATGACCCCGTACACCGACATCCAGGCCGAGGGCGGCTTCTCGTTCAAGACCAAAGAAGGCCACTGGCGCCGCGACGGACGCGGCAACGGTCCGCTGTTCAAGGATCCCTACCCGCTGTCTGAAAAACTGTTCCTCGTGTCGCACAAGCCCGGCGGAGCCGGAGGCTGGACCGATCCTACCGGATACGGGCTCTACATCCTGGACGAAAAGGGCAATGTCGGGCTGATCCACAAGGAAGACGATATCTCCTGCTGGCTGCCGTATCCGCTGAAGGCCCGCAAGAAACCGCCAGTGCTGATCACCGATTTCGATCAAAAAACGGCCAGGAAGAATCTGGCCACGTGCGTCGTGACCGACATCTATCACGGTATGGAAGAGACCAAACGCGGCTCGATCAAGTACATTCGCGTACTCGAGCAGATCCCGCGACCGTGGGCCACTCGCAGGCGATGGAGCGGCGACGCGTACGATCAGCAGCACGCATGCATAACAAAAGACACGCACCTGGGTCTGAAGGTCCAGCACGGTGTCGTGCCGGTCGAGGCCGACGGTTCGGCGCACTTCGTGGTGCCGGCCAACGCCAATATCTCGTTCCACGCACTTGACGAAAACTACATGGCCGTGCAGATCGAACGCACGTACGTGAACTACATGCCCGGCGAAACGCGGGCGTGCATCGGATGTCACGAGACGCCGAACGATGCGGCCGCTGCGAAACCCAGAGGCGGGGCGGTCATGGCTCTCAAACGGGCCGCATCGGTTCCCGGTCCTCAGATCGGCGAGAAGTCAGGCCAGCGTCCTCTGCACTACGCCTCGGACGTTCAGCCCGTGCTCGACAAGCATTGCGTAAAGTGCCACTCCGGCGAGAAACCCAAAGCCGACCTCGTGCTGACAGGCGAGATGACCAGGATGTTCAGCGTTTCGTATGAATCGCTGCTGAAGGAACGGCGCCGCGGCAAGGGTCGCCGGCGGTTCGAACTGTTCCCGACAGTTGGTGAAAACCATCCCAAGACCGGAAACGTGCATTACGAACCGGCCAGATCCTACGGCTCGCACAACAGCATACTCGTGGCGATGCACTCCAAGGGCAAAGTCAAACTCAAGGACCCCAAGAAGGCCGAGATCGCCGCCAAACTCGCCAAGGTCCACGAGAAAGTGAACCTCAAGCCCGAAGAGCTGCTGAAGATTTCCAACTGGGTCGATACGAACGCCCAGTATTACGGGTCCTATTGGGGTCGCAAGAATCTCCAGTACAAGGATCACCCTAACTTCCGGCCGGTCCCGAGCTTCAAAGACGCATCAAGCTACGTCTCGCCGATACCGGAAGACAAGAGATAACGCCGCCAACCCCGGCCTCGCGGAGCTTGGATAACAATCGGGCGCGATCCCTGGAATCCTCATTGCAATGATACGCAGACACAAGTTCAAACTGGCGACTAAGGGAGCGTGCGTTCTTGTTGTGCTGGCGGGCATTGCGTCTGCGGGGCTTGCCATTGAAGACGCCGAGTGCCTCAAGTGCCACTCAGATCCCGCGCTGAAGCGTGATGTCTCCGACGGTATGAAGGACTGCCTGTTTGTCGATCGCAAGAAGTTCAAGGATTCCGTGCATGGCGACTACGCCGTGGCGTGCGTCGATTGCCACGACTCCATCGATAAGCTGGACCCTTCTGTCAAGGGCAAGGAAGTCCCGCACTCTACGGACCTGCCGCCTGTCGAGTGCGCCTCCTGTCATTCCGACGAGCACGACTCTTTCGTCAAGAGCGGTCACTACAAGATCAGACAGAAAGGCATTACCCTGTCGTGCTACTCCTGCCACAAGTATCACCAGGTCAAGCCTCTTGCGGGATATTCGGCTCCTGAGAGAAACAACGCGTTCTGCACGAACTGCCACAAGCCTGAAAACACACACGATTGGCTGCCCCGGAAGAAGCGGCACTTTGTGCGAGTAGGTTGTTCGGTCTGTCACGCCCCGAAGGTCAAGAGGTACGTGAACCTGCGGGTATTCGACAAGACGCGAAACGCCTTCCCGACAGACAAAGAACTCCTGGCGTCATTGAAAACGAAGAAAGACGGATTCATGACGCTGGCCGATCTCGACAAAGACGAGAAGGTCAACGCTGCTGAACTCCAGGCCGTGTTCGACATCCTGCGCAAGGGCGACATCAGACCCGTTCTCCGCGGCGAACTCCTGTCGGAACTCGTCCCGGCCGCTCACGAGATCAACGCAGACAACGCCGTCAGGGATTGTAACAAATGCCACAAGCCCTCGGCGGAGTATTACCAGGATATGTCGCTGTCTCTGGTCAGCGGCGACAATACCGCCGAACGCCACGCGGTTTCCGGCGACGTGTTGGGCTCATTTGGCCTGCTTCCCGATTTCTACGCCATGAGCGCGACGAGAGCGGGGATTGTCGATCATTACGGGATGTTGTTGCTCCTGGTCACGCTCTCGGCCGTCGGCCTGCATTTCCTCGTAAGGCTGGCGACGGTTTCAATGCGAAGACGCAAATCGCCGGAAGAGTTCCGCCCCGAGCAGACCGGCGAGGTGTTAATGCACTCGGCCGCGACAAGACTATGGCACTGGATGCGTTCTGTGAGCATTGTTGCGCTGCTGGTTACCGGGGCCCAGATCCGTTATAACGATCAGGTGCAGTTCATGCCGCTGTCGGCGGCTGTAGTCTGGCACGAGACAGCGGCGACGCTGCTGATCGCTGCGTTTATTTTCTGGTTGGCCTACAGCTTTGCCCGGGGGAAGATCAGGGACTACATCGCCCATCCGCTGACATTCGCCTCCGGCGGCGTGCGACAGGCGGTGTACTACATGACCGGTTATTTCCGGGGTAAGCCGGACCCGCACCAGCCGAGTCCTGAAGACAAGTTCAACAGTTTGCAGAAGGCCGCTTACGGCGCGATAATGATTCTCATGCTCCCGGCGCATATAGTAACCGGCGTGTTGCTTTCGGATCGCGCCGAATACGGGCGATGGCTCGACATGCTCGGCGGCGCCAAGATCGTAGGAGCCGCACACGCGGCGATGTTCTTCCTGGTCATCGCGTTCCTGACAGTTCACCTGTATATGTCAACCATGGGGAAAACGCCGCTTCAACACATCCGAACGATGGTAACCGGTTATCGGCGGGACTGAACTTCTATTGGTTGTTATTGATCGGATTGGCGGACAGTCACCGCGGCGATAAACGCCAGGAGTGCGTCGCGATTGCCGGGCCAGACTTTCTGCGGGCGGGCCTTGTTCGGCAGTTCCAGCGTGATTGTCGGGATCTTGCGTTCTACGCCGGCCCACGTTCCGAAGCTGCCGGGGGTCGGATAGCCGACTGAGCCCTTGGCGGGGTAGCCGTTAAACGGCGTCATGATCTCGGCCAGTTCTTTTGCAGGGCCGTCGTAGTTGTTGCATGGTTTGAATGTGTCTGTCGAGTGGATCGAGACGATCGCGTCGGGTTGGAATATCCGCACCGCTTCGATTATCGCCTTGGTTTCAGGTTCGCTGCCCGGGGCTGTGCCAGGGGAGTAGCGTGCGCCCTTTGCCTGCGGTTTCCAGTTAGCAGCGGGGAAGTTTCGATTGCAGTCTACCGCGTTTGCGTTGACGCGAGTTCCGGCCAGCAGCCCGTCGGGATTCGCCGCCGGGATTACTGCGATCCGTCGCGATTCATGCGCCGCCGAGTGGCTGAGCAGGTGCTCGATCAGGTTCAGGCCCACGAACTCGGTCATGCCTTCATCACCGTGTATGCCTGAGAAGATAAGCGTGGCCGGTCCCTTATCGCCGAAAATGTGCATTCGTATCGGAGCCCCGCCCACCGAGGCTCCTACCTGCACCGTGCGGTGCGGCGGTCTGGCCGCGGCCGCGACCGGTTTCGGTGGCAGCACAACCGGTTTGGGCTTGGCGAAAAGTCCGCCGTCACAGCCGCCGAGGCAGGCGGTTAAGGCGGCGATCAGAATCGCGGCGATTGATGATATCTTTCCATGTTGTAACATCATTTTGCAGTGCTCCAGTTATTTCGCTATCCGTGCGATGCGTAGTCTAGCGTCGATTCGCCCGGCGGGAAAGCACAAACGCTGGCGTCCCGTTTTTTCAGAATACTTGGAAAACCGATTTTCGACGGATATAGTGGTCAAAAGCATAATTGTAGCTTTGGGTTCGGTCGATCAACATATGGAGATCATGGAACATGCAGCTTAGGATTACTTTCGTCGCATTAGTGTTAGGGGTCATGTGTACAACCGGCTTTGGCGCCGACTTTGATGAAGAGGCGGCCAAGAAACTGTTCGAGGACAAATGCTCAAAGTGCCACGGAATCCGGGACTATGATCTCGGAGAACGCTCCCTGAAGGAGTGGCAGCTTACGGTAGAGCGCATGGCCACATACGGCGGCGAAGATCCCTACACCGACGAAGAGGCCGACATAATCATCGCGTTCCTGTACCTCGGCAAGCACGATCCGCCGGAACCCGGCGAACTGTACGACTACGAGAAACCCAAACCCGCCGTCGTGGCCACGGATACTCAGCCCACAACGGGACCGGCTATCGCGGTGGCGACCGCCGTGCCGCAGATCAAACGATTCGTTTCGTGGAAGAAATCCAAATCGCTCGGCGTGGCCAAGTTCATGGGATACGCCGCTACTGCGATAATGGCGCTGATGGTGATAACCGGTCTGACCCGTAAGACCCTGAAGCGTAACTTCAAGAACATGCACATGGTGCTGGCGATCCTGCTGTTCGGGGCGTTGGCTATACACGTGTCGGTCTACTTGTGCGAATACGGTGCTCCCAACGTGCTGTGGCTGTGGTTCGGGATAATCGGATCAGTGCTGATCGGGCTGGTCGAATTCGGCGGCCTCGTTCGTCGAAAGCTCGGCAAGAATTTCATCCGCATGCACTCGATCTGCGGGGCGGTAGGGCTCGTGCTCGTGCTGCTGCACTGGGCCTGGACATACATGACGTATCAACTGCCGGTCTAAGCAAACGGCGGTTGTCGGATATTTGACGGCCCAGGCGG
>CAYMSH010000222.1:0-10642 GCA_964392945.1 uncultured Planctomycetaceae bacterium | reverse complement strand
AGAACGGGCCCTGCCCGCGGGTCACCTGGTTGTGGTACAGTTCCATCGGGTTGACGGCGCGACTGTATTCGTCGTCAACGGCGTACGGGCCGAAAACGCTTGTCAGCAACACTTTGGCCTTTGAGCCCAGCGGGTGGACGCTCGGAGCGCCTGTTCGCCCGTCTTGGGTGGGCCTGGTTACGTCAGCATGGCGTATCATGTATTGTTATTCTCCTCGACTACGCTTCATAAGCGTGCCGATCCGGGATAACCCTCTCTTTGCGGGGCAGGCTCGACCCGGTTGTCGAGCCGGGGCATTGTACGGGCCAAATGCCAAAGTGCAAAAGGAAATCTGAGATTATTCCGGACCTCGGACGCCCCGGCCGGACCGGGAACGCCGCGTGTTTTTGTTGTAAAAGATGCCGAATACGTTAATTCGGTCGCATTTATCTTTAGATCGGCACAAGTCCGGCGTTTGCAGCAGGTAATTCCCCGCCCCCCGGCCCGGCCAGCGCCTTGACTCTACGGTCCGTTCACTATAGCTTTACTGTAACCTACCTTTGATTATACGCCACGCGGCCAATGGAGACCCTGAATATGACTACCAAGAACGCTATCGTACTTATCGTTTCGGCACTGCTGATTGCGACGCTTACCGCACCGATCCAGGCCGAAGAAATCAAACTCAAAGTCACCTCGAAAGACGCCGGGGTCAACGTTCCGGTAAGCGCGCCGATCAAACTGACCGGCGATCTGGCCAAGGCCGATCCGCAGAACATTGCCGTAACGGTCAAGCAGGCTGGCGGCGAAGCGGTCCCGGGCCAGATCGTTGACGGCGACAACGGCAAGGATCTCTACTGGATCGCACCGACGATCAAAGCCGGTCAGGAAACCGCATGGACCGCGACCCTCACCGCAGGGAAGCCCAAGGGGAAAACATTCTCGTTCAAAGAGATTCCCGGCAAGCACTTTGACGTTCTGCTGGACTCAAAGCCCGTCACGCGATACATGTGCGAGCGGGACACAACTGACGAGACGACAAAGCACAACACCTACAAGGTCTACAACCACGTATTCGACGAAACCGGCGAAAAGATGCTGACGAAAGGACCCGGCGGACAGTTCACTCACCACCGCGGGATATTCATCGGCTTCTCAAAAACCAGCGCCAACGGAAAAAGATGCGACACGTGGCACATGAGAGGCTCCGTACAGAAACACGATAAGATCGTCAAGAAGACCGCAGGACCGGTCCTGGCCCGATACACCGCGCTTATCAAGTGGAATCAAGGTGAAGACACGCCGATGATCTCCGAGCAACGCGAGATCACGGTTTACAACCAGGGCGATTCAGCGATTCTGCTGCTGGACTTCCGCACGAAAATCACGGCCGTCAGCAGCGACGTGATCCTCGACGGAGACCCCGAACACGCCGGCTGTCAGTACCGCCCGCACAACGACGTGTCGAAGAACAAGTCGGCCAAATACCTGTTCCACAAGGACGGGCTTAATCTCAAGAAGGACAAGGATCTGCCCTGGGCGGCGCTGACATACAGCCTGAACGACAAGCAGTATCACGTGCAGCACATGTCGCATCCGTCGATCCCCAAGGGCAACACGTATTCAGCCTACCGCAACTATGGACGATTCGGCGCCTACTTCAAGAAGCCCGTCGCTAAAGGCGAAACTCTCGAACTGCGATACCGCTTCTACGTAGCCAAAGGGGACATGCCCGACCGCAAGGAATTCGCACAACGCTACACGGCGTTCGCAACACCGCCGAAAGTCGAAGTCGCCAAGTAACGCACTACCCGTCGCGTTTCCAGGCGCGGATGTAGTCTATGCTGAACGTTGACGGGAGGTTTTCCTTCTTCGGAAGACCGAACCATTTCGGCATGGTCTCGCTGTCGAAGTTCAGGTAGAGCGGCTGATGCCAGTGGGTGTTCTTGACCGTTCGCCTGAGGATTCCGTCTACGTAGAACTTGATCGATTCCTTCGACCAGTCCAGACCGTATATGTGATACTCGTCGGCCAGGCGAGAAGGCGCGGTCCAGGCGCTGGCTTTGGACCAGTGCTTCTTTTCGGTCGGCGTGTGGAATACGTGAACGTTCATATGCACCTTCTTTTCGTGCTTCGGCGCCCCGCCGCCAATCTCGAACACGTCGATCTCCGTCCAGATCTCTTTAGTGCTGTCGTAGAACCAGAACGCGCTGGACCCGCGCGAGTCCATGGCGCGACACCTGGCCTCGAAGAATCCGTAAAGGACCGTGGTTTTGCTCTTCACCGCCCCGCAGGTGAACGTGTTGTAGCCCTTTGGCAAATCTGGGAGGCTTTCGGCTTTCATAGTGATGTTAAGCTTGCCGCCAGAGACAGTTACGTTCTTTTCGCTGAAGAAGCCTGGTTGGCGGCCTTTCCATTTTGGGTTGTGATCGTGCCATTTGACGCCGTCGAGTCTGGCGCCGTTGAACTCGTCTGTAAGTGCGTTCATCGGCGTCCATTTTACGGTCTTTGCTGCCCCTTTGACCGTCGGCTGGGCCGAGCCGCCGAGGGCCTTGGTTATGCAGGCGGTCACTTGAGTGGCTAGAGCCTTCGAGCCGGCAGGCAGGAAGTGAACATTCGCCGGGCGCTGGATTGTTTTGAGTTTCGGCAGCGCGAATGCGTACAGATCGTTAACCGGTACGGAGTTGGCTTTCATTACCTTCAGGGCCGCGTCGTTGTATTTCTTCGCATCGCCGAACACCCGCCCGCCGCAACCTTTTGGCACAGGCGTAGTCGTCGCGAAGATCAACTTCGCCCCGCTCTTCTGCATGCGTTTGACCAGTTTGTCCAGGTTCGCGGCGTATTGCTCGACCGGGCGAACCTGCTTGCCCTTCGGAGGGCCAGTGAGTTTGCGGGATGCGGGGTCCAGGTACTTCAGATCGTGCAGGCCCCAGTTAAAGTGGATCACGTCCCACTTGCCCTTGCCGAGCCATTGGTCCATCGCGCTCAGTCCGCGGGCCGTGTCGCCGCCGTTAACCGGTATGCGATGCACATTGGCTTTGCCCTTGAGCATGGCGCGCGTATCGAGCGTGTATCCGATCGAGATCGAATCGCCGATCAGCAGCACGCGCGGCAGACCCGGCGTGTCGGTGATCGGAGCCATCGCCGGATTGTGACGTCTCACACGTCGTTTCGGCGCGGCAAAACTCGAGGCCGTAACCAGGCAAATCACACAAACCGACGCCAACACTAGTCGACGTTTTGTTCTCATCTGCAAACTCCTTATATGCTCGGATTGTATCGCCAAGGCGGACAATCACAAGAAACCGTTTGTTTATCCGGCCGATCAATGTTCTATTGTATCCGCCCGCCAGAGGCCGAATCAGGAGTTCACATGACTGCAAAATGCGTTAGATCGTGCCAGACAATCGCACTGTTGATTGGATTGGCGATACTCGCCACGGCCGGGTCGGCAGACGAACGCGTGCTCTACAGCACCAGCTTCGAAGAAGCCCAGCCGGCGCCCAAGGCGCCTGCCTATACCCTGACCGACAGGCGCAGCCGCACGGGCAAACGCTCGCTGACTGGAGCCATTGACAAAGCAAATACCGGCTGCTTCCTGCGTATACCGTTCGAGGCGACTAAGGGCAAGTTGCTGTGCGTATCGTATTGGATACTTGGCCAGCGCGGCACGGCGGCGACTATGTTCGTGCGAACAGGCAAGGGCCTCAAATCCCGCAAGCGGATCGGCGGGGCCGCCGCCCCGGCGATGAACAAGTGGCGACAGGTCATCGGCGAGTATCTCGTTGGCGATAATACTAGCGGCGTAGTGGAGATCGTAGCCCCCGCCGGCTGGAGCGGCAAGCCCGGGCGCGTCTGGATAGACGACGTTCAGCTGACCGAAACCAAAGCCCCGCCCAAGCCGCCGGAGATAGTCGAGGATTTCCCATCGATCGCCTGCGACTCAAAAGGCGTAGTGTGGCTGGCGATGCTGGAGCGTCCCATGCCGCGCCGGCGAATCTCGGTCTACCGCGTCGAAGGGGACAAACGCGTGAAGGTCTGCTCCTTTGAACCGCCGGGGCTTACCGGCCTCGGCGCGCCGAGCGTTGCAGCCCTGCCCAGCGGATGCGTGGTGACTTTTCCAGCAGAGCAGAAAGATCGCTGGCGGATCGCCGCGGCCCGGGTCGGCCCGAAGATCGCCAAACCGTCGATTCGCTATCTCGACGCCGGCGGCAACGTAAACATATCACCGGCCGCGGCGACAATCGGCGATCGAGTGTGGGTGCTTTGGGTCTCAAACGCCCCAGCCCGACGGTCCATACACGCCTGCTGGATCAGTCACGACGCCACGGGAAAACCCCAGCGCATCAGCAGCCCGAAATCCAACAGCTACAATCCCGCGGTAGTCGCTCGAACCGACGGAACGCTCTTTGCCGCGTGGGATTCGATCCGCGACGGCGGAGCCGACATCTACGGAGCCGAGTATCGCGACGGCAAGTGGTCGGCGGAGCGACGCCTGACACGCGGAGCCCGCATCGAACGTCATCCGACGCTGGCGGCGTTCAAGGGTCAGGTCTGGATGGCCTGGCAGGCCCAGAGTTACAAGAACATGCAGCTCAACGCCCCGAAGGACCAGCGCCTCGTCGTGGCCCGCATCGACGGGAAACAGCCCGCCGCGCCGCTGGGACTGTTCGAGAAAATCTCCACGCCGGCGGTCAGGCTGTTACGCCCGCAGATATGCTTCGACAGCAAGGGCCACCTGCACCTGCTGGCGCGACATTCCGGCGGCCAGCACGCCGGATGGCATCCGATTGCGTGGCGATATTCGGCAAAGCAGTGGTCCCGGCCACACAATCTTCTGCGTCAACAGGGGCGATGGCGCCCGATAGCTGTCGCCAACACGCCGAGCGGTCCGATCGCGGCCGTGCAGTTTGACAACATCGGCTCGCGACAAGGCAAAGGGCCCGACTGGCGCAGCGGAGTGGTCGCCGTCGCCCTGGCGAAACAACCACCGGCGGCCGGACCGTTGCAAACCGAAACGCTGAAGATGCCGGTAACCGACTTCTCGATCTCCGACAAGATCGCCCTGGTCAACGCCGACCTTCCGCGCCAAGAATGGACCCACAACTCCGAGCAACTGAAACTCTACTGGGGCGACTTCCACGATCACACCGACCTGTCGATCTGCGGGCGGGCGGTGAACCCACCGGGCCACGATCTGTTCGCAAACGTCCGCGACATCGAGCGGTTGGACTTCGCGGCGCTCACCGATCACGGGTACAACCTCGACCGGCCGCAATGGGCCTACAACGGCGAGCAAACCCGGGCCAATCACGATCCCGGAAGGTTCGTCGCCTTTCTCGGCCAGGAATGGACCAGCAAGAAGAACCCGCCCGCCGACGGCGCCGAGGTCGGACCGAAAACGCCGAATCGATACGGGCATCGCAACCTGATCTTCCTGGACCCGCACCACAAGCGGTTCTACGACGCGATGGACGGCGACATCAATCCCAAGCAGATCTGGGACCAGCTCGAGGGCGAGGGGACCGAGTTCATTTCGATCCCCCACCAGCTTGCCGACTGGCAGCACAAGGGCAAGGGCAATCCGCCCACGGACTGGAGCTTTACTCACGAACACCACCAGCCGGTGGCCGAGATCTTCCAGGCACGCGAGAGTTACGAGCACCTCGGCTGCCCCAGACAGTCGCCCAGCGGAGCCCCGTTCGCGCGATACTACCTCCACGACGCATGGGCCCAGGGAATTATAATCGGCGTTATCGCCAGCCCCGACCACGGCGGAGGAAAAGGCAAAGTCGGCGTCTGGGCCAAGGAACTTACGCGAAAGGCGATCCTCCAGGCCGTTCGGGCGCGACACTGCTACGGGACCAGCGGAGCGAAGATGGCCCTGCGGCTAAGCAGCGGATCGGCGATGATGGGCGACAAGGTCAAACGCCCCGACGGAAAGATCGCGTTTCACGTAAAAGCGATCGCAGCCAGGGATATAAAAGAGCTGGTGATCTTCCGAAACAACCGCATAGTCCACACCGTCAAACCGGGCAAGAAGCAGATTGAACTGGAATGGACCGACAAGAATCCGCCGAAAGAGAAGCTGCTGTGGTACTACACGCGCATCCAGGCGGTCGATGAGGAACTGGCCTGGACCAGCCCGATATGGTTCACCGGAAAAGCCGCTAATTGAGTACGTATCCAGAATAATGGGACTGGCTCGGTAGCCGCAGGCGGACGTGCCTGTCCCATTATTCCGGCGAATGTGTCGCCGACGGAAAAAGGGCGCCGGCGAGCATGAGCCTTCGACACACCCACAGAGCATGAGAATGCTTGTTCTCGACGCACAGGTCGCCGCCTACGGGAAAAGGGTACAGGCACTTGCGCTTCGCTCCAGAGCCAGTCCCCTTTTCCCTGCCACAACAGATTCAGGCAATTCCGCCAGGCACATACCCAATTGACTCGGCGCATCTGTGACGTATATAGTCATGGCCATGAACTGCAATACACGTCTATGCAATCGTCGCGATTTCCTTCGCGTAACCGGGGTGTCAGCCGCAGCGCTGCTGGTCGGCGGGTCCGCCGGCGCGGCCAAAACGACAGACAAACCCAACGTGCTCTGGATAACTGTCGAGGATATGAGCCCGAATCTCGGCTGCTACGGCGACAAGTACGCCACTACGCCGAACATCGATCGCCTGGCCGCTGAGTCCGTGCGATACACAAACGTGTTCGCCACGGCTCCGGTCTGCTCACCTGTGCGATCGTGTCTGGTGACCGGTGTTATCGCAACGTCGATGGGAACATCGAATCTGCGATCGCAATTCCCGATCCCCGCGGAGTTCAAAGGGACCGCATCATACCTGCGCGACAAGGGATACTACTGCACCAACAACGTAAAAACCGACTACAACACGTCGAACGCCGGAAAACTGATCAAGGCCTGTTGGGACCAGTGCAGCAACAAGGCCCACTGGCGCGGCAAGAAAGCCGGCCAGCCGTTCTTTGCGATCTTCAACGACATGGTCACCCACCAGTCGCGGTCGAAGGTCAAGTGCTATGACGCCTTCACCCGAAAGGTCCAGAGCAAGCTAGGCGCCTCCGAGCGTCACGACCCGAAGACCGCCCCCCTGCCGCCGTACTACCCCGACACGCCGATCACGCGCCGCACCGTCGCGCGGTACTACGACTGCATAACGGTCATGGACAAGAACACCGGCGCGATCCTCAAGCAACTCGAAGACGACGGCCTGGCCGACGACACGATCGTGTTCTTCTACTCCGATCACGGAGCGGGCCTGCCGCGACACAAACGCCTGGTGCTCGATTCGGGGCTCCGCGTTCCGCTGCTGATCCGATTCCCGAAAAAGTATCAGCATCTGGCGCCGGCAAAACCGGGCCAGTCGCTGGATCGCATGTTGAGCTTCGTAGACTTCCCGCCAACGCTGCTGAGCATTCTCGGCATCGAACCGCCGAAGTACATGCAGGGGCAGGTCTTCCTCGGCAAATCGCGGGCTAAGCCGCAAACGCACATTTACGCCGCCCGCGATCGCGTCGACGAAGCATACGACCTGGCTCGGTGCGTTCGCGACAAGAACTGGCTCTATGTGCGGAACTACATGCCCCACCAGTCCTACAACCAGCCGAGCTTCTACTCCGACATGGGCGAAATCCGCGACGACATCACCGCCCTGGCCGCGGCGGACAAACTCAAAACGGCCGCCCAGAAACACTACGCCGGCCCAACCCGCCAGCGCGAGGAACTGTACGATACAGCCAACGATCCGCACCAGATCACCAACCTGGCCAGCGATCCGAAGCAGGCCGATCGCCTCAAAGAGATGCGAAAACTCCTGCGAAAATGGATGCTCGACGTAAAGGACATGGGCTTCATACCGGAAGAGGACCTCGCAGTGCGGATCAAGGGAACAACGGCCTACGATCTGGCCAGGAGCGACAAGGCCCCGCCGATCGAGCGGATAATAGACGCCGCCGAACTCGTAGGAGTAACAGGCCGGGCGATGAACCAGCAGATCAAACTGTTGAAGGACCCCGACCCGGCCGTGCGGTACTGGGCCGCCGTCGGTCTTCGAGCCAGCGGGCCCAACGCGATACTCGCCGCACGTGCGCTCGGTTCGGCGATGAAAGACCCGGCGCCGGCGGTCGCCATTGAAGCGGCCTGGGTGCTGATCGACCTCGGCGCAGGCGCCAAGCCGCTGGATGTGTTGGTCAAGTATCTCGAAGGACCCGACAGGCGAGCGGCCGTTCGGGCCGCAAGGGCCCTGCAGATGCTCGGCCCGAAAGCACGCCCGGCGATGGGCGCAATGCAGCGGGCCCTGAAAGCGACAATCGGCAAGGGCGGCGACGGAGCCATGTTCATACGATTCGCCCTGACACCGGCGGTCGAAGCACTGAAATAAGGCAACCAGACTCCCAAGGAGACAACATCGATGAGCAATCCGACAAACATGAATCGCAGAACGTTCTTGAAGTCAGGCGCCGCAGTTGCTGGAGCCGCCATCGCCCTGCCCCAGATCGTGCCATCAACGATTTTCGGAGCCAAGGCTCCAAGCAACCGGATAGTAATGGGAGCTATCGGAACCGGCGGGATGGGAACCGGCGACATGAGGGGCTTCATGAACTTCAAGCACGTGCAGATGATCGCCGTATGCGACGTTGACAAGGCCCATCGCGACCGGGCAAAGAGCCATGTCGACGCGAAGTACAAGAACAAGGACTGCAAAGCGTACAACGACTTCCGCAAGATCACGCGAGATGACAAGATCGACGCGGTCTGCATCGCCACGCCGGACCACTGGCATGTAATTCCAGCGATCGACGCCGCCAAGAACAAGAAGGACATGTATGTCGAGAAACCCCTCACGCTGACGATCGCCGAGGGCCGGGCGCTGGCCGACACGGTTAAGCGATACGGACGAGTCCTGCAGACCGGCTTCCAGCAGCGATCGGACAGCAAGTTCCGCTTGGCGTGCGAACTGGTGCGCAACGGGCGCATAGGCGAGCTCAAGAACGTGATCGTAGGCCTGCCGGGCAACAACCGCTCGTGCAAGAGCTGGAAACCCGAGCCGATCCCCAAAGGATTCGACTACAACTTCTGGCTCGGCCCGGCGCCCGACGCCCCCTACTGCAAGGCCCGCTGCCACTACCAGTTCCGCTTCATTCTCGACTACTCGGGCGGCCAGGTCACAAACTTCGGAGCACACCACCTGGACATCGCACAATGGGGAATCGGAGCCGACGAGACCGGGCCTGTCGAAGTCTCCGATGCCGGAGGAGTATTCCCCAGCGAAGGACTGTTCACTACGGCCACTAAGGTCAGCTTCAAAGCCAAGTATGCAAACGGAGTAACGCTGCACTGCAAGACAGGCGGATCGGGCACAACGTTCGAGGGCACGAAAGGATCGATCAGCGTCACTCGAGGCCGCCTCAAAACCGAACCGGCCTCGCTGGCGAAATCAACCATCGGAGCCGACGAGATACATCTGTACAAGAGCTCCAATCACAAGTCGAACTTCCTGGACTGCATCCGCACCAGAAAGCAGCCAATCTGCAATGCTGAGATCGGACACCGTTCGGCCACGGTCTGTCACCTGGGCAATATCGCCATGCTCCGCAAAAAGACGCTGAAATGGGATCCGAAGACAGAAACATTCCCCGACGACAAACAAGCCAACAGCATGATATCAAGAATGATGCGCCCGCCGTGGAGTCTTTAGGCGCCTGATCCGCCGGTTTCGGACGACAACGGCTGAATATCCAACAGAACAACAAGGAATATCCAATAACCAAGTAAACGGCCAAGATAACGGCGATAACCGTCGCTCCATGCTCCGCTCGACGAGCTACGCGGGGCAAGCCGCGACACGCCAAAACGGCGCAGCACCCGCCTACGGCAGGCAGGCTCCGAATTACGGCAACGGCGTTTGGGCATTCCTCCGTCGCCCTTGCCGTTGCCGTTGCCTTGGTTATTGGATATTCCTTGCTGTTCTGTTGGATATTGAGTTTTTTTGCAGAGCGATGGGGCTTGACCTGCAGGGCGAAGGTCTGTATATTACTTCGCTCTCGACCCCCGAGAGACGTAGATGGTGGCTGTAGCTCAGTTGGTTAGAGCACCTGGTTGTGGTCCAGGGGGTCAGGGGTTCGAATCCCCCCAGCCACCCGTTAATTAAAAAAGGCCCTTGGAGACAAGGGCCCTTTTTATGCGCTGGATTATTTGGGTTTTCTCTTGATCAAATCGAGAAATGACGTACACTGGTTATTGTTCATCGTTCGCTGCTCGTTGCCGTAAAACGCTTTGGAGACGGAGAGTCTATCGAAAGAACAGGAGGCCGCTCGTTCTTGCTCGCCTGCCTGTTCATTCACGCGGGACACATTCGCTGACGGTTATATGGTTCGGGACCAAAAGAAAGGATGGAAAGACCATGACATTCAAGAAGACCGTTCATATCGTTTGTCTGACAATACTGGCCGCAAGCACTTCGAACGCCTGGGCCCTGCCGCTGAATATCTACTGGACGGATACCGGAACCGGCAAGATACAGCGATCCGATCTGGATGGAAGCAACGTCACGGATATGATTATAGGATTATCGTCGCCAACCAACTTTGCGGTTGATGCGACGGGAGGCAGAATCTACTGGACAGACACCAGCGACAA
>CAYMSH010000221.1:0-10714 GCA_964392945.1 uncultured Planctomycetaceae bacterium | reverse complement strand
GAACCGAGCACCTGCTTCTGCACGGCCACTGGGAGCGGGGTCATCGACTTGGACGGAGTGAACGCCAGTTCGTGCCTCGAAGTGTTCTGGACGGCCAGAATCGCGCGATATCCGTCTGGCGCGCCGGTCACTATTCTCGGCGCCGGAAGCTGGCGAGTAGCTGCGTCTATCGGGAGAGTAAAGTTAACCAGCAGGTCAAACTGACCGGTCAACTCGTTGGTCAGCGACACGGTCCACTTCTTGCGGCCAGCAGGCGCGTCGGTCGACGCGACCGATCGCATGTATCGCGAAGTAACGGCCGTCAACTGCGCGTATTTCGCCGGGAGGGTGAAACTGACCTGATCGATCGGAGATCCGCTGACATTGTACCTGAGTCGATAAGTGTACGCCGCCGAAGCCGGATGCACCGATATTCCGGCGACTACTTCGACTCGCACTTTTGTCGGACGCTCGCGAACCGCCAGTTCCAGAGAGGCTCCGGGTTTGAAGTACCGGTAGGCGAACTGTACAGCTCGGACCTCGGCCTTGCTGAGCCATCCGGCGGAGGCCGACGGGGCAATCGACGTCAACAGTTTGCTGGAGACCGTGTGCGCATCAAGGGCCGGAGCGATCTGGACCGCAAGCCGGCCGGACTGGTTTTCTATGACGCGGCCGTCGGGGTCAACGGCCTGGACCATGGGTGCCGAAAGACGCTCGACTTTCGCATCGTCGCGAACGAGCACCATCGACACCTGCGACTTGACAACAGCGGTCCTGAAACCGACGTGCACTATTCGCCGCGACTTGGCGTCCGACGCTTTCTGCACGTGCCAGCCTTCGACATCGGGGCCGACAACGCTGAGCAGTTCGTAGTTGTCCGGCAGGTTGAAGGCGGCTCCGAAGAATCGGCTGGAACCACCCTTTCCGCCCTTCCCGGCCGGATTGATCGAGGCCTGGACCATCAACTGAACTCGATCGGCGTTCACGCGAACAAGCTGGTCGAGGTTAACGCTGGCGACGGCCTGTCGGCGGGAAATCTGAACGTGTATCGAGAAGTCCCTGTATGGCCACTGGTAAGACGCGGCAGTGGCCGTCGAATCGGCCAGAGTCGTCGCGGCGCCTTTGGACTTACCCGACGGCGATGCAATATCGCGACGCCTTCCGCCTTGCACGTCAGTAACCTTCAGCACCATTCCGCCGGCGGTGCGTATGTGCACGTAACCGGCCTCTCGCCCTACTCGTCCGGCGCGCGGCAGCCAGAGCCTGCTCGGCGCCCCGATCGGCGGAAGATCGCCGATCCAGTTAGCGGTAAGCTCGTATCGCTTGTCGGCGGGTCGATAGAGGCGAACGTCAACTACGTTGAACTTGCGTCCCTCGATCGTCTTGACCCCGGCGATACGATGATCGCGCAGGTTGGCGCCGCTGATCTTCATGATCTTCGCGCCCTGCGGCACGAGCAGTTCGAAGCGATCGTTCTGCCCGGCCGGGAAGCTGTACGACATCTTGCTTGCGCCTACAAGGGCCCAGTGGAACACTCCGATACTGTGAGTGGCGGTAACCGAAAGCGTTCGATCGGCGGCGCCCGAGCCGGCTTTGGGAGACCAGCGTAAGGCGAGCTTGCGAGCCGAGCCCAAAGGCACGGTCCACTCAACGCCGGTGTTAATCTTGCGGCTGGTGAGCACGCCGTCAATGCCCGGGGCCTCGAGTTCGAGGTTCGCGTCGTCGAGGCGAACTTTCATCACCGCCAGCGGAAGCAGCGGCAGCGAAAGATATACGCTGCCCTTGCTGCCGACGTATTTCGGCGTAGTCAGACCAGTAAGCACAAACTTGCCTGAAACCGGAGCCTTCACCGCCAGCACCATGCCTTTGGGACCGACCTGCAGTCCGGCGGGCTTTCCGTTGAGAGTGGCGGTAGTAACAGCCATACCGGAAATATCCATCGGCAGGACCGCCCAACCGTCGCCGCGCGCGGTTATGTCGGCGGTAAGGGTGATGTTCATTTTCTTGTCGGCCACTACGGCGTCGTACGTGACGCCCGCCAGCGATATCTTCAGCCCGGAGACCAGGCCCTTTGACGGCAGCTTGATCTTCTGGTCCGGGTTAGCCAGGTTCCACAGCTTGACATAGCGTTTGTACGGCAGCAGAACCTTTCCGGCATCGACGGCTTTTTGGGGATCTCCGTCGTACGGGATGATCAGCGGGTCTGGTTTCGCCCCGGCGTGGGCGGTCTGGCCCATCGCCAGGAAAGCCGCGGCGATCGCCAGCATTGCAGCAGCCTGCACAACAGGCCTGCCGGCAATAACACCGCGAGCGATCAGGCGCCAGAGTCCTACCAGCGGATAGACAAGCACCAGCAGGCAGACCGCGTAGAAACCGCCGTTTGCTCCGTGGGCCAGGAACGGAGCCCACAGCGCCACAAGCACAGTGGCGGCGCCTGCGAGAATGATGAACTTGACCTTCGCCCAGACTCTGGCGTTCAGTATTAACAAACCAAGCAGTCCGACAATCGCCAGGCCCATCCATTGATGTCCGGCGCTGACGGATCTTGGAGTCAGCGAGATCGTAAGTTGCGGACCGCCAAGTCCGCTGAAGACAGCTTCGGTCTCGTGCGACATCGATTCGACAAGATCGACCGGCAGCGTGTGGCGTCCCAGCGTGCGACTTCTCGTCGCCCATTGGCTATCCTTCTTGCCGGGCTTGGGTTTCTTCGGCGTCGGCGGCTGGGGAGTTTCGCTTGGCCTTGTAACAGGGGGCGAGCGCTTTATAACCGCAGCGGGGCCCCCCAGATCCTCGCCCTCGGATATCGATTCGTCATGGGCTTCACGTACGCGCGGAAGCGACCCGGCGTCGAGGTCATAACCGTAGTTGATAGACACAGTGGATTCAATAAGGGAGCTTATTGAGTCCGAGAGGCTGAATGAATCGACATGGAAGTAGTTTATGCCGGAATACATCTGCGCCTTGGATCGATGGCGGGAACTGCGGAATAAACTCGCGGCGGCCAACGGCGGACCGGCGAACATCTCCGGACGCTCCGGCGACATGTTCGATTCGTGATCGGTGATCGTAAATCCCGTCGGCGGAATAACGGTCCACTTGGCCGTGTTGATCTGCAGACCCGGCAATTGGACCGCAACGAGTTTCAGATCGCCCAGATCCGAACTGGTCGGCGGAGTGGAATAGACCATCAGCACGTCCAGCGTTTTGCGTCCCTGGGGGATCGAGACCTGGTAGGCGCCCGAAGCGTCGCGTTTCAGCTTGGCCTGGTCCCGGGCGACTCGAACCGACAGGAGTTTGCTGTCGCCCGGCAGTTTGATTGTCAGGAACTGCAGCCCTGCGTTGACAACTTGCAGTTTAGCACGGGTCTGCTGGGACCCGTCGGATCCGACAACAGTTCGAAGTTCAGCACTGGTCACCAGAGCCGAAGGAATCGCGTAGTTTTCGTGAACGGCGGTAGTCAGGCTGATCCCAAACAGCGGACCGTCGGCGTTGGTGTTATCCACAGCGCGAAACGCTCCGAGCACTCTTCTGGCCGGAGCCGGAAGAGGCGGCAGATCGGTTATGTCAACATCGGCGGCGCTGCTGGCCGAAACGTTGACAGCCAGCTCTTCGGCGCCCTCGATGGCGAGAACTTCCGTCGATCGCTCGACACCGGCGGGCCTGATCATCGGAACGGAGAACTTCTCTTCAGGCAACGCCTGCTGGTAACTGACCCTGACAAGAACCGGTCCTCTGGCCTGGGCGTCAAGCTTCAACTGCCACAGATCGTAAGCCTCGCTGACGCTCTTTGGCAACACCAGCGTGTCGGCTCCGGGCGAAACTATGCTCCGAGACGCTAACTGACGTCCGGGCGTGCGGATGGTGAGCTTATTTCCCAGCGACTTGTCCGACAGCAGATACAGCGTGCGGGTTCCGACGCGCGTCACGTTATACGTGACGGCGAATCGTCCCGAAACACCGGCCGGGCTCACTGAAACCAGCCCCACACCGGAAGCCGCAATTCGCGGCTCAGGCCGACTTACCGACACTTCAAGCTGTCCGCTCGGCGCGATTTCATACGTGTAGGCTGAACGAACGGCGCGGCCGAGGCCCCAGAAAGCCATCTTGCCGACGGTTACGGCTTTCAATCCCTCGGCTCCGGTTGACACCTTCGCGTCGAGATCTCCGGCGACAGAAACCGTCGCCAGCCCGGCGCACTTGTCTGCGGCGCTGCTGATCAGCGGGAGGGTGATCTTCCGCACGACTGTCTGCTGGCTGGCCCCGCCGGCCGACGACCAGTTCCACTTGCTCGGGACCCGTCGCAGCATCACGTTGACCTTCGCAACGGCCTCGGGAGCGACGGGACTGGCAAGCTCCAACTTCAGAACTCGAGCCGGACCTTTCTTGATTGTGCGGTATTCGAAACCTTTCTTCGAGCCGTTAACGGTAACGCTGATCAGGTCCCATCCGCTGGCGGAACCCGGGAGCATGAAATCCATCGCGAACATCTCGCGGCCGACTGCGGTTATCTCCGACGACAGATGCGCCGTCAGCTCCTTCGGGGAGATAACGAACGCCTGGTTGTCCTTGCTGCGGGTCTGCAATTGAATCTGGGCCAGTTTCAGGGCTACCGACCACTTGTCGCCCCAGTGGAAATAGAGCCTTCCGGCAGAGCCGGTCATTCCGGCGATCTGCGACACGCCGCGTATGTCCTGGCGGCGGGCGCCCTTCAGCGTTTCGCCGCGCACAGCCAACTGCTCGCCGGGATCGACCAGTACGTATCCTCGCTGATATCCCGCCCCGACAAGCGATACCGCCGGAGAGGACCATGACGTTTCGCCCATAGGCGCAGAAGCGCGGATGTGGAGCGCACGCGTTCCGCGCGCAGCACTTCTAAGGCGTACGGTCAGTTCCTTGGCGCCATTGGGCTTGGGCCTCGCGACGGACCAGCGTACAAGGCTCGGGCATGACACATCGGTTATCGTCCAGTTCGGCGCCAGGGCGAACACCAGTTCGCGCCGCTGCCTCCTGAGGACCTGTACGGTGTACAGGCAGTCCATTGTCTGCCCTGTCGGGGTCAGGGCCACAGTAGTGGCCGATTCACCCAGGAGGATCGCTTTTTGATCTTCTTGACGCCCGTTGCCCAGCAGCGCCACGCTCAGCGAAGCATATCCGCCAAGGGTCAGGTCCACGATAGTGCGATCATTCTTCTTGTCGTATTTAACGGCGGCGACCGGCACGTTTGCGTGGGCTTCCTGATCGCCGGGCAACTGCAGCTTCATCGCTCCGGAAACAGACGTCGGAAGCGACATGCTGAACTGCATCCCGCCGCCGGACAGTTCTGTCAACCTGGCCGAACCGACCAGGGTGAGTTTGTGCAGCCCGCTGCCGCTGACTATCAGCACCAGCCGCCCGCGAGAGTTATAGTTCGCCGGGGCGGGTTTTCCGTCCAGCAGGATTTCGGTCAGACCGATCCGAGTGAACGGGAGCTCTATAACCACCGGCCCGTCAATGAGCGATCGGATCGTCAACTGGCCTTTAAGCGTGAGGTTCTCTCCGCTGACTGACGCCGAGTAGTCTCCGCGCGTTATTTGACCGAGTTTGGGTATATTGTCGGTCAACGCCGCTTTGTCGGCGGCGGTTTTGGCGGCCGCCAGCAGTTTATTGAACTCGGCGCGGTCCATCAGCACCGACCTGTCGCTCTTCGATACGACCGCGGCGACATCCTCGTACGGAACGTAGATCTTCGGCGCCTCATCGACCTGGGCCGAGAGGACCCCTGCGGCGCACCACAGCACCATCAGCGCCGCGAGGACAGCCGGGACCGTCTTTCTATAGGGGGTATTATGTTCAGGCGTTTTCATTTTCGCCCCCTTGCTCACTGCTCTGTACGACCGGCTGGACTACTTCGACCTGCTGGAGCGGAGAATCCGGCCTGGCCGGAGCCGGTGGCGGAAACCCCAACTTTCGTTTGCGCAACACGCGGAAGAACAGCCAATGGGACCACCAGATCAACAGGACTATCAGACATGCGAATCTGCCTGTACCAACAATGTTGCTGACCAGTTGCGGGTAGATCTGAGACACTCCGGCGGCGGCCATTATCGCAGCCAACACGGCCAGCGTGCGGGTGAATCCGCTGAACTTCAGCAGTAGAATACCGACAACGAGAATCCCGCCCCAGACGATGCCGAGGAATATCTCCTTCTTGATCAACGTCATGGAGAACTCACTGACGGCGCCCTGCCTGGAGAAGCCCCAGAGCTGCCCCTGGGCCGGGAATTTGCCCAGGTGTTTCTCGTGGCCCGATGCTACGCTTGCGAACAGGCGATCGATATCGTATCGGCGTCCCAGTGCGAAATCCCGATCGTAGCCCAGTACGACGTGATCGTCAGGCGTATAAACTCGCCAGAACGTTCGCTGGACCGGCGTCTGGTCCGGAAGCGCTGGAGCGGGCAGCTTCCTGTTGACCGCTCCGATGTCGGCGTCGAGTCCGTATGTGATTTCCAGTACGCTGCGTGCGACCTGCCCCGCCGAGTGCGGCAGTTGCACGACTCGCACGTCGGGAGACGGCGACTCGACGGCGACTTCTCGCCCGTTGAGCATAAACGGATAGACCTTGGCCCCGGCGGGCATTTTGACAGTCAGGCGATCTCCGCGACTGGTCGACAGCAGGCAGATCATCCGCCCGTTCAACGTTCCGTCGCGTGCGAGGACCTGCTCTACGATCACGGCGTTGGCGATCGTGGTGAAGACCTCGGCCTCCTTCTGCATCCGCACGGGGAGGGTAAGCTCGTATTTTGCGGCGTTGTGTCGAAGCGCTATTATCGCGTTTCGACGGTGGGCCTCCCACGGCAGATCCGCAGCACTGCTGGGGTCTCCGAACGTAAGATCGCTCATCTCGCCGGATCCCACCGCCAGCGTGGCGGCCTTCTTGACGGCGATGTACCCGCTCTGGTCCGACAGTTCGCCGGCGGCGAACACCTGGGGCACGTCGATGATCGCCTGTGCATCCTGGCCGGCGACTTTGTAGCTCTTGCGCCACTTGACGCTCAGGCGATAGGCGCCGGGAACCGGAGACTGCAGCACAACTTTGTAGCAGGCCCACTTGATCTTGTCCTCGGGCTTGTCGCCGTCGGTCTTGTCGTCTGCGAGATTCATTTTCGGATGACGATCCGGCGGCAGGAGAGGCTTTTCCTTTATGTTGGCGCCTGATATTTCAACGCCCTCTTCGGCAAGTTCGGCGGGCATTCTCACGTAGAACGTGTCGACTGGTGCGTAGCGAACGTTGTAATCGACTACGGCTTCGTGCTGCACCGAGCCGTCCTGGATGTCTACGAGGCGATGGACAGTCGCCGAGACCTGTGCGGGCTTTACGCTGGTCTTGAACGACGCTCCGGCCGGTTTCTTCCGATCGATCGCGCGGAACTCAAACGCCATCGCCGACGTCAGCCCGACCATAGATCTCTTCAAACCCGATAGCCTGAGAGCAGCGGCGACCCTGAGGGGGATTGACTGGAATTGCTCCGTCGCTCCCACTTCGGCCAGGAGCGAATCGGCCAGGAACAGCATGAGTTGACCGTTGTAGTTGTGCAGGTTCTTAGGATCGGGCTGGGGCAAGGCGAACTTGATTTCCTCATCCGGAGCCTTGCGCGCCGTACGGGCCTGCAGTTCGAGAGCAAATATCCCGGCCAACTCGCGTTTGAGAGTTATGTTCACTACGCGGTCGGCGCCTTTGCCGGCCAGTTCGTAGTCGTGAACGATATTCGCAGGTCCCAGCGCGGTTATCTCCCACTGTTCCGGCAGTTTCATCGAGACCGAGAATATTCCGGCCCGATCGACGGTGTACTGCAGTCGGCCGTAGAGTCGCAGATTGTCTTTCCCGGCGCCTAAGGCCCACAACTGGTTGACTGACGCTCGCGGGGCTACCGTTGCAATCTGGACATCGGCTCCGTAACCGGCGGAAGTGAATCGATACGCCGTAACGCCGCGGCGAGTCCGCAAAGCAGCGGGCAATCGGCCGACATCAACTCGCACCAGCTCCTTGTTAACGTTGACGACATCGACCGAGCGGCGGGCCGAACGCGTAATTGCAATCAGACCGGTTCGCCGCAGCACGCGCTGGGTCAGTATCGGAGCCAGCGGCTGGGTCAGGCTGGCTTCCTTCAGGAAACGCTCCATCTTGACCGACAGCGAGTAGGCGCCTTTGGCCTGGGAGTATAGTTTCACGTTCAGAATCTGGACCTTGAGCCCCGGAGCCTTGGCGGGGGCGACAATGTCCCACTTGCTGATATTGGCGCCGTCGACAGCCGTCACTCGAAACTCCGCCGGCAACTGTATCGAAAAGCTGTCTACGCCGCGGCGACGAATATCGTAGCTGAATGTCACGTCGTGCGTGATCAGGGCTTCGGCCACGTTGATATGCTGCAACTGGCTGCAGATCACGACGGGAGTCAGGCCGGCGGCGGCCTGGGTGCGCGGGCGCCAACTGAGCTTGACCTTGTCGGCCGAGCCGAGAAAAGCCTTCAGCTTCGTCGATTTGGTCTTGTCGGGCGCGGTTACCTGGCTGGTGGCGGCCGCCAGCATGGGCTCGACGTCGACCTTCATGTTCTCCTCGGGTATCAGCAGTTCCAGCGTACTGATCGCGGCGCGCGGGATCCGGTACTCCAGAACGTTTTGACCCGGTTTGGTCAGCAGTTGTCGTACGAAATCGATACTGACGACCCAGCGTCCCTTGCCTTTGACCAGCAGGCTGTATTTCCCGTTGACCACGCGCAGCAGCGGTTTTGACTTGGCGTTCGGTCCGCTCTTGAACGATGTCGCGGCCACGGCGACCTGCCCCAGTGCGATCGGGACCTCGGTCCATTTGTCGCCCATGATATCGACAGTCAGCAGCAGGTTCATCTCGGCGAGTTTCCCGCTGATCTTGCCGCTGAACCGGGCCGTGGAGACCAGGTAGCCCATCGGCGAGTCGGCGACTGTAGCCGGAGCCCCTCGCGCCGCGGACCAGAGCCGCTGAAAATCGGCGTACGGAAGGAACACTCCCTGCTTCTCGGACTCGAACACATCCTTGAGTTTATCGTACGGGATGTAGACTTTGTCTGGGGCTTTCTTGACGGTCTGCGCCTCGAGACTGCTGATGCTGATGAAACCGGCGACGATCACAATAGAAAGAAACCGTCCCACAATCGCCAGGTGTTTGGTCATGATAGTTGCTCCAGGGTGTTGATCTGCACAGACTGCCGGCCCGCACGCGCCAGTCGCCGCAGACAATTGGAAATAATAGAGCCTCGGGCGTTAGTATATTTGACGTTCGAAGCAGGTGAAAAGTTCGCCGGGAAAAAAGATTCCTCAAACATTCACCAGTCGACACAGGGAGATACCAGCATCGCGCGGAACTGACGCAGATGAAATGACTTCAGACTTGTGGAGTATTCTCAGGCCGATACCGTCTGCCGAGAGCGACCCGCGGCGCGGAGCGAGGAGATTTCGTATCGTCCCAGATGGCAGGAATCCAGTTCGTGCCAGTGGGTCACTTGCGGCTCGTCGGCTCGCCAGCAGAGCCGTACTTCGCGATTATCGACTAACGCCGGGAAGTCAACGATTCCCAGCTCCCAATCGCACAGTTCGACTCCGACATCCTCGATTTCTTCGAGACAAATGCGAATACTGTCGGCCGTCAGCACCAAATCGTCGCGAGCATCTTCGAGTTGCCCGAATCGCCCGGCCGCTTCGAGGGCCTCGACTGTTTCGTGAATTTCTAACAAACGATCGTAATGCTTTACCACGTCAGCGACTATGCGTCTGACGAGAACCAGCGAACTATTGGCCTCGGCCAGGGTGAAAAAGTGACGTATCCTCTGCGTTGCTGGGGCTTTGCAGGCTGTATCTTTTGAGTTTATCATCCTTGACGCCTCTTCTTGGATCATCTATAGCGGTAACGCAATTCATCGACCAGATCGCCTCGCCAACATGAGCCCCACTGAGAAAAACGCGTAAAATCGCCAGATCGCGTCTCTTACCGGACCTCCCAAAGCGTTGACATAGCCTCATCGAGAGCCGAAACTGGCGTTGGAACAAACGAAATCCAACAAGCCCGGAGCAAAAATGAAACAGCGAATCACACTTATCGGTATTGTCGCAAGCCTCCTGATCCTCGCGTTGGCGGGCCCGGCGCGTGGCGAATCGGCGAAGAAACCAGTCAAGGTCTTCATCCTGGCCGGTCAGTCGAACATGGAAGGCCAGGGCGTCGTGGCGATGGACCACCCGAAATACTACAACGGCGGCAAGGGCAACCTGGTCCACTCGATGAAGAACTCACCGCTGGCCAAACGCTACACGCACCTGAAGGACAAGTCCGGAAAGTGGGTCGAGCGGAAGGATGTCTGGGTCTCGTTCCAGACCGAGCGGGCCGGGCACAAGAAAGGCCCGCTGACAATCGGATACACCAGTTACGGCGGGAAAAACCACATGGGCCCCGAACTGCAGTTTGGACACGTAATCGGAGATCATTTCGACCAGCAGGTCCTGCTGATCAAGACCGCCTGGGGCGGCAAGAGCCTCTACAAGGATTTCCGCCCGCCGAGCAGCGGCGGCGCCACAGGCCCCTACTACACGAAAATGATCGCCCAGGTCAGAGATACGCTGAAGAATCTCAAGAAGCACTTCCCTGACTACGCCGCACAGGGCTATGAAATCGCCGGCTTCGTCTGGTTCCAGGGCTGGAACGACATGTGCACGAAGGAAGCGATCCCGC
>CAYMSH010000220.1:0-10746 GCA_964392945.1 uncultured Planctomycetaceae bacterium | reverse complement strand
CGTCAGCTTACCGCTGGCGGCTTGGAATCGCACCTTTCATATATTCACTCCAAAAAAGAAGTGGTATCTGGTCTTCCAGACTCGCGACTCTAACTACCAACCGATGTTCTCGACAACAACCGCAATCGACAAGCCAGAATCATGGTCCGCGGCGCGGCAGCTGATCGAGAAGGATCACAAATCAAAGTGGATCGACTTCTGGGTGATCTGCGACTTGAAGAAAGCGTATCTATTCTACACCCAGGGCCATAACGGCGTTATCGTCCGCTCAACGAATGTCGCGGATTTTCCCGCCGGCTGGGGACCGGCGAAAGAGGTCCTGCGGAACATTCACGAAGCAGTCCACATCTACAAAGTCAAGGACCGCCGCGAATTCCACATGATCTACGAGTTGAACAAGCGCGGCATGCGATCGTTCGGGATCGCTACAGCGACAAGGCTCCAAGGCCCCTGGAGGCGAGTAACCGACAAATACGCAACCGGCGATCAACTCAACTGGGCCAACGCCGCCAAACCGTGGACCGAAATGGTGTCACACGGCGAACTGATCAGGACCGGATACGACGAGAAGATGGAATACGACCCAAAGAATTGCCGCTGGATCATCCAGGGAATAATGAAGAAGGACTCAAACGCACGCTACCCGTCACTGCCCTGGAAGCTCGGCGTAATTCACAAGATCGGACCGAGCTAATCTCGAATAGCCCCGCTAGAGCTTCCAGCCTTTGCGGTATTCTTTTTGGATGTACTTGTCGGCCTCGGGGCAGTTGAGCGCTTTTAAGTTCTTGGCGTCCCAGTTGATTTTCTCGCCCGTGCGGTACGCCACTACGCCTAGCAGCACCGCTTCTGTCAGGGCGCCGGAGTATGCGAAGTTGCACGTCGTGGCGCCGCCGTTCTTGCAGGCTTCGAACCATTCCCTGTGGTGTCCCATCGAGGCGGGGATCGTCTGGGCCGGCGGCTTGGCGCCTGCGAACTTCTTCTTCGGACCGAGGATGTGATGGTTGTAGTTGGCCAGGACCGAGCCCTTGTCGCCTGCGAAGAGTATCCCGCAGGACCATTTGCCGGACGCCTTGACGCCAAGCGGCGACAGCAGATCGCCCAATTCGGCCGGTTTCTTTCCGCCGTCGGACCAGGTCATCGTAACCGGCGGCAGCTTGCCGCCGTCGCGAGCGGGGAATTCGTATTTGATCTTGAGCCATCTCGGCGTGCTCTCGGCGTGTTGGTCGGGGCCTTGGGCCTCTATGCTCGTCGGATGCTGCAGCTTCAGGGCCCAGAACGGGAGGTCCATGTAGTGGCAGCCGAAATCGCCGATGCCGCCGGTGCCGAACTCGCGCCAGCCGCGCCATCGCCCGGGGAGGTAACACGAATGATAAGGACGCTCGCCGGCCGGGCCGAGCCAGAGATCCCAGTCCAGATGCTTCGGGACCGGCTGGGACTTTATGGGTCGATCGCCGACGCCGTAGCTTACGGTGTGCCACACGTGCACATTTCGCACCGCGCCGATCATTCCGCTCTGGATGATCTCGACCACGCGGCGGTAGTTGCCGTTGGCGTGGATCTGCGTTCCCATCTGCGTGACGAGTTTGTTCTTGGCGGCCAGTTCGATCAGCGTGCGGGCCTCGCCTACGGTGTGGGTCAGCGGTTTCTCGCAGTAGCAGTGTTTGCCCATGCGCATCGCCATAGCGGCGGCCGGTGCGTGGGTGTGGTCCGGCGTGCTTACAACCACCGCGTCGATCTGCTTGTGCATCTTGTCGAGCATCTTGCGATAGTCGGGGAATTTCACGGCTTTGGGGCAGCCGACGGCGGCCTTGGCGAGCGTATTGGCGTCGATATCGCAAAGCGCTACGATGTTCTGGCTCTTCACGCCGCCGAGATTCGCCCCGCCCCGCCCGCCGACGCCTATCACCGCGATGTTCAATTTATCATTGGGCGATGCATTCCTGGCCAGGGCCAGCGAGCCCGATCCGGCGAGGGCGGCGGTTGCTATAGAACCGGCAAGGAACCTTCGACGAGTTGCATGGTATCTCATATCAATCTCCATTGACGCACCTGATTTATAACCCCTCACCGCTACTGCACACAAGCTTTCATACTTGTCGCCGACGCGCCGGGCGGTACAATACGCCTGCGAACACAACACGTGAACCCATGACTCAAGGAGACTCCTGATGACAAAATCATACGCAAAGAAACTTTCTCTGATCGCACTGGGCCTTTCGATAGCGTTTGTAATGCTGATCGGAACGGCCTCGGCGAAAGACGCCAAGCCCAAGGCCAGAAAAGGCGGCGCTCGAGCAAAGAAGAAAGCTGACGGCGCCAAGCCCAACGCCAATCGCCGCAAAGGCGCCGGCCAGGCCGCACACCTCAAGGCCGTGCAGGATCTCGTAGCCGACCTGGCTGCGGAACTCAACTTGACTGACGCACAGAAGGCGACGGCAGAGAAGATCGTCAAGAAACACATGCGGACCATCACCGCACGCAGAGGCAAAGGTCCCGGCCAGGACAAAGCCCAGGCCCCCGGCGACAAGAAGAAGCGTCCGGGCAGGCGAGGCGGTAAGAAGGCCGGCAAGAAAAAAGCCGACGCTACGCCCAAGGGCGATCCCGGACCAGGAACAGATCGCTTCTAGCGACTGCTCGCCGTCCGGTCCGACACATTTGAACGCACTGGTTGCGCCGTTGCAGGCGAGTGTCAGCATTGAGGAGTCGCTATATGAACTACGCACGGAAGATCAATCGACTACCAATCTCGCTAGCCGGAATAGTGCTCGCCGCAGTCATCTCCTCGACAGCAGGAGCCGAAACCGTGCTGCATGTATCGCCGCGGGGCGACGACGCTAATTCGGGTGTAGAGAACAGACCGCTGGCGACTATAGCAGGCGCCCAGAAGGCGGTTCGCCGCAAGATCGCCGCAGGCCTGAAAGACGACATAACCGTGTTGATCTCGGCCGGCGTCTATGAACTGGACAAACCGCTGAAGTTCGACGCCGGCGATTCCGGCACGCAAGAGCATTCGATAACATATCGCTCAGCCGGCGACGGTAAGGTCCTGATAAGCGGAGGAAAACGCCTAACCGGCTGGAAACGCGGAAACGGGAAGCTCTGGACCGTCGCGATCCGGCGAGTCAAGGAAGGCAAATGGCGCTTCCGACATCTATTCGCAGACGATCGCCGCGTTAGGCGCGCACGCACGCCTAACGCCGGAGCGAAAGCGTCCTATCTGCAATTGACCGGTTCAGATATGAGTAAGAATCGCAAGACCTGGCGGATCGGATTGCCGAAAGGCAGCGTGAAACACTGGAAGAACATATCGGACGTCGAGATTGTCATACACGGCAACTGGGCGATCAATCGCAAGAAACTCAAGTCGGTCGACACCAAGGCCGCCTCGATCACGCTGACACCGCCGCACCTTTCGCCCATACGCTGGAACACTCCGAAAAAAGGTAGATACTGCTATTTGGAAAACGCCGTCGAAATGCTCGATGAGCCCGGAGAATGGTATCTCAACAGCAAGAGCGGACTTCTTTCGTACTGGCCGCTCGAAGGCCAGGACATGACCAAAGCCCGCATCACCGCGCCGCGGCTGGAGCGACTGATCGAAATCGTCGGCAAACCCGATCAGCCAGTGCGAAACCTGCATTTCCGCGGGATCAGCTTCGAACACACAACCTGGCCCCTGCCTGAAATCGGATATCACGGCATCCAGGCCTGTCACTACACCACTGGCAAATCCAGCCCCGCCGGGCGGCGATGGCATGGAGCAAAGTCGGCGATCTTCTGCCAGTTCGTTGATAGGGTCAGTTTCACTGACGGCCGGATCGCACACACCGGCGGATCGGGGATATATTTCAGCCAGGGCTCGACAAACTGCGAGATTATCGGCAACTCCATCCGTGACACTTCGGCCAACGGCGTGATGCTTGCCGGTCCGAATAACGAGAAGCTCGCGCCGAAGAAGAATCGCATATGCAACAACTACGTCCGCAACCCGGGCGTCGAGTACTTCGGGGCCTGCGGAATATGGGTCGGCTTCGCACAGGACACCACGATCGCTCACAACCTCGTTCACGACACGCCGTACACCGGAATATCCGTCGGCTGGATGTGGAATCCGACTCCGACTGCATGCAAGAGGAACCTCATTGAGGCCAACCACGTGTACGACGTCATGAAAACGCTGGCCGACGGCGGATGCATCTACACGCTGGGATTCCAGCCCGGCACAGTGCTGCGGGGCAATCTGCTGCATGATGTGCATCGCAGTTCGCACACCCACGGTGGAGCCCCAAACAACGGGATATTCGTGGATGAAGGATCGAAGGGATACCTGTTCGAACGCAACGTGATCTACAACACGCACGGAAAGCCGGTGCGGTTCAACCAGTGCAAACACGAATGGCACACGTGGAAGAACAACATCATGGGCGATGCGGGTAAGGCGGCCGCCAAACAGACCGCCGGCACCGGCCTTGAGGCCAACTACCGCAAGAGTCTGCTCGGCTCCGACGAATAGTAAACTACCTGCCGACGATCGGCCCGATGTATTTCGTGGCGATTACGAAATTGTCGAAGTAGACGATGTTCTTGTCGGACTTACCGCCCTTGGCGGCCCGATCCGAAACGTACCACTGCAGCATCGCCTTGTTGATCTTCAATCGCTTGTCGGTCCGCCAACTGAAACCCTCAAACGGTTTGGGGTTCTTGTTCCACGGACCCGAAGTGACGAACTTGTCGCGAATCCACGTTCCGATCGGCGAGCCTTTCGACCAGTGGCCAACCTTCTTGCCGTCAATCCAGAAGGCTTGCTCGCCATCGTGTTTGCCGATCGTGTTTAGCTTGAGCATGAACTCAACGCATATCCACTTCTCTCGTCCGACGAACGGACGCTGATTGTCCGGGCGGAAGTTGTTGCCGTAATATGCGTTGGGCCTGCCCCTCGACGCGCCATGCGGCGTTTGCCAACTGTGCATCTCGTGCCAGTACGTATAGAACGCCCAGCCGGTGCGTTTGCCCTTTGCCCGATCGAGGTTCGGCGGTTCGATAGTGGTGTTGAATGCGCCGTTAGACCCGCCCGGGGGTCGCAACCCCGCCCCGCCGCCCCAGCGGTATCTGTAAGTCGGCATGTGCCCGCCCATGCTCACGAAATGATGCGGCGTGACGGTGTTCTTGTCGAAGCGGCAGTAGAAACGCACGAAGCACTGCTCAACGCCTTTCTTCCACATGTACTTCAGATCGCCGCCGCTGTCCTTGCCGCGTCTGGCCGTGATCTTCGCACACGACTTGCCGGCCCGCGCCAACTTCGAATCGCTTACGATCTCCACACCCTTTCGCTGCTTCTTCAGACCGCCCTCGACACCGTTTTCAAAACTCGTAGCGTAGATGACCGACGGATCCTTTTCGATCCCAATATCGCCGGGGTAGCGAGAGGCGATGGGCCTGTCACCCGCGGACGAAACTACGCTCTTGCCGGCCTCGCGAGCGGACACCGACACGAAAACAGCCCCAACAGCCAATCCCGCAACTATAATCGTTCGAGTCATAACCGCCGCCTTTCGCTGGCCGAATCCATTACTTGCCTTCCGTCTTCTCGAGCGCCTTGGCGACTTGCCGTATTTTACACGGTTACGCCGCGATTCAGATTACCCTGCCGCATCCCCGCAGGCAACAGGCAAAGAGATTGAAAGTAAGAGTTGCCAATTGCTCCAGCCTCGTTGACAATATGCGCCGATAGTCCGCGAGCCGTGCAACTCGGCGAGAGTATCGACCCGAGACACGAATGAACACCGGTTGAGGATGAGACATGTCTGAATTCACAATACGCCCCATGCGGGCTGACGAGTGGGATGAAGTCAGCGAACTTGTTCGCATTTCAACGAATCACTGGTACGAATCGCACGCTCGCGGGGCGATCTTCACCGGCCCGGACGAGGCCACGCGATTGTTCTGCGAAGTCTACGAAGCGCTCGACCCGGGTTTCTGCATAGTCGCCGAAGACCCCGAATCCGGACGACTGGCCGGGTCATGCTTCTACCGACGCCGCGAAACACACATCTCGCTTGGCATAATGAACGCCCACCCGTTCTTCTTCGGTCAGCACGCCGCGGCGCAACTGCTGGCGTTCATCACAAACTACGCCGACGAGCAGGGCCTGCCGATCCGCCTGGTGTCCAGCGCGATCAACCTCGATTCGTTTTCACTCTACAACCGCGCCGGGTTCGTGCCGCAAATAATATTCCATGACATGTTCATCGAATCGCTCGACGAAGATCTGCTGGCAAGCGTAAGCGGCGCCGATCGCGTTCGACCCGCAACGCCGGACGACATCCCCGCCATCGTATCGCTTGAGGAGGAACTCGTCGGGATCCGGCGGGAGAAGGACTACCGATTCTTCATCGAAAACGAAATGGGGATCTGGCACACCCTGGTGCTCGAAGATGACGACGGCCGGCTCGACGGATTCCTCGGCTCGGTAGCGCATCCCGGCAGCAACCTGCTCGGGCCCGGCGTTATGCGGGATGAATCAGCGGCCGAAGCACTCATCGCCACTCAACTGAACCACCACAAGAACAGCACGCCGGTATTCCTCGTGCCCGCCCAGGCCGCCGAACTGGTCCGAACACTCTAATATTGTGGCCTATTTATATGGGTTTTGTAACTTCTTCATTAAGAGCCGGTTAGATCTGATTCTCGCCAATAGGCTATTCTTGATTTGGGGTATTTTCGTCTACTGATACCAAACGGACGAATCTTATGAGCGGTGGCAAAACTTGCTGGTCCGCTTCACCAAGGTGTGGTCAGGCCTACAATAACCTTGCCGTCGCATACTATTACAGAAGGGACTACACGAATGCGTGGAAGGTTATAGAAGCTGCCCGACGGAAAACTTTGGAAGAGGCCATCAATCTAAGATTTATCGAAGCCCTGAAGAAGGTCTCTGGCCGGAATCCGCAGAATTGATTGAGGTCGAATTCGGTGATCATTTCACATCTCTCCCCGATATCTGATGTACGGGAAGCCGGCTAATCCAATCCACCATGCACCCACTTGCTCACGCGCCCGACGCCCACGCCGATCGCCTTGGCGATCCGGATCTGTCCCCAGCAGACGCCTAACGGCGCGGTGATCCTGGACGTTGGCTGCCGTAGAGGCACTATGATCAATCTCAAAATACAACCTGGACAAGGCATTGTAGGCCATAACGATAACACTGGACGAAGACTCAATAGATAATGTAAACGGCGGAGGAAAAGTGTATCGCGTGGCGGGCGGCGTAAAAGTGTAGCCTTCAGAGTAAGGTATGGTTAAGAAGGCTGCCTATTACGATGCAGTTCAGAAAGCGTGTCCAAAATCCAGCAGACTCCTAAAGGGTCACAAAGAAAAACATGAGAAGTGTTGCATTTATCCGCCGACGAGATAAACTGGAAATTGTAACGTCTGAGGCGGCTCTGTCGGGTGGTTCATGTTGACTCTGTTGAGTTGTGGGTTTATTTGTACGCAGGTGTAGGCAGGCTACTCAAGTCGTACTCCATGTTAGGTAGAATCGAATAGGAATGGGTTTTGATTGGGAGTTCCGAGGCATATTGTCTAGGATTTCGGCACGGTAGTGGCGGATATGCTATTCTGGAGCCGACGTTAACATGGCTTGCAGGTCTACAGTGGTTTTATGGTTGTGACGGCCATCGTCAATTCGAAACTTATGGTGAAGCAGATGTGCGCGCCAACAGCCGGACCTCGATCCAGGGGACTGGGACGCTTTGCGATCTCGTTAAGGTGAATGAGGCCGGCAACGCACGTAGAGTAATGACGCTCCCGGATATGGGATGACGTCGAATGGATGTGTGGGCACGCCCGCAAAAAAAACGTCTGCTACCGACTTGACAAAGACTTGCTCATGGATGTCCCCGGAGGTATTGCTTGAGGGCTCGTACTTGTGACTGGATGCCCTTCTCTTGGTCCAGCGTTGAGACCCTCACATAAACGCCCACCTTCGTATCACTATGTTTATTGTTTCGCATATCTACATAGTTAGCGATAACCTAAGCAGGCGCAAGCAAAAAGTAAATTGAACGTTCCTTATGTTGGCGCTAGTATCTCGCTCAGGAAAGGCGGGTTTTCCGGGGGTTTAAGGGTGCTCGATTTCCGACCCTTTTGTTTACACGTTGCCGCAGGGTGTGGTGGCGTGGGGGTAGCAGCGGGCAGGGATGGGGTTACTTGCGTTTGTGTTACTTTGCCGGGGCGGTTATGCAATCACTTACGTTCCTTTCCTACGACAACAAAGTAATATCTTCTCTTGGTAGAATCGGGGGTTCCGGTTATACTACTGAGTGCTCAAGCTCGCTCAGGGAGCGGCAAGGTTCCGCCTTTGCGTGCTCTCCGAGTAACATGTGGCTGGTCGCCAAACCTGACAATGCGGACACAAGGCAGCCTGGCCCGTATGCTCTTCCACAAGATTCAGAGCCTGCAACGGCTTCCTTGAATACGACAATTGCCTGACGATGCATACCTTGGGCCGCTAAAAGAAGGGCCGTGCCGAGCTTGATGTCCAGGATTTCTTCCGAGTGTTTTCCAAGGCCCTGTTGCTTGGCCTCCCCGGCCGCCAAGCTATACAACTTATTCGCAACTACTATACGTCGAGCCTTACGAGCTCCGTTTGCCAAGACCAGCAGTTGCGGTACGGTTATCGATTTTTGCCCTGTCGTTCCCTTGTCAGATATGGATGCAAACCATTTGTTCAGAAACTGTTTCGCTTCCGCCTCTCGCCCCATACACAAATAGAGGTCTGCGATGTTTCTTTGGCTCTCTGAAATGAGGGGATGTCCCTTGGGCAGTACTCGTTGTCGGATAGACAGGCTGCGTAGAAATAGCGGCTCGGCCTCCTTGTGGCGTTTTATGTTGAGGTAGAGGAACGCCAGATTGTTCAGGCCAGTCGCCAGGTCCTGACGGTTCGGAACCGCCCTGTTGCTCCATATGGCTATTGCCCTCAGGTTACTTTTCTCACATTCAGCGAATCGGCCTAGTTCTCCATACAGGTAGGCTAGATCACCAAGCGCCAGAGCCAGGCGGGCGTCATGTTTTGGTCGTGTTTTCTCAAATGTCGTAATGCACCGAAGAAGAATGGGCTCAGCTCTGGTGAGTTCTCCAGCTCCTATGTACATGTGGCTTAGTGCGAAGCGGGCGTAAACTGTTTTCGGATGGTTTGGGCCGAGCTTTCGTGTGCGAGTGTCTATGGCTTTCTGCAACATATCTTCGGCTGTAGCGAACTGCCCGGCATGGGTGCAGGAGTAACCGAGATTGAATCTGGCATTGGCCACATCCAAGTGGTCATCGCCAAGCTTCTTTCGCAAGAGGTTAACATACCGGCTCTGTATGCGGACGGCGCTTTCATATTGTCCCATCCCGTGACGCACCAGTCCCAGTCTTAGCATGGCGAACAGGCACGGGTCGTTGCCTGGTTTCTCCGTTGTTGATGAAAGGAAATCCTCGTATGCTTTCGCAGCCTTGGCAAGCTGATTGGCGTTCTCGAGGCTGAAACCATATAGAACAAGCTTCGGCCATTTGTTCGGATCGCTCTGCTTCGTGTCGCGTTTGGGTTCCTTGGATTCACCGAGAAGATCGTCGATGATCTTCTGGTCTGACTCGTCGACACCGGATTTGTCCTCGGCGATGGCTGCTGTCGGAGCCATCTCTAAGAGCCCGAAGACGAATGCGGCGGCCAGCAAAGTCATTGCAGGAGCATGTCTGTCATTTGGCGACACGTGCAGCCTCCACTTCAGTTTCCACTCGTACCACGCGGGTTCCGGTCTCATCAACCACCAGCCCAAGATGGTATATCTTGTTGGATGCCGCAAAAAAGACCTTGCTGCCGGCTAACGCCCCATCGATTCGGCATGTTTCGATTCCATTCATAAGGAGGACCCGTTTCCCATTCCGACGCGCCGCATAGACCAGTCGGCTTGGCTGCGGACCGTAGGCGAGAAATTCGCCGTCAACGATCTCCAGGTCTTCTGTGCCTTCCTCGCCGTCGACGACTAGGACGCACTTCCGGTTATCCCTACGCTGAGCTATGTAAGCAAGGTGTTTGCTGTTGGGACTGAACGCCGCCTTGTATGTGATATCGCGGTATATTCGGTTTTCCTTGCCGTCGACCACATACGCTGTTTGGTTGTTTCCGATGGCCGCCGGATAGGCGTGACGTTGCCCATCGGGACTGAATCGGATGTCTCCTACTCTTGCGTAAGCCTTGTGTTCGACCCCGTTGATGACGTACATGGACTTAGTATTGCTTTTGGCGATGTAGGCGCACTGGCTGCTGTCCGGACTGAAAACATGTGAGCTGAAATCGATGTCGTCGTACAGTTTTCCCTCCTTGCCGTCCACGACCACCATGTACTTCTGTCCTTGTTTTGCGATGTAGGCCAGCCGTTTGCTGTCCGGACTGAAAACGACGTTTTCATTTGCCGTTCCCAGCATCTTCATGCTTCCGTTGTTGGTCATGACCAATTTGCCATCCCGCATCTTTCCGATTTGATCGTAGGGCTTGCCCTGTACGCCATCGACGATGAGGATGTGCTTCTTGCCCTTGATGACGCCGAATGCCGTCCGCCGTACGTCAGGGCTGAATGCCGAAGTGTGGTCCACGTAGTCATCGCACACATACACTTCCTTTCTATCGAGAACCGCGACGCAGTTACTGCCTCGTTTGGCGAAGTACATGTGCCTGTCGCCGTTCGGGCTCAGCAGAAGACT
>CAYMSH010000219.1:0-10761 GCA_964392945.1 uncultured Planctomycetaceae bacterium | reverse complement strand
TTTTCATTTCGGCCGCGGCGTCTTTGGGCTTGCCTTGGGAGAGCTTTTTTGCGGCCTTGTCCATGTGCTCGGCGCTCTTGTTCAGATCAGTTTTGCTCGGCTCGCCGCCGGCTTCCTGGGCCGCCTTATCCATATCGCCGGCGAGCTTCTTGGCGTCGTCCGAGAGTTTCTGCTGGGCTTTGGACATTTTGGACGCCTTTGCGCCGGACTGTCCTGACGCCTTAGCCATCGCATCGGACAGCGCCTTCTCGGCGGCTTTGAGTCCCTTCATGGCGTTGGATTGTGCGCCCTGGGCCGAATCCTTCTTGCCCTTTGACAATTCCGCAGAAGCTTTGCTCATCTGGCCTGCAGCTTTGGAGGTCTGATCGGCGGCCTTGTCGAGGGCCTTCGGGTCGGCTCCTTTGTCTTTAAGTTTTTTCGAGAGATCCTTGTCGCCGGCGGCCTGTTTGATTTTCTTCTGAACTTCCGCCGCTTTCTTGGCCAGGGCCTTCTGCGCCGCTCCGACTAGAGGCAGTTTTCGAGGAGGCGTGTTTTCGGAAGCCTCGTCAATCTTTTCCTGCTGTTTGATCAGCTTTTGAACTTCATCACGCAGATCCGAAAGCTTCTTGACGTCCTTGTCGCCGGCGGGCATTTTTTCCGTCTCGTCCAGGAGTTTCTTCTGGGCGGCCTTAATGTCGGCGATGGCCTGGTTGATTCTATCGAGCTCATCAGCGAGCTTGGTGTTCTTGAACCGGGACGATTCTTCAAGGTCCTTCTGCTTCTTTATGATCCTATCGATCTGTTCGCGGGCCTCTTTCATGTCGTTAATTCGATCTTGCATATCCTTCTGGCTCATCACGCCGTGCCTGATGATATCCAGCACTTTGCGAAGTTCGGCGCCCACCTCCCCGCCGGTCTTGCTGGCAGCAGCGGAAAGCCCCTTGGTCAGGAATTCGGCGACCCGGCCCATATCCCGAGCAATCCACGCTCGCTGGGCCTGGTTGACTGCTTCAGTCAACACCTTGGCTGTCTGCGGATCGCTCTTCTCCAACAGTATCGCAACCCGCGTCATCTTGCCAACGAGCCCTTCGAATTGCCCCTTGGTGAATCGAACTTTGGGCGCCAGCGAGGCGTCGACGCCCTTCTTCTCATCAGCCGGCTGGGCCAGAGCGGTATTCACGGCGCACGTGACAATCGCCGTAAGGCAGACCCAGGCAATCGCGAAAGTAGCGGTTCTATTGCGTTTCATTATTATTCTCCAATAGCCTAATCCGAGTCAGGCCTGCTGATCGCGGGCTTGCTGACGGTCTTCTTGCAATGAGGGCACTTGACCTTTGCGCCCGGTCCGCCGTCAGGCCCGAGGGCCTTCTCGCACTCACTACACAGGAATCCAAGCTCGTTCTGGATGTCCCAGTCAGCCCGAGTACCGGCAACGCGCATAACGTCATCCCAACGCTCGATTAGACGTTCCAACTCGTAGGCAAGTTCCTGAGCTTCTGCAACTTTTATCATCCGCTCCAGGACTTTACGCATAACTTCAAGTATAACAAGTTGTTCTGTGTGTATCTCCTCGGCCTGTCTCACTAACTCAGCCGCGTCTTTTAGACCTTCGGCTGTTTTCATCCTGGCAGTCAGCACATCTATCTGCTGGGCCAGATCGGCCAGCGGGTTGACAATGCCGTTCAGCGTCTCGGCTCGACCCTTGGCTTCGATGATCCGGTTGTAGACCATCTCGATGAGAATATCGCCCATGGCGATCGACGTTTTGGCACAGTCTCCGCCAACGCCAATTTCCATACTGGCCGAATCCCTGATCCCGCGAACCGAGGCGTCCAGCCCCTGGTTGGCGTTCAACATGGTGATCGACGCTTCGACGGCGGCGACGGAATCTTCCTGTTTTCGCACGGTCTGCTCGAAATTGGCTCGAAGGGCCTTTTGTCTTCGCACCATCTCGGCCAACAGCTCGTCCCGTTTGACTACCCTGAACGACATCGATCCGGATACGCCCTTGTTAGGCCCGCCGAGTTCCGCCGGCATCAGATCATCGGCCTCGACTGTCACACCGATTGCAGTACCGGGCTTGATCTTCAGATCCTTTATGTCCAGTTCGTAAACAGTGTCGAACTGGTCCTTACTCTCTGGTCCGGGGAGAACGATCCAGGTTTTCCTTCCCGGCTTGTCGCCGGCCCAACTCAGCACGGCCCTGATCTCCTTGAGTCCCGAATCGTCTTTGGCCTGGATCACAAGGGGCAGGATCGCCTCGGAAGTCACGGCGCTGCCGACTCCCCTTCGCTTGAGGCTCAATCGCGGAGCCGTGTCCGGCTCGGTGCGGATCTTGTACTGTGCAGCCCGAGGGTTGGGGAACCCGTCTGTATCCTGCAGCGAAACAGTGAGCGTTCGCATTGGATTGACCTTTGCGCCGTCCTTGGGCTTGGGAAGCTTGCCGAGCTTAAATGATCCCACTACACGCGCCTCAGTCTTCCGTGGAGCGGAGCTTGGCGGCGCGGCTGTATCTGTTTTCAGCGAACCTACTTTCACACCGTCGAGGAACATACCGCAGGCGGTGCTGTCAAAGTCGAGGGGCTTGTCCGTTGCGGCGCGGATCGTAATGATGCTGCCCGGCGGCGCAGCGAGAACGGCCCGCGATTCGTCAAAGTCCTTCGCCGGACGATTCATGTACGCCGGATACTCAATATTGAATTGGAGCCATGTGACCCCGGGCGGATCGATCAGGCTGACGCCGTGGCGTACTTCCCGCTTGTCCTTGCTGCATATGAAAAAGAACTCAAACGGCTCGCTCACGCCGCGGAATACGTGCGTGTAGGTGCGGGACTCGTCGGTGTTGAGCTTGATCTCCGGCTCAGTGGTCCAACCTACTGATTCCACATAGTTGGCGTAGAGGGCTATCGTCTCGGGGGGAGTCGTCGGCATAGACTCGTCGCCCGATCTGGCGGTAACTGTGATTTCCAGATCCTCGCCGCGCAGTACGCGGAAGTTTCCATCTTCATCCATCCCCGGACCGCTGACGTCAAGATATAGATCCTGGGGCCAGGCGGTGTCGGCGAAAACAACGTTGCGATTCCACCAGCGGCTCATTATCCCGGCATGCAGGAACGAGAAGCTCGTCAGCACCACCACGGCGCAGACGGCGCCTATCAGTGTTCTCCTGAGACCGGGTCGTTCGACGACTTTCCGGAAATCCAGCGGCGCAGAAGCCTCTCCGGCCTGCCGGATCACAAGTTCAACCATCGCCTTGCTCTGTCCGGGAGTGTTCCGCCGATCGGGCCGACTGAACTGCAGCGCGCTTATCAACGAGTCGCTGAGTGTCCCATAACGCTCTTCGACCAGGAGCGCAAGCTGTTCGGTGTCCATAGGCGCCAGCAGCGGAGCGATCAGCAGGCGCCATACAACCCACGCCACGCCAACCAGCAGGAAGCCCATAACCACGCCACGCATGGGGCGGCCGAAATTCAGGCCATAGTCCAGCCCGAGTGTTATGAAGACCACGGCGACGAGCGCTATCGCCAGCCAGCTTATACCCTCGCCAGCCAGACGCCGCCGAAGATCGCCGCGCAGTTTGCGAAGCTTTCGTCCAATCTTAGATTCCAGAAATTCACGATCGGTCATCTTATTGCTGTTCTCCGGCCTGTCGGATCGATCAGGCCATGTTGTATTTCTTTCTGACAATCCACTCTATCGCCAGCAGCAGTACAATCAGTATCAGCGTCAGCGGGCAGTCCCACAGATTGTTGGCCTGCTGGCGAGTGGTCTTGAGGCGTCCGGAAGGTATAAGCTCAGCCAGGCGTGATATCTCGTGGACATGCAGGAAATGATCCTCACGCGAGGCGATAGTCCGCAGCGACTGCCTGTTGGCTTCGCGACGTCGGGCTTCTGCTTTGGGCAGTTCGATGAATATCTTCTTGCTCGTCACGTCGTCGGCGGCGTCTGCTCCGGTGCGAAGCGCAGTGATCTCGAACGAGCCGGTGTGAGCGGCGACGATGGTTCGCTTGTAGCGTCCCGGCTTGGTTTTCACGTCGATCGCGGGCAGTTCGATCGTCTCGGCCTTGCCGGTGGCGGTGTCTATCATTTCGACGACAAACTTCTCTTCAGTCAGGGCCTTGTACTCCTTGTCGAACGCCTTGACCTCGATAGTGATCTTCTCGCCGGCGGAGAACTGGCTTCCGCCTGTGGAAATAACTATCCGCCGTGTTCGCATCGAGGCGAGGTACCGCATGGCCCTGGCCCAGAAGCGGCGATGGTAGTATCCGTCGTGAACGTAACGCCATCGCCAGGAGCCTTCCATGCCTATGTAAAGCGAGCGTCCCGATCCGACGGTCTCAGCGACAACAAGCGGGAGGCGATCGCCGTTGGCCATTCGGCGCATCGGATTGGAGCTTACGGCCAGCACTCTGGCGCCCGGCTTGATCTTGAACACCGGATGGGACCAGTATTGACCCGGCAGGACCTCCCATATTCTTTTCGTATCGTCATCCGAACCGCCAAGACGCGTTATCGGATGCTCCAGGCCATAGCTGGTCAGCTTTATAGGCCACGCCGCGGGGGTGTCCTGCCTGATCCGCATTGCGATATTGACGGTGTTGGGCGCGAGCACGACCGGGAGCAGTTCCTCGGCCAGAGGCTTCATCACGTCTTTGCCCATCAGGGTTTCGTCGGTGTGCTTGTTGCCGGCTATGTAACACAGACCGCCATTGTGCTCCTTGACGAATTTGGAGAGCAGTTCGACGAATTTCCCATCGAATCCGTTCTTGGTTCGTTGCGGATCGTAGAGCACCACGACATTGTAGCCCGGCTTGGTCTTGTCGCCGCGAACGCCTATCAGTTCCTGGAGCGTCCTGGGCAGCTTGGTCAGTTTCATGCCGCTGGATGCGGCCTGGTTGACGTCCGGATCGGCGTTCTGCTGCCACATGCTTGTGCGATACAGATCACGCTGCCTGACCATGAAGTTGCGCAGGTACTGGAACTCCCAACCCGCGTCACCGCTTACTACGAGAATACGAATGCGGTTCTCGCTTATCGTCACGACAGACTCGGGGCTCTTGTTATCGCTTGTCTTCTCTTCACCTGTCACGGGATCGACCACCGCACGGTAGACGTAGTCGCCGAGTTTGTTCGGCGTGTAGATCAGCGCGACGGTCTGGAGAGATCTAGCCATGGCGCCTTCAGTCTTGCCGCTGGCCAGTTCGATACTCTCGCTTACCCCGGTGTTGATCCATTCGGTCTTGCCGACGAGTCTTTCCTCAAGTCGCACCGACACGCTTTCGCCGCCGAGATTCCGGTGGGTAAGCGTTGCGGTGAATTCGGCTTCTGAGTCCTTGCGGATCTCTCTGGGGGCCTGCAGGGCGGCGACAGTGAGGTTCTTCGGCGGTTCGGGGTCCCCAACAGCCACGCCGTACAGCGGCACTTTTGAAGTTTTGGCGAATTCCAACGCCGAGGAAAGCCTGCCGTTTCCGCCGCCGGCGGAGGTTATCTGCCCGTCGGAGATGACCACGATTCCAGCAAGGCGGCGTCCGGAGACTTTCTTGATCGCCTGGCGAATAGCCGTTGACAAGTTCGTCTCGAACCCCGAAGCGTTCAGTTGGCACAGAGCCACGCGACGGGCCAACTCCCCGCTGATATTCATCTGTGACAACGCCGCGGTCAGCTTGACCAGATCCGCATCATCGGACTTCGCCTTCAGTCGAGCGATGAGTGCGTCGGCCCCTCCGGCCAGTTCGACTACAATAGCAAGTCGCGCGTCGGTGTCTTCTTTCGAGATTCCTGCAAACTTCTCCAGCAGCGGCGACATGTCGGCGGGAGCCGGTCCGCTCGCCGGCGTCGTAGTGGCCATAGCGGGGGTAGAAACAACCTGAAGAGCTTTTCCAATCACGTCGGGATCTATGTCGATATCGACGAGGTCAATCGGCCGGCCGTCGGCGTCCTTCGGCAATTCATCGCCAACCGGAGCGTCCAGGAGCCTGCGTATGTACGGCTGGCCCGGGTCGGATGTCGAGAATCCCATGAGCACCAGCGGATGGTCCTTGGCCAGTTCCGCCAGCGGTCCGCCCCGCTTGATCAGCAGGCGGCGAACAATGTCCTTTCGCGAGATGGTCTCCAATTGATCGACACTCACGCCGAGTTCCGCGGCAAGCGCAGTTCGCTGCTGGGCGGCGGCCTCGACTCGCTTTTCGTATTCGGCGTCAGGTTCGCCGCTGCGGCGCGCCGGGGACAAGTACTTGTCGTTGAATGACATCGACAGGCTGTCGTCAACTAGAACCACCACGGAGCTGTAAAGGGTGTTAGTGAATCGGAGTACGATCGCCGGACGAAACAGAATAACGAACACGATCGCAATAACGATTATTCGCATCGCCGCCAGGAAACCTTTGGCGATCTTCGGAGCGTCACCCTCTTTGAGGTAGCTCCGTATCACCAGGAACACCAGAGCGGCGAATCCCACAGCCATACCAAAGATCAGTGCGCCGTTGTAGTCAGCCATAAAGCTGAATTCGGCGCCGTCTCCGCCGGAGAACTTGCCGGTATCGGCCCCGAGCAGCCATTGCCATATATCGTTCAGCATCAGTTAAAACCCGTATGAGGCTATCATTCTATTGTTATTTTGATTAACCACGTCGCCCAAACCATCAGTTCGACGAGTAGTGCCCGAAACGCCGGGCCAGGAAAGTCTCGAACGTCAACAACACCAGCAAGGCGATCAGCAGCGCCAACCAATATTCCTTCTGGTCCTTAGTCTGCACGTCGGCGGTCGATCCGGCCGCCTCGCGTGAAACGTACTTGAAATCGTCAGAACCCATCGCACGTACAATGAGCTTTCGCCCGCCGGGCTGGAGATTCCCCTCGTCGGGATCAACGGTCCTGGCGAAGAACAGGTCGCTCTGCGACGCGTCGGGCATTTTCAAGGACATCGTGTAACATCCGGCATAAGTAGGATTGTCGTACTTGACGACCCGCCTGGGCCTGTCGGGGCTTCCGTCCTCTATCGTTGTCAGCGTGATCAACTCGTCGGCGGGGAATCGCGGCGTTCGCATCGTAACCCCCGCGTCGCGCGACTGGCGGTCTATCGTATGGACGATCGACTCGCCGACGGAGCCCGTGTACAGATCGCCTTGGGATCTGGCCAGGTGCATCATCATGTCCAGCATCGGCGCGCTGTATGCCGATTCCGGCTCGTCATCGGCCCAATCGTTCCAGCGTGTTGAAGCGGTGCTGTACATCATCATCGCCGCACCCTTGCCAAACTGCCTGAAAACAATCGCCGGAGGTCCGTCGCCGCCGTCAGGGGCAGTGAACCGAGCTACGATTCGCGGCGGCTTGATCTCGCCGGAGGGCGCCGAGGCCGTCATCGGATCGGACGGCGTATGTGCGTAAAATCGCACCATCGCACAGCGAATCGCCCCGCCCTCGCCTCTCAACGATCTCAAGAACGAATCGCCGGCAACGCTTCTGGCGTCGATGCGTCGGTACTACTCTTTCGCAGCGGCGTCTCCGCGAGGCGGGCTTATCACCAGCGGCGAAAGCCCCAGGCCCTCTGCATACATCGGGCCGTTATAGAAAGCCAGATTCAGATTACTACCGGTGAATATCGCCAGCCCGCCGCCCTGGCGAACGTATTCTTCAAGCGACATAAGCAGCGGATAGATCACCTTGCCCTCAGGATCGAGCATCGAAGGCAGCTTGGCCACATCCAACAGCACAACCAGATCGTAGTCGCGGAAGTTCTGGGCTCCGACGGCCTCGCTGGTGACAACTGTCACTTCGTTGCCATGGCTGGTATTCTTCTGCGGGTCCAGCAGCAGAGCGAGCCTGTAAGCCTCGCTCATCGCCGGATCCGTCATGTCCGGATGCCCGTCAACCAGAAGGATCCGGAGCGATTTTCTAACGTTCAACGCCAGGTACCCTTTGTTGTCGCCGGCGAGATGATCTGACGGCGTCTCGACTGTCAGCGCCGCCGAACCGGGTACCGGCAACGTTACGGTGAACTCCAGCCTGGCCGACGAGTCAGCCTCTATCGTGACGATTGTTTCAGCAGGGAACGTAGCAGTGTCTTCCTTGCCGTCGGCTCGCCAACGGGCCGACATTCCAACCTGGACATTGGCCAGGCGGACTTCGCCATTGTTGCGAATGGTGACTCCGACCCGCGCCGGAACGCCGGCCAGGGCCCACTTGTCCATCAACTCGATCTTCTCGACAGTCAGGTTAGCGTTTACGGTCCTACCGTAGTCCAACGCCACTATATTGGCCTCCTGCTGCCTGAGGGCCTTGAACGCCTCCTGGTATTGTCCGGCTTTTCCGCGTCCCAGGTCCACCGCCCGGAAGTCGCTGTATATAAGGACGTTCTTGGGCTTGTCTTCTCCGGCAAGCATTCTCTCGGCGGTGGCGAGAGCCGGGCCGAGCTTGGCTGGTGAGTCTTTGGGCTCTATCGCCTGTATTCGGGCTATGAGCTGGTCGATCTCCTCCTGCCCGGCCACAGGCATTGTTTCCTGGAAGATGTCTCCGAACTTCGGTTCGGACGTGAGGATAACCGCCACCTTGTCGGACTTGGCGTTTTCCGACAGGCGTTTTATATGCGACGTCACATCCTCGATCGCGTTGGTCAGTAGGGTCGGCACGCCGATCTTCTGGTCCATCGAGAAGCTGTCGTCTAGTATGAAGATCGTGGTTTCCGGCGCCTGCTGGGCCCCGGGCATAAGATCCCTGTCGCCGCAGCCTGTGAACCTGGCGATCGCCAGGGCCAGCAGGAACAGCACGAGGCATCGCAGCGCCATCAGGATCAGTTCCTCTATCTGCAACCGACGCCTGTTTCGCTTCAGCGAGTCCAGCAGGAACTGCATTGCGGCCCATTGTCGCAAACGAAACCGCCTGCGATTCAGCAGGTGGATTATGATCGGAAGCGACACGGCGCCAAGACCGATCCAGAATATCATTGGTGATACGAATGACATCTATTGCTCTTTCAATCTCAAAAAACGCGACTATCTCTTCGATCCGGCCTTGCGATTGGCCGCGGCCCGGGCGGCGAGAAACGCAAGCAACGCCGCATCCAGATGATCGGCGGTGGATATACGTTTGTAATCTATTCTTGACGAGACGCATCGCCGTTGAACGTCGCGACAGAAACGCTCCATCGATTCGAGATACCCTTTCCGCAACGCTCGCGGTTCGATCAGCAAGCGCCCGGTGTCTTCAAGTCCCTGGAACATCGTGTTGCCCTGGAACGGGAAGGTCAATTCATCCTCGTCCATTATGTGGAGCACCATGACTTCGTGTCCGTAGTGCCGGAAGTGCTCCAACCCGCGCATCAGCCCGTCCATATCGGTCAGCAGATCGCTAACCAGGCAGACCATCCCTCGCCGCGAAATCTTCTCGGCCAGCGAGTGGCAGATCAACTCAATAGACGTCTTGGCCTGCGGCTTGTTTATCGCCAATGCGTGAACGAAGCTCTTGATCTGGTTGGGATGTCCCGAAGCGGGAATGTACGTTCGCAACTGCTCGTCAAACACGCCGAGCCCCACTGCGTCCTGCTGTTGCAACAGCAGGAACGCCAGAGAAGCCGCCGCGGCGGCCGCGTAACGGTACTTGCTGAGCCTCTGGCCCGGTCCCTCGCTGCGATAGTGCATCGATTCGCTGGCGTCTACAAGGAATGTGGCCTTGAGGTTCGTTTCCTCTTCGTACTGCTTGATGTAGTAGCGATCGGTCTTGGCCTGCACTTTCCAGTCAATATGCTTGATATCGTCGCCCGGGACATATTCCCGGTGTGCGGCGAACTCGACTGAAAATCCGTTAAACGGACTTCGGTGCATACCGGAGACGAACCCCTCTACAACCAGGCGGGCCTGGAGGTCGAGGCGCGTGATCTTGGCCAGTACTTTAGGATCGAGATAGTCTGTAAGTTCGTTGCTCATGTTCTCGGTATCGTCGAATCAGGCGTGTTGGCGGCGGCTTAACCCGACTATTCTGCGGGTGTTGTATCAACGGCCCTGGCCGTAACGGGATTCGACGCTATTGTCGAGTCCTTGGCGGGCACAAGCTCCAACAGATGATCAATAATCTTGTCGGGGTCGAAACCTTCGGCGTCGGCGTTGAAGTTCGTTACGATACGATGCCTCAGCACGGGCTTGGCGACGGCCTGGATATCGTCAGTCGAAACGTGGTATCGCCCGTAGAGAACGGCGCGAACCTTGGCTCCGAGAACGAGATACTGGCAGGCTCTCGGGCCGGCGCCCCAGGAGACGTAGTCCTGCACGATCTGCGGCACGTCGCCGGCGAGCACTCGCGTGGCCCGGACCAGTCGCATCGCGTACTGGATCACGTGATCGGCCACGGGAACCCGTCGGATGATGTCCTGCAGCGCGATGATCTCGTCTCCCTGCAGAATGCTTGACAGTTCGGTCTGCTGGACCGCGGTAGTCAGGCGAACGATATCGAACTCTTCGTCCCACGAGGGATAGTCCACGAAGATCTTGAACATGAACCTGTCGAGCTGTGCTTCAGGCAGCGGATACGTGCCTTCCTGCTCGATCGGATTCTGTGTCGCCAACACGAAGAACGGATCCTTCATCGCCATGGCGTTTCCGCCGACGGACACCTGTCGCTCCTGCATGGCCTCAAGCAGCGCAGCCTGGGTCTTTGGCGGCGTACGGTTGATCTCGTCAGCCAGAATAATATTGGCGAAGATCGGACCGCTGAGGAACTTGAACTCACGCTGTCCGGTGGCCTTGTCCTCCTGGATGACCTCGGTGCCGGTGATGTCGGACGGCATCAGGT
>CAYMSH010000218.1:0-10813 GCA_964392945.1 uncultured Planctomycetaceae bacterium | reverse complement strand
CGACGGAGCCGGAATCCCAAGAGCAACCCGCCGAAGACGACGCCGAAGAAACCACCGAGCAGGACTGACAGGAGCGCCCCATGCCGACATACGAATACAAATGCGAGGCTTGCGATCACGAATTCGAGCTTTTCCAGTCAATCAAGGCCCCTGCGGTTCGCAAGTGCCCCGAATGCGGAAAGCTCAAGGTCAAAAGGATGATCGGCATCGGAGCCGGAGTCATATTCAAAGGCAGCGGATTCTACCAGACAGACTACCGCAGTGATTCGTACAAGAAGGCGGCGGAAAAAGACAAACCGTCGACCGCCAAAAAGAGCGAAAAGAAAAGCGAAAAGAAGACTGACTCAAGCAAGTCCGATTCCAAGAGCAAGTCGACTAAAAGCTCTGATTGAAGCCCGCCGGCCCGTAACTTGCCGTAGCGACAGGGCGATGCGGTTTGTTCGCCATGTCCGGAAAAAGTGTTGCAGCCCCTGACTGGCGGCGTATAATCTCGACAAAGGCCAAGGATAACTGTACGCGCACCATTAGACGCTGCTTAAAGGGACAGATCATGAGTAATGGCAAGAATCAGGTCAATTCAATCGACTGGATGGCGCTGTTCAGTTTCTCGCACATCTTCAAGAGCTTCCGGATCGCTATCCATCCCAGCAAAATCATGTTGGGCCTGGCTGCGGTGATCTCGATATACCTGGCTGGCTCGGCGCTTGACTTTGTCTGGGGAATTTGCGGACAGTCCGTGCCGAACGAGGATATCGTAACCTACCTGAGCAACTCCGACGAGGCCTACGACAAGGCCCTGGACAACTGGCGCAAGGGCAAAGTCGCCGACGCGGTGAAACTCAAATACGGATGCGAGGATCACGCCGCGAACCTGAACGCATTCGTCAACAACACCGATCTGGGCGATTATCTCAAGGCCGCCCTCCGCAAGAAAGTAGACGAGCTGAACACGGCTTTCCAGGCCGATCGCGACGGAGAGCAGATCAGGGCGCAGAAAACACTCGACATGAAGAAAGAGGATTGGGGTCCCTTGCTGGGTGATGCGTCTGATGAAGTTGACCACATCCGCCAGAAGATCGACAAGATACTGGACGGAGCCTACGACGAGGCGGCCAAGGCCATAACCGACAAGGCCCTTGAAGACAAAGAAGAGGCCGAAGCCACCGAGGCGCTGGAAAACGGGTATGAAAACGCCAGGCGAGCTTCCGTGCAGTTCTCGGCAAGATTGACTGATGAAGTGTCGAGAATTGAAGGAAAACAGGTGTTCGAGAGTTTTCTGGAATACCAGAGCATGTGTCTGTCAAATGCTTTGAGTTCAGTTCGGTACGGAAACTTCATGACCGGTATGGACGATTACGAGGCGATTATCAACGTCAAGACGATCAGGTCGCTGAATACTCCCCAGACGACACGGGAATTCGCCCAGATGGGCAAGTTCCCCGGACGCATTCGTCCGGCCGGGGCTCAGGATTCGCCCGGGTTCCTGTTCTGGATGCTGATGGCCTGCCAGGGCCTGATCTGGCTGATGTGCGAGCACTGGCTGTTTGCGATCATCTTCCTGACGTTCAGCCTGGGCTCATGGGCCCTGTTCGGCGGTGCGATCCATCGCATCGCGGCTCTGCACGCGGCGCGTGAAGAGAAAATATCGATTGTCCAGGCCCTGCGCTTCTCGGCCGGCAAGTTCCTGAGCTTCTTCACCGCTCCGCTGATCCCGCTGATCATTATTCTCTTCTTGGGATTCCTGCTGTTCCTCGGCGGGTTGATGTTCGGAAACCTCGGGTCCTACCTGACGTGGATCATGGGTCTGCTGTTCCCGATCGCAATAGTGCTCGGGCTGTTGATCGCCTTCCTGTCTATCGGGCTTGGCGGCGGCTGCGGATTGATGTACCCCACGATCGCAGTCGAAGGCTCCGACGCATTCGACGCGATAAGCCGAAGCTTCTCGTACGTGTTCGCCAGACCGTGGCGAACGGGTCTGTACGGATTGATCGCACTTGTCTATGGAACTATCTGTTACCTGTTCGTGCGACTGTTCGCGTTTGTGGCCCTGGCCAGTACGCACTGGTTCGTCAAGGGCGGCATATTCGGCGGCGGTTCGGACCTGTCGTCAAATGCCGACGCTATGGACAAGCTCTGGCCCGCGCCGATGTTCACCGACTTCCATCCCCCGGTCTCCTCAGACGCACTCGGAGGACTCGAACCGGTAACCTCGGGACTGATCTCGATCTGGGTGTACATAGTGATCGGAGTAGTCGCCGCATTCGCACTGAGCTTCCTGGCCTCTTCCAGCACCGTGATATACTACCTGCTGAGACGCAAAGTTGACGCCACGGACCTCGACGACGTATACGTCGAGGAGTCCGAAGAGGAACTGGCAGGAGAAGTGGCCGAAGCACTGGCCGAACAGGAAGCCGAAGCCGCCGAAGAAGAAGCGTCCGCCGAAGACCAGGCTGAAGAAGCCGACGAAGCCGCCGGCGATGACGCGGCTGAAGAAACAGAAGAAACCGACGAGCCGGACGAGCCGGAAGAGTCGAAGTCCGAGTAACTCAGGCTCGATAGGATAAGAACCGTTCTGACGACCCGAAGCCCAAAAGCTTCGGGTCGTTCTTTTACCGGGACCGCCGCGGCGGTCTGCAACCAAGTCGAATCTGCTGCAAAGGAATCAACAATGACAATCAGATGCAAAGTGTCCGCCATGGCGTGTCTGTCGATCGGTCTGGTCCTGAGCTTGACCGCTTCGGCGGTCCGAGCACAACCGGAGACAAAACCCACTTTCCACAAGAAGCCGCTGCAGGCCGGTCGGCTGGCCATGCTTCCGCTGGGCAGCGTAAAGCCCGGCGGCTGGCTGAAGCGCGAACTGCAAATCCAGGCCGACGGCATCACCGGGCACATGGACGAATTCTACCATCTGCTGACGCACAACGGCTGGCTGGGCAAGAAGGGCCCGAAGTTCAACTCCTACCAGTGGGCGCCGTACTACCTCGACGGACTCGTTCCGCTGGCCCATCTTCTTGACGACAAGCGCCTCAAAGACAAAGCCGCCAAGTGGATCAACTGGACGCTGGAGAATCCGCACCCCGACGGTTGGATCGGACCGGCTCCGGAGGTCTGCTACAGGGCCTGGGGAATGTGGTATCCGACCCCGATGCTAAAGGCGCTGGTCCAGCATTACGAGGCCACCGGCGACAAGCGGGTGATTGGCGTGCTGCAGAAGTTCTTCAAGTGTTACGCCAAGCGAATGAAACCGATTAACGGCAAGACGCTCCTGGAAAACAGCGATCACGAGATCACCGTTACGTATTTCGAAAAGGGCGGCGGCGAAGGTCTCGAGGTGCTCTGGGAAGGTCCGGATATCGAGAGGCAAAGGGTCCCCGACGCCTCGATCAAGGACCTGCAGTACGAATACTACGAGGGCAGTTGGGAAAAGCTGCCGGACTTCGACAAGGAAAAGATGATTGATAGCGGGGAGGCGAAGAATTTCGACATCACCCCGATCTGGAAGAAGAACAAGAAAGGCGCCAAGCCCGACAACTTCGCCATACGGTTCACCGGCAAGATCGCCATTCGCGAAAACGGGTGGTATACGTTCTACCTGATCTCCGACGCCGGCAGCAGGTTGAGCATAAATGACGGGACCGTTGTCGATAACGACGGGCTGCATCCCATGAACCGCGGGGGCCAGAGACCCTCCTGGGCGTTTAACCGATGGGGCGATGCGGCGTACGTTGCGATGTGGCTTTACGACAGGACCAGCGACGAAACGCTGATCGATCTGGTCAAGGCGATGCGAGCGACAGGGCGAAACTGGTCCGAGAGTTTCACCACCTTCAAGGGCATGGAAAACGCCGCAAAGGGCTGGGGCCATCACCAGCACGGCGTCAATACTGCGATGGGAGTGAAAACCCCCGGCATCTCGTACCTGATGACCGGCGAGAAGTACGACCTCGACGCGATCGACAAATGTTTCGAGAATCTCGATCGCCATCACGGAACGCCGGTTGGGATATTCACCGCCGAAGAGTGCCTCGCCGGACGCGGTCCCGACAAAGGCTGCGAACTGTGCCTCGTGATCGACGAGATGTTCTCGATCGAGGTCCTGCTGTCGGTCACCGGCGATTGGAAGCTGGCCGATCGGCTCGAGAAGATCACGTACAACGCCTGGCCGGCGACTGTCGGACCCAAGCAGTGGACGCACCAGTACTTCCAGCGCGTCAACCAGGTCGTCTGCGAAAAGAAGGACAGCACCTACGTATTCGGACCGTACTCGCACTTCCCGTGTTGCACGGCGAACCTGCCGCAGGGCTGGCCCAAGTTTGCGGCCAATACCTGGATGGCTACACCCGACGGCGGACTGGCCGCGGTGGTCTACGCCCCCAGCGAGGTCACTTCGATAGTGGCCGGAGACCAGAAGGTCACCATCGTCGAAGCTACCGAATATCCGTTTGACGAGAACGTGAAGTTCACGGTCCGGATCGACAAGCCCGCCGAGTTCCCGCTGCACGTTCGCATACCGGGTTGGGCCGACGCGGCGAAGGTCACTACGCCCGACGGTAAGACAATATCTCCCAAGCCGGGTCAGTATCTCAAGATTCTGCGCACCTGGAAGAATGGCGACAGCGTGAAAGTCACCCTGCCGATGAAGGTTCGGCTCGACAAGAGGCGCAACAACGCCGTGGCCGTGCAGCGCGGCCCGCTGGTCTACTCGCTGAAGATCGGCGAGGATTGGCGAAAGGTCAAGGACTGGCCCGACTTCAAGGCCAAGACCGCCCAGTGCGCTGATTGGGCGATCTACCCGACGACCCCGTGGAACTACGCGCTGCAGTTCGACCCCGCTGACTTGGACAAGTCGTTCAAGTTCGAGAAGATCGGGATCAAGGACTACGTTTTCGACTCCAAGCTGGCTCCGGTCAAGTTGACAGTCAAAGGCCGCCGCCTGCCGGAATGGAAACTCACTGACCATAACGACAAGGTTCCGCAGCGAAAACTCCAACAGCCCAATCGAGCCGGCCTGCCGCCCAGGAGTCCGGTCAGCAGCTCGGAGAAGCTCGAGGACCTGACGCTGATACCTTACGGTGCGGCCAAGCTGCGAATAACCGTTTTCCCGGTTCTCAAGAAGTGATTTCGCGCTCCTACGAGCAGAGTTCGGCGTGTTGGGCCGTGCAGTAGCGATCGGTCATGCCGGCGATGAAGTCGCAGACCACCCGGTGCAACCCGTCTGTGTCTATCCGGCGGCGGTATCGCTCCGGCAGCAGCGATTCATCGGCGACGTAGCGCGTGAACAGATCGCTTATGATCTGTTGGGATTCGGCGTTTCGGCGCTGGTTTTCGCCGGCGGTGTAAACGTTGTCCATCAGGAATTTCTGCAGCTGTCCGACCGCCGTGACGAGCAGATCGCTGAACGCGGCGGTTTTCCGCCCGGCATTGCGGATAGTGTCCACCGTCGGGTTCGGGCCGAGCGCTTCGATGCGTGTTTTCGTTTCGGCCAGCAGGTTCGAGGTCATTATCTCCAGCACGTTCTTGCACGCTCGTATCCGCAGGTGGATCCATCGAGCGTCGGGATACTGGTGCAGTGCCGCCGCCCAGGCCCGGCGCCACAGGGCCAGGTCCTCGAGTTGGCGGGTCTCTATGCATCCGGAGACCAGTGCGTCTTCGAGATCGGCCGAGGTGTATGCGATCTCGTCTGCGGCGTCTACTACCTGGCCGGCCAGCGGGGCCTGCAGATCGTCGAGAAAATCTTCGCACGCCGGCGTATCGTAAGCCGTTTCGTGCCGGGCGATGCACTCGCGGACCACGTTTGTCAGGTTCAGGCCCCGGAAATTCGGATACGGATGCTCGAGGTAGTCGACCACTCGCAGCGACTGGCGATTGTGTTCGAATCCGCCGCGGGTCTTCATCAGTTTGTTGAGGATATGTTCGCCGCCGTGTCCGAACGGCGAGTGGCCCAGATCGTGGGCCAGTGCGACAGCCTCTGTGAGATCTTCGTTCAGGCCCAGGGCCCGCGACACCGTCCGCGCGATCAGCGCGACTTCCAGCGTGTGGGTCATGCGCGTTCGGAAATGATCGTGCTGGTGCGGGACGAATACCTGCGTCTTGAAGTCGAGCCGCCGAAACGCCGTGCAGTGCACCACCCGATCGCGGTCTCGCTGGAAGCACGATCGGTAACCGTGGGCCTCTTCGGCGTACTTCCGCTCGGCTCCCCGGCTTTCGTTAACGGCGTACGATGCTGTGGGGTGCATGTCGTTGCTCATGAAAGTTTCGGCATCCCGAGTTCTTCGGAGACTATCTTCAAGTGTTCGTACAGTTGGCTAAGGGCTTGCGGGATTACCCTGATGTCGCCCAGAGCGCTCATGAAATTGGTGTCTCCGTTCCATCGCGGCACGACGTGCAGGTGCAGGTGTCCCGGCAGACCGGCTCCGGCGCAGCGGCCGATGTTCATGCCTACGTTGAAGCCGTGGGCCCCGATCGCGCGTTTGATTACGATCTGCAGATCGCGGGCCATCTCCATCATCTCGCACATGACGGCCCCGCTGAGGTCCTCCAGCCCGGCCAGGTGCTCCAGCGGGGCCACGAGCATGTGCCCGCCGGTGTACGGGAAGCGGTTCATCACCGCAAAGCAGTTCTTACCGCGCCACAGCAGCAGGTTCTCGGCGTCTTTGTCCGGATCGTCGCGATAGTTGCACAGGAAGCAGGAATCGTCATCTGTCGCCAGCGACTGGATATATTCTATCCGCCACGGGGCCCAGAGGTTGATATTGCCGGCTTGGGGCGGGAGATTCTCATTTTCGTTGTTCATGGCGCCAATATAACAGCATGCAGACCGCTTGACAAAACTCATTGACTGATTTTGTATCCCCATATACAATACGACGTAGAGCCAGAGGGCCCCATAGTATGGGTGACAATGCAAAATCAGACCGGGGGCCGAAGATAATACTGTTATCTCGTGATGCGACTCTCGCCGACGCCGCCTGTAGCGGTTCGCCAATCGCACGGCATCGTTGCGTTCGCGTGACCAGTCCGTACGAAGCGGCCGCCGAACTGCTCGAAGATCATCCCGCAGCGCTGGTTATCGATCTGCGGCGCCTCACGCCGAGCGATCTGCCGCTGGTTGAAATGGCTCGTCAGCGAAATGTCGAAGTGCTGGCTGTCGGCGTTCTTCCGCTCGGAGTGGCCACCGCCGATCTCAGCGGCGTGCGGCTGGCGGCCCGCGATCATCTCGCGGCGCTGCTTGAGTCTCCGGTTTGCGATGACACCGATACCACGGAGCCGCAGAGCGGATCGTTGGACGCCGCCGATTCGGAGTCCAAGTCGCGCCCGATCGCCGGCGGGCCTCAAGGCCAAACCGAACCTTCTAGCGGCCGGGCGCCTGTTCCCATCCGAGAATCAGCGCGGCGAACCGACGATGCGCCCCGCGGCGATCGCCCCAACGATCTGCTTACAAGCGAAGAGCTTACCGCGCTGTTGGAGGACGAATAGTGAGCTGGGCCGGGGACATGCTGGTCATCGCCGGGCGCGAAGTGACTGACACGCTGGTCGATTCCATCGAATCTGCGGCTCCGGATACGTTTGACGATCCGTACGAGGCACTTACCGCGATGGGCCGCGGCGAGTGGTCCAACGTAGTAATCGCCGCATCGTATCCTGATCTAGGCGGCCTGTGCCGAGCGGTACGCCGACTGCAGACCGGCGCGCGGTTGACAGTCCTGTGCTCTGCCGGCAGGGAGCCGGAAGTACGCCAACTTTCCGATCCTTCCGAAGGCGCCGGCGTAATAGACGACTATTTCATATATCCCCTGACCGGCGAAGAGTGGCGCAGCCTGGCCGCTGCCGACGATCAGTCATAAGCCCGCGGCGAGCAGCAGCAAACCAAACGATGTAGACAGCAGTCCGCAGATCGCCATTGTTAGCTGTCGGGTCTGCGGTTCATCTCGCCTCGTCTGCCCGCTCCATATCCCAGATACCGTTTACCCAACGCGCCGCGTCGGATACAATGAGCGCCAGAGCCCCGCAATCCTGGCGAGGCCCAATCCCTGCTTGAAGGAGTCGCAAAAAATGTCAAAGCGAACATTGAATATACTAGTCTCGGGCCTGTTTTTGTTGTCGATGGCGGCTACGCTGACGGCGGCCGATCAGAAACTGGAGCTGGCCGCTCCGTTTACCGACAACATGATCCTGCAACGGCAGACCAGCGCGCCGGTTTGGGGCTTCGACGCTCCGGGCGCCAAAGTCACTGTCGAATTCGCGGGCCAGAAGAAGACCGCCGTGGCCGACAAGAACGGCGACTGGACGCTCAAGCTCGATCCGCTGAAGGCCTCGCTTACCGAGCGCAGCTTCAAAGTAACGAACAACAAGAACCAGTCGATCGTCCTGAAAGGCGTGTTGGTTGGTGAAGTGTGGTTCTCGTCGGGCCAGTCAAATATGGTCTGGACCGCCGGCAAGAGCATGTGCAGCGGGATCGCACGCGAAATCTCCGGAGCCAAGAAAGATATCCCCATAAGAGAGATCAGCATCAATACGGTCTCGGCGCTGTACCCGCAGAAGAAAGCTACTTCAGACGGCGGATGGAAGACCGCCAAGAGCGCCAGCGGTTTCTCGGCGCTGTCATTATCGTTCGCTTATGACCTCCATAAAGAGCTGAAAGTGCCGATCGGCATTCTGCTCAGCGCACACAGTAACACGCGAGTAGAAGCGTTCGCCCAGCGACAGGCTTTCGAGGCGCATTCAAAGCTCAAAGGCGATGTTGACCTGATGCACAACGCCGATCCGCTGACCAAACAAGGCCGCGATGCGTTCGAAAAGTATTACAAAGATCTGAGAGCCTGGCAGAAAGTCGCTGGCGAAATGGCTCTCGCCGGCGGCCGGATTCCGCAAAGGCCCAATCTGCCGGGTATCGCCGGGATGTGGCGCGGTCCTTCGCAGTTCTTCAACGGCAAGATCGCCCCTGTGATCCCTTACGCGATCCGCGGCGCGATCTGGTGCCAGGGCACCAGTAACGCCGGCGACGGCCGGATCTACGCGGCCAGGATGGAAGCACTCGTAAGAGGCTGGCGAGACGCCTGGGGCATGCCCGAAATGCCGTTCTACTTCACGCAGATGCAGTGCTACGGCTCGCCCGGTCCGGATTCCGTGGGATTCGCAGACATCCGCCAGGTCCAGCACATGTTCTTCATGAACAACCGCAAGAATGTCGGTATGGTTGTCCAGTCGGACCTTAACTCGGCCCGGCCGGGCGGGATCCACTACTACAACAAACTGCATCCGGGCATGAGAATGGCCCGCTGGGCCCTGGCCAAGGAATACGGCAAGAAGATCGCCTACACAGGCCCGATCTACACCGGCTACAAAGTCCAGGGCGCCAAGGTTGTCGTATCGTTTGAAAAGGAGAGCCTCTTCGGCGGTCTGATGATCGCCAACAAGGGCATGGACCAGGACTACAGGGAGCCCGGCAAGTTCGTCGAACCGGCGAAACCCACCCCCGGCGACAAACTGAACCACTTCCGCCTGTGCGGCGAAGACAAGAAATGGCACGCCGCCGAGGCCGTGATCGTTGGCGACACGGTAGTCGTAACTTCAAAGAAGGTCCCCGAGCCGATCGGCGTTCAATACGCATATAACGGCGTGCCGGAAAACTCGAACCTCTATAACAAAGCCGGCCTGCCGGCCACTCCGTTTGCGCAGATCAACGGCGAGTTCATCTTCGAAGAAGACGATCTGGCCAAAGCCGCCGCTCTGAAAGCCAGGTACGCTCGGTACACCGATCCTGACTATCCGATCCTTCAGGTTGTCGAGTACTTCCGCGACGGAGCGGTCATTCAACGCGACAAGACCATCCCCGTCTGGGGCCACGCCAACAAGGGCGTCAAGGTCACAGTCACCCTCGGCGACGTTACAAAGACCGCGACAGCCAACGATCTTCAGCAGTGGTCAGTTTCGTTCCCGGCGCGGAAGGCGTCTGCAAAACCGATAACCCTTACGGTCAAATCCAGCCACAATCACAGCAGGACCGTCCGGAATATCCTCGTCGGCGACGTGTGGCACCTGACCGGCACGGGGCTGCTTACCAGTGACTGGGCTTACAATCAGCGCGACAAGAATGCGAAGATCCCCGAAGCCATGCCGCTTGTTCGCGAGTTCCGGATGAAGACCAAAGCCAGTACGTCCCCCACGCCGAGAAAGCGTCGCTTCGAGACCGGCGGCGGGAGGTACCGTTCATCATGGATGACCGCCGATTTCTCCACGCCGCCCAAGGGCGTTACGATGTTCGCCTATGAGTTCGCCAAGACCCTGGGCCGCAAGGGCGTTCCGCAGGGTTTCATAACGATGGCTTCCGGCCGGGGCGGGCGCAGCAAACAATTCGCCTCGCCGCTGTCATGGACATCGTTCGCCGGCGTCAAGGACGTCAAGAACCCGGCGTTCAAGGCCCGCCTCGACGAACTGTTCCTGCAGTTCCCGAACTCTGATGTCGCCAAGGCCGCCGCCGACAAGCACGTCGCCGAAGTCAAGGCGTGCGTCAAGAACACCATCGACGCCGGCAAGAGCGGCGCGGCGCTACGGTACCCGGAATTCCCCCGGCCGGGCAAGAGCGAGGCCGTCAGCACGGACATGATCCCGACATACGCTTACAACTGGTGCGTCAGCCCATTTACTCCGATGGCGATCGCCGGGGTTATCTGGGTCCCGTCAGAGGCCAACATTGGTTACACCCCGGCGAACTACGCCGCAGAAATGGAGATCCGCGCCAAGAGCCTGCCAGGCACCTACGGGCAGGACAAAGTGCAGTTCATCTACGCTCAACCTGCAGCCTCGTTGGTCC
>CAYMSH010000217.1:0-10901 GCA_964392945.1 uncultured Planctomycetaceae bacterium | reverse complement strand
GGAGGCCCTGAAAGGCAAGGCCGACAAGGACAAAAGCGGCATCGTCACCCTCGGCGAGGTCCTGGACTACGTTGACATGACAGTGCGTCGCGAGACAGCCAACGAACAGCACCCGACGAAGACAGGCGTTCAGTTCGACAGGAATCTGCCGATGGGAGTTGTGAAATGAGATACGTCGCTCTTTTCAGTGCGGCCGTGGTTATGCTGGGCCTTGCCGGTTGTGTCGAGACGGCGCCCCCGGCTCCAGTGCCGGCACCGATCTCTAAACCGATCGCTCCCGTCGTCGCGACGACGAAGCCGGTGGTCAAACCGGTGGTCAAACCGGCGGTCAAACCGGCGGTTAAGCCAGCGGTCAAGCCGGCGAAGCCTACTCTGACAGAGCGGCTTGACAAGGCTTGGGGCCAGCTCGTCGGTCAACTGGACAAGGGGCTCGCTGGCGGTAAACGCGCGGCGGTTCTTCCGTTTGCCGACTCCGGCGGCGGCGTGACGCGGTTGGGCGGACTGGCGGCCGAAGGGTTGGAGCGGCATCTGCTGAAAGCCGGCGTCAAACTGATTGATCGGACTCACGTGAACAAGCTGCTGAACGAGATTGACTTCCAGGGAGCAATCAAGGCCGACACGAAAGCTCTCCGCCAGGCGGGCCAGGTTTCCGGGGCTGATGTCATGATCGTCGGCAAGACGGTTAATGCCGGGGGCCAGGTGCTCCTGTCGGCCCGCGTGTTGGACGTGACGGGCAAGGCCGGTCGCGTGCTGGCCGCTACCGGCAACGTCTCGCTGGCCAGGGCCGATCTCGGCCAGCTCATGTGGTACGTTCGGCGTCCGGCCGCCCAGGGCTCCGGCGGACAACTGCCGCCTCTGGCGCTTAGATATGAGCTTGTCTCGCCCAGGGCCAGAGGAGATGTTCGTCTGGACGACGGCTCGACGGTTCGCAGCGGACAGAAATTCAAGATTCGCCTCCAGCCCAACAGCGATTGCTTCCTGTACGTGCTCCTGTACGACAGCGCCGGCAAGGCCAGTGTGCTCTTTCCGCACCGCAAGATCCGGATCGGCAACGAAGTTCGCGGCGGAGTCAGTTACGAAGTGCCCCAGGGCTCCAAGTGGTACTGGTTCGACGAGAACCCGGGGGTCGAGACTTTCTACATCGTGACAAGCTATACGCCCATGACCGGTCTCGATGCGATCGTGGCTGAAATGCAGCGGGCCGCGGGACAGCCCGCGCCCCTGGCCCGTTCGGCCCGGAAGGAGATCGACGAGGTTATCGTCAGGGGCATGTCGCCGACAGGTTCAAAGGGGTATCGTCCCAAGGGGTATGATATCGCCGATCGCGGTGTCGGCGGTATTGTCGATACGAGCCTCAGTCGCCAGGTCCCAACTGACACGCGCAGCGTTGATAACGTAGTGACCGGCCACGCGACTGTGGTCAAAAAAGTGACGCTCCAGCACCGCTAACCGATGCTGGAGCGCCTCTGGGCGTCGTTGTGCTTCTCACAATCGTCCGGCCGGGGTTTGCTCAGCTCAGACCGTTGTCGTTGAAGCATTGGCTGTATTTGGTGTCCAGGCCCTTAATGTGGTTGTTGAGCCAGTCCCTGAGGAATGTCGCCAGTTCCATGTTCAGTACGGCTACGCCTTGGCGGGCCCGGGTTGCGATGTCGGTGACTTTGGCCACCAGGTTGGCGTGGGCCTTTTTGTGGGCTTCGGCGTCTGCGTAGCCGAACTTGTCGAAGTAGGCTTCTTCGTTGCTGAAGTGCGTCGCGGCGTATTGGGCCAGACCTTCGAGCAACTCGGCCAGGGCCTCGGTGCGTTCCTGTCTGCCTAGAGCCTCGTAGTAGGCGTCTATCATATCGAACAGCTTCTTGTGCTGATCGTCAATCTCAGTCACGTTTACGCTGTACTCTTCGGTCCATTGGGCAAATGCCATTGTGTGCTCCTTCGGTTGGGTCTCTGGTTTTATGTGCCGTGCGCTGTTCCCGCGTTAGCGACGCCGCCGCCCGGCCAACGGTGTCGATTGAGGAAGTCCGGACAATCCGACTTCCTTCGTTACTTGCATTATAGGCGCCGGTATGGGCGGTATTAAACGTTGATGCGAAAAAAATATGGGGCGGCGTGAACGGCGAACGGCGAGAAGCGAATATCCAACAGAACAACAAGGAATGTCCAATATCCAAGTTATAGGCAACGGCTAGACGGCCAACGGCTAACGGCTAACGGCTAACGGCTAACGGCTGGCGGGCGTTTGTAGATTGCCCATATCGCTGCGAGGATGCATACGCCGAGGACTGGGGCCATCGCCGTTATGTATCCTGTGGCGTACGAGCCGCTGGCGGTGTGAACCCAGTCGCCGGCCAGGCCGGCCAGTGGGCCGATCATCAGGCCCAGACCGATCATGGATTCGTGTCCGCCGCCGGCGTCCACCGAGGCTTCCTTGACGACCATGGCGCAGTACATCGCCGATGAATACGACATCCCGGCCGCGAATCCGAAGAGTATTTCACCGATCAGGACTGTCGGCAGGTTCGTCCCGAGGATCACCATGAAGAACCCGGCCGGCAGGGCCAGCATTGTCAGCGACAGCCATCTGGCCCGGCCTCGCCAACCGGTCCACAAACCCAGCGACACGAACGCCGCCAGCCGCATTATGTCCAGGACGCCAGACGTGGCCGGGGCCAATTGACGCGAGCAGCCGAGCTTCTCGAATATCCTCGGCGCCAGCGGTGCGAAGACGAACACCGAAATGTAGGCCGCGAGCATTATCCATCGGCTCGCGATCAGCAGGCCCGCCAGGTGCTCGGGATGTTCGTGTCGCTCGGCCTCGGGCGGGGCCTCCAGCGGTGCGTCCGGGCGGCGGGGAAGGAATAGCGACAGGCACAGTCCGACAAGCGACATGGCGCCTCCGACAACGAACAGGGCTGTTGGATGCAGACTTATCAGCGGTCCGGAAACCGCCAGTGCCAGCGGGACGGCCGCGGCCCACGTAATGTTGAAACGACCCATGACTTTCGCGGTTTGCGACGGGGTCAACCCGCTTGCCAGGAATCCCTCCAGCACGGGCCACTTGGCTCCGTTGGCCAGGCCCAGCAGCGCCATCGCTACGAACATCACTGTCGGAGTAACGAAGAAAAACAGCCACACGTGCACGCATACCAGCAGTGCGATCACGCCTGTAAGCTGGCGCCGCTCGCCAATGCGGGACGCCAGCCAGTGGGCCCGCCATGCCGCAAAAACGTATCCGCCGCCGAACGTCAGGGCCAGCCACAGGTTCGCCGACGAGCCGAAGCCCAGACGCTCTTTGCAGAAGAAATACGCGCCCCGCTCGTCAAGGATCGTGACGAAGCTCTCGAAGAACGCTATCAGGAGTAGTATTGCTGTCTGGCGCATATAATGTTCTCTGTTGGCGGTGAGTCTATTGTCACCCCGGGCCCACTGCAAGCGCAGCTTTCCGCTGGCCTGCGGGCCTGGGAGATGGTACGATTCGGTTCGATGCTTAATGTATGCCGATTAACACAGGAGAAACGCCATGTTATATGATTCTGATCGATCGGGCGGCGCGTTGGTGCGATTAGGGACCTTTGCGGTGCTGATCTCGGCCGCGGCTATGGTGTGCGGGTGCGACTCTTCTCGTCCGTTTGGCGACACCATTCTGGACGGACTCCACACGGCCGGCAAAGCTACTGTCGATGGGCTGGAGACAGCCGGACGCTCGACTGTCGGGGCCGGCCAGTGGGTGATCGACGGCGGCGAAACCGGAATCCGAGGACGAGGCCACGGTTCTACGGAACAACCTTTCCTGCTGGTCACCGGCCTGCGATATCCCGGCATCAAGCTTCGAGAACTCACGGTGCATTCGCTCGTCGCCGTTGACGGCGCCGGCAAGCAACTGCACTGCACCCAGGGCGCCTGGACCAAGAGCAAATACGGACCGGCGCTCACGATAACGATCGACCCGGGCCAGACCGCGACGACTGTCGATGTGAGCGGCGTGTTGATCTACCGCGGCGGACGCTGGACACTGTCGGCCAGGTGCCTCGCACAGAACGGCGGCGGCTGGACTACCGAATTCGTAAACGTAATAAGGCAGTAAGCTGCAACAGAGAAACCCCGATCCATGCTACGAAGCTCCAAGCCCGTAAGACCGTTTTCACTGTTGGTGAAACCCGCTTCGGCGGACTGCAACCTGCGGTGCGAATACTGTTTCTATCTGGACCGCTGCGAACTTTATCCCGACGCCAAAGTGCATCGCATGAGCGACGAAGTGCTCGAGGCGATGGTGCGAACGTACCTGGCGACCGACCAGCCGCAGCACTCGTTCGGCTGGCAGGGCGGCGAGCCGACGCTCATGGGCCTGGAGTTCTTCCAGAAGGCCATCGGCTTCCAGCGTGCTTACGGAAACGCCACACGGGCGGTCGTGTCAAACGGTCTGCAGACCAACACCACGCTGATTGACGACGACTTCGCGCGGCATCTGGCCAAGTTCAACTACCTCGTCGGCGTTAGCGTTGACGGGCCGGCGGAGATACACAATCACTACCGCCACAATTCCGGCGGCGGCGACACGCACGCGGCCGTGATGAAAGGCCTGGCGGCGCTCAAACGCAATCACGTCGAATACAATATCCTCACGCTCGTCAGCCAGTCGAACGTTAACCACGCCGCCGAGGTCTACAAGTACCTCTGCGGCATGGACTGCTTCTACCAGCAGTACATCCCGTGCGTGGAGTTCGATTCCGACGGCCAGCTGCTGCCGTTTGCGATCTCCGGCGAGCAGTGGGGCGACTTTCTCTGCGAGATATTCGATCAGTGGTATCCGCAAGACACGCGAAAAGTGTCGGTGCGAATGTTCGATTCGATCCTGACTAAAATGGTCGACGACGTCTACAACGTATGCCACATGGGCCGCGACTGCCGGCAGTATTTCGTGGTCGAATACAACGGCGACGTCTACCCGTGCGACTTCTTCGTAAAGGAGCCGCTGAAGCTCGGCAACGTGCTGACAGACTCCTGGGCCGACATGCAGGAGTGCGACAAGTACCGCAAGTTCGGGGCCATGAAGCCCCAGTGGCACGAAGACTGCGACAGCTGCGACTACCTGAACTTCTGCAGCGGCGACTGCCTCAAGCATCGTATCGAGCAGCCCGGCGGCAATCCCCAGACGCTCAGTTCGCTGTGCGCCGGCTGGAAGAAGTTCTACCCCCACACGCTCAAATCGTTTAGAAAACTGGCCGACGACGTGAGGCGCGAGCGGGCCGATGCACATCGGCAGGCCCAGGCCGAGGCCGCCGGAACCGTCGATCAATCCGTCGGTCGGAACGAACCGTGCCCCTGCGGCAGCGGAAAGAAATACAAGAAATGTTGCGGTAAATGAAGGGAATTGCGATCAAATGGCGTTTTATAAAGAGATGACACCGGTCAAGAGCTATATCTGCAAAGGCGCCCACGGCGGCGATCTGCTCGGCGAGATCACCGACTTCTGCAAAGCCCGCGGGATCACGCTGGGACGCGTCGAGGCCCTGGGCGCACTGAAACGCGCCAAGCTGGGATACTACAACCAGAACAGTCGCACATACGAGATTCACGAGTTCGATCAGCATATGGAAATCGCCAACCTCGTGGGCAATGTCTCCTTAAAGGACGGCCAGCCGATCGTACACGCGCACGTTACTCTCAGCGACGATAAGTGCGCCGCCATTGGCGGACACCTCGTCGCCGGATGCGAAATATTCGCCTGCGAATTCGTGGTCCAGGCGTTCGACGGACCCCAACTGAACAGAGGCCTCGACGAGCAGACGGGCCTCCCGCTTTGGAATGAAGAATAAAGGATAAAAGCAATGACACCAACCTCAGCAACAGACCGCCTGGGCGTATGCAGCTGGTCGCTCCAGCCGGCGAGCCCCGAAGCACTGATCGAGAAAGTCAACGCGATCGGGATCAAGAATATCCAGTTGGCCCTCGACCCGCTGGTCTCCGATCCGGCATGGGCCGACGCGCCGGCGATGCTCGCAGATGCCGGAATCGCAATCGCATCAGGCATGTTCGGATGCATCGGCGAGGACTACAGCTCGCTGGGCGCGATCAAGGTCACCGGCGGGATCGTTCCGGATGAAACATGGGAAGGCAACTGGGCCAACATCACCAAAGTCGCCGACGTCGCCGCGGATATGGGCCTGAAGCTGGTAAGCTTCCACGCCGGCTTCCTGCCGGAATCGCAGGACGATCCGAGCTACGCGGTGCTGACAGAACGCATCCGCCAGATCGCCAAACTGTTCGCCGAAAAGGGAATCGACCTGGCGCTGGAGACCGGCCAGGAAGATGCCGAGACGCTCAAGGCGTTCCTCGATACGCTCGGCGAGCCGAACGTCGGGGTGAACTTCGACCCGGCCAACATGATCCTCTACGCAAAGGGCGATCCGGTCTCGTCAGTCAAGACGCTGATGGGCTACCTCAAGCAGATCCACGTAAAGGACGCTCTGCCGACGGATGTGCCCGGGACCTGGGGCAGCGAAGAAGTTGTCGGAACCGGAGCCGTAGACTGGGATGCGTTCTTAGCCGCTCTTGACGAAGGCGGATTCACCGGCGCCATGTGCATCGAACGAGAGGCCGGAAACGATCGCGTAGGCGACATCGGAACAGCTCGCCAGTTCATCCTGGCCAAGACCGACAAGGAGACCGAATAATGATCCGCGTAGGAATAATCGGACTGGGAATGATGGGGCGATGCCACCTGGAAGGCTGGGGCAAAGCCGACGGAGCCGAAGTGGTGGCCGTAGCTGACAGCGATCCGAAACGCGCCGCCGGCGACCTGTCAGGCGGGTGGGGAAATATAGACGCCGGCACCGAGCTTATCGACATGGAACGCGTCACGGGCACGACTGATCCGATGGAGCTTATCGCGATGGAAAACGTTGACGTTGTCGACGTCTGCGTGCCGACTCCGTTCCACGCTGACCTGGCGATCGCCGCTCTGGAAGCCGGCAAGCACGTGATGTGCGAAAAGCCGCTGGCCCGCACATTCGCCGACGCCCAGCGCATCGCTGCGGCCGCCGCAGCTTCGCCAGGAATGTTCATGCCCGGAATGTGCATACGATTCTGGCCGCAGTACAAATGGCTCAAGGACGCCGTGGAGTCAAACGCATACGGAAAGGTCCTCGGCGCCACGTTCAGGCGTGTGGCCTCGATGCCGCCGGGCTGGTTCTCAAACGCTGAAATGTCCGGAGCCGCGGCGCTGGACCTGCACCTGCACGACACCGACTTCGTACAGTACCTGCTCGGCATGCCCCAAGCCGTGGCGAGCTGCGGATACTCCAAGACCACTGACGGCGTGGACCACATTATCACGCGCTACTTCATCGACGGGATCCCGGCGGTAGTGGCCGAGGGCTCCTGGTGCTTCGCCGACGGATTCGGCTTCAATATGAGCTACACCGTCAACTTCGAAAACGCCACTGCCGACTACGATCTGTCGCGCGGCGACGAGGCCCTGCAGCTTTCGTCCGGCGGCGAGAAGCAGACCATCGCGTGCGAAGGGTGCGACGGCTACGAAGGCGAAGTGGCGTACTTCGCAGAGTGCATCACCGCCGGCACGCCGCCGACGATAGTGACCGCCGAACAGGCCGCCGACTCGATCAGGATAGTCGAAGCCGAAGTAGCCAGCATCCAGTCCGGAGCCCCGGTCGAACTGTAACGCCGACCAACGGCGACGGCTTGTTTTTGACCGCGGAAGGCGCCGAAAACACGGAAATGTAAAGACCACGGCGACAACGGCGGGTTCTTGTTATTGTCGTGACTTGTAGCGGGGGGGAAGCGTCCGGGCGCGAGAGCGTTCGGACGCTTTCTTGCGCCGCCAGAATCACCCGGCAAGTCCAACTCCGTCGCCGTGTCGTCGAGCCCGCTGTGGCAGCAGGTCGGTATGCAGGCGATTGGCGAGTCGGCCTGATCTCAGATCGGTCCGGATCGCGTGGAACAGCGCCAGTCGGGATGCCGCAGTGAGTGACCGCCCCCGCGACAGCCGCGATGGAAGGGGGCTTGCCGAGAAGTTCCACGTGGAACACTGCTGTTGCATGTGTCACAGAGATGTCACAATCATGTCACAGGTGTCACAGGGGTGCTCATGGTCGGGAAAAGAAGTACGACATATCCGGATCATGGGTAGTTCGCTGGGCATTATGGGCGGTAACGTTTGTGGGGTGGGTGGGTTACGTGTGGTGGTGCGCGGCCGGGCGGGTGTGTGGTCCGGGGGGCGATGGCGCGCGGGCGGCTCGGATCGGAGGTTCACAGGTCTCGGGCCTGGGACAGGACGATTGCTATGAAGGAAAATGGATGCGTGTTGTTGCTGGCCGGTCATTGTTCTGCCTGGTAGGCCTGCGACTAAGCCCCCGGCTGCGGCTTGTTAACCACCCTCCTTCGCCAAGGCTTCCGAGGGCGGGCCGACTGCGCGGATATCTAATCCGCCTGTCGGCGGGCGGGATGAAACCTCGACGGTTATCGCCGCAGCCTCTGGCGTCGCCGTCGCTGATCACGACTACTGATTCACTGAAAACTGGTCCTGCGCCGAGCGACGGTTCTCGCCTATCGCCGTTTGCCGATCGCCGTCGCCAATTGCCAGCCTTTAGCCCTTGCCAACCCCTCGCCAATGATCGACAATCCTCATCGGGCGGGCGGGGCGATAGGCGAGCGAGCCGGGCTTATCGGTAACTCGAAGGGATAAGACGATGGAAAAGTGCAGCTTCATCTGCCGGGAATGCGGCGAGGAATTCACGCCTGCTTCTGGAATGAGCGGCAGTGACCTGTGTAGTCTGTTATGCGGGTTGTTTGTTGCGGCCGTAGGATTGGGTATGTTCGTCAAGTTTCCCTTCTATACCGCATTGTCGATAAACTGGATGACGGTTACCGTAGTCGGTCTTCTTGGCCTTGGGGTGTACACGATGTGGAGAGCCCTGACCCCCAGCAAGCGCTGCCGTCACTGCGGATCGAATCACTACGCGGCCCTCTCCAGTCCTCTCGGCCAAGAACTCAGCAAGGAATGGGAAGAACGCAGGTCCGGAAACGAGGATTCCGATTAGAGCAACACGAAATGCGGCGGGGGGACGAATACTAAAGCAAGGCGGCCCCGCAATTCCGTTTTATCAGAATGTAGTCCGCCGTGTCGCAGAGCCTGCGGCCGGATTACTGATCGCCGCGGGCGGTTTGGATCATTGTTTTGACTTTGTCTACGAACCCCCGGGCGCCCTCGATTGTGATTCTCAGACTCGAATCGCTGGTCTCGTATTCGTAACGGACCGACTGCAACCCTTTGTCAAAGGCTACGGTCTTAGTTGTCGCGCCGTTAAACGTACTGCGCGAGCGGTCCGGCCCAGGGAGGATCGGGACCAACGCCTTGTCGAGGGCGTCAACTGCGGCCGACGGGTATGACTTATACGTGCGGGTCTCGACAATCAGGGGCGTCCGCGTAAGAGTGGGGGCCGAGCCCGAGATGCGGGCCACTTCCGCCGCGATCTTGTCAATGAAGGCGTCTGGACCCTTGATTTCAATATTCACCACATCGGCCGACGAGTCGGCCCGGAACACGGCCTTGCTGCTGTCGCCATGGGAGGATATCAGCGTGAACTCGTGGATGGATCCGAGCCTCGAGTAGCTCTTGGTGTAACTCTTGACGTTGATTTCCTCCGAGATCGTTTTGACCATCTCCCGCTTGGCCGGCAGGGCGCCCGTCGCCCCGGTTATTTTCTCAACGCCGTCGGCCCTGTTCGGCGGCTGGATGCACCCACAGGCGAACACCAGCCCCAGCAGTGCGGCACGAACCAGACAGTTTACGATCCTCATGACAACACCTCTTTCAATCGGCCAGTGATAGCAAATGCACGTGTAAGCCTACCGGCGAAAGTACCACCCGCGCCGCGTTCGGTCAAGCGCCGAAATCGGGAGCACAGCCACCCAATTGCCAGAATAATTCACATTTCGACTTCGCCGGGGTCAGCCCTGCACAACTCTCCAGCAGCCCGTCCAATAGCGACGGTTCTCGCCGTCGGCCGTTCGCCTGTCGCCTCTGGCCGTTTGCCGTTCGCCGTCGCCAATTGTCGTCAGGTCCTGTCGTAGATCCTGAGCGAAGTCGAAGTGGAAGAAAAAGGGGGCAGAACTATTTTATCTATTTCGGTAGCAATAGGTTAGGGTCTTTATGGTTAGGGATTCAGCGATTCTTCACCAGCAAACTAAGCAAGAAGCAGAGTTAAATACTTGTTTAATAAGCACATAAAATAGTTCTGACCCGTTTTCTATCCCAGAACCTGGCCCCTGGAACCTGCCTTTTCCCTTGCCAAAAGCCCGCCAATAATCGACAATCCCGGTTGGGTGGCCGGTTCGAGGTTAAAGGTCTTGGGTTAAACCTAGGACCTATAACCAAGAACTTGGCGCCTGTCGTTGCGGTTAGAGATGAAAAGTGATCTCATCTAAGAACCGCGGGGCCATACCCTTCCCCGGATAGATCGGCTAGTAGAGGCAACGCGATGGAGCACATTACTGTCTTTCTGAGTTCAACACAGGGCGATCTGGCTGACTACCGTGAAGCTGTGTACAAGGCTATCCAAAGATTGGATGGCTTCACGTGTGTCAGAATGGAGGATTTCGGCGCCCGCGACATGTCCCCCACAGAACAGTGTGTCACAAGAGTACGCAGTTGCGAATGCTATGTGGGACTTGTTGGGCTACTTTATGGAAGCTGTCCCGAAGGAGAAGTTCGATCATATACGGAGCTTGAATACGACACGGCTTTGGCAGACGAGAAGCCTCGCTTCATTTTCGTAGCACCGCTGGACTTCCCCATTCCCGGTAATCTGGCGGAGCCTGCTACAAAACAACGTAAACAGAGGGCCTTTCGAACCAAGATTGATAAGGATCGGGTAAGAGCCATATTC
>CAYMSH010000216.1:0-10931 GCA_964392945.1 uncultured Planctomycetaceae bacterium | reverse complement strand
CTTCGGCCGCGCCGTCGCAGCGATCCTCCTGATAGCGACGATAGGCCTGGGAGCCTATACCCAGCGCCCGGCGCAAGCGCCGGATCAGGGATCGGCATCGCTGGACATGCTCGACATCGGAGCCGGCCAGTGCGTACTGCTGCACTCATCTTCCGGCAAAACGTGGCTGATAGACGCCGGCACGCAGAGCGGGACCGATGTATGGGACCAGACACTCAGACCGTTTCTGCATAACCAGCGTCTCGGACTCCCCGACGGAGCGTTTGTCTCGCACGCAAACACCGATCACTACAACGCACTTGTCGGACTCCTGGGCCAAGGGCGCCTCGATACGATCTACATCAATGAGTATTTCGGTCAGGCCGGAACACTATCGAACGCCAAAGGCGAGAGTATCGACAAGCTTCCCCAGGCCGAAGCCGACATGATCGACCTGATGGTCAACCGTCGCTGCAAAATCGTTCGCCTCGCCGCCGGAGCTACTGTGGAACTGGACGCCGAGACAACTGTCGAAGTTCTCTGGCCGCCGGCGTCGCGACCGGCTGATCTGAGCGTAAACGATACTTCGCTGGTCCTTCGCGTCAGTTGCGGCGGCAAGCGAATCCTCTTCCCCGGCGACGTTGAACGGAGCGCTCAAGAGCAGTTGCTCAGCAAACAAACGGACCTCGACGCCGACATTCTCGTCATGCCGCATCATGGCGCCTGGACCAAGTCGCTACGACAGTTCTTCAACGCCGTATCACCGGAGGTCGTCCTGCTCAGTTCGCCGCGCGGGCTGAATCGATATTACGCCAACAACCCCGCCCGCGATGAGTTCATCGAAACGCTGACTGAAAGACACCGCCTCTACTCAACGTCGAAACACGGATGGATTCGCCTGACATTCAGCAAAGAAGGAACCATTCGAGCCGAAACGATGCACCCGGATCGTTGATGCTCGCCGCAGCATCGGTTAAGTTGAACGTCATGAACAGCCAGCAGGATTCATCGAGCGATTCTACTGATCCCGATCGGCGGCGGCGGAGTCGCAGCAGCAGGTTTGCGATTCTGATAGTCGTCATCTATGCGATCCTGGCCGGAGGTTTGTGCTACGGCGGAATGATTCGGCACATCCTTTATTCCGGGCTGATTTCCGCGGGATTCCTCGCCGTTTACGCCGCCGGGCCGCTGGCGATACTGCTCTGGGTCGCGTTCATGATTCGCCGAATAGCCTCGAAAAGGAAGACCGGATCAACCCTGCGGTTCGCCCTGAAATCGGGAGTCATCATTTTCGGGACTATCGGCCTGGCGCTCTGGACCCCGGCGTCGATCCGACCGAACGCGACAACAGTAAGCGCCGGATATTGGATACACGCCAGGCTCAGGATCGATATCCGTGAGATACGCACATGGGCCGTGTCGCGTAGAAAACCACTCATCCGGTTCGAGCCGATCGATCGCGATGAGTGGCCTGAATCTCTGCGCCGCGTATCGATCTGGGGCGGGGTCGTCACGTGCGATCCGGAGACACGAACAGTGATATTCCACGAGGGCGGCGACTACGTTCGCTGGGGGCTCACTATCGGCGGCGCTGATGCCCAGCCGCCTGGCGATCGCAGCGAGATCGAACTGGAAAGCGGAGCGTGGGTCTGGTGCGAGTAGTCGATCGGTTACTCGATCAACTGCGCTGGTCCAACATTCGGCGCACCGCCAGCAGCAGATCGTGGCGACGGTAGGGTTTCTGTATGAGCTCCATGTCGTCGGCCAGCACAGAATCTACGTGAATGCCGCTGGAGTTGTATCCGCTGGCGAACAGGACGGGCGTCTGCGGACTCGTAGCGCGAATGTGATCGAACACCGCCCGCCCGCCAAGTTTGGGCATGACGACGTCCAGGAGCACAAAATCTATCCGATCGACATTCTCGTCGAACAGGCGTATGGCTTCCTGTCCGTCCTCGGCAGTGATCACGGTATACCCTTCGGCCGACAGGAACGTCTCGGCCACCGCGCGGACCGATTCATCGTCCTCGGCGACAAGGATCGTTTCGGTCCCGCCGGGCGGCGCTTCGGCCGGCAGCTCTTCGCCTGGGGCTGACGATTCGCTCAACACGGGGAAGTAGATCTGAAAAGTCGTCCCGACGCCCACGGCGCTGCTTACGCTGGTGATTCCATTATGCTGCTGTACGATTCCGTACACCGTGGAAAGCCCCAACCCGGTGCCTTTGTCGAGCCCTTTTGTAGTGAAGAAAGGTTCGAAGATTCGCTGCAGGACTTCCGGACCCATGCCGCAGCCGGTGTCGGTTACGCTGAGCATCGCGTAGCGTCCCGGCGAGGCCCAGGGGAAGGGCCGGCAGTATTCGTCGTCCAGATCGACGCCGTCGGTTTCTAAAATCAGCGATCCGCCATCGGCCATCGCGTCCCGCGCGTTGATGCACAGATTCAGCAGGATCTGTTCGATCTGTCCTCGATCGGCGCGAATCGCCGGCAGACCGGTTCGGCAGCGGATGTCCAGTACGATATCCTCGCCGATAACGCGGCGTATCATCTTGGCCAGATCCGTCACTATCTCCCTGATGTCCAGCTCTTCGAGTCGAAGCACCTGCTGACGGCTGAACGCCAGCAACTGTCGCACCAGCGCCGCTGCTCGTTTCCCGGCCGACAGCATCTGGTCTACTCCGTCGTGCACCGCGCCGCCCGGTTCGCTTTCGGCCAGCGCCAACTCGCCGAATCCGAGGATCACCTGAAGAAGGTTGTTGAAGTCGTGGGCCACTCCGCCGGCGAGCTGGCCGACGGCCTCCATCTTTTGAGATTGCCGCAACTGCCCTTCCAGGCGTTTCCTGGCGGTAATGTCGTGTGCGATGCCCTCGACTCCGACTACCTGCCCCGAATCGTCACGCATCGGAGTCTCCGACACTTCCAGCCAGTATATCTCGGAGTTCTTGTGGCGGATCTGCACTTCGTAAGGAGGCTGCTGAACGCCTTGAATGCTCAGCTCCGTGTGTTGACGCACTTCGTCGTTGACCGGGTGATCGGTCAGGTACGTGTTTATGTCTTTCAGGAATTCGTCCGGATCGTAGCCCAGCACGTTCGTTATGGACCTCGACAGGTAGGTGAATCTCCCGTTCGTGTCGTGCTGGTATATGAAACTGCGGACGAGGTTGTCCATGATGCGTCGATGCCGAGCTTCGCTCTTTTCCAGGGCCAGGAGCGAGCTGGCCAAGTAGTCGTGCAGTCCGCCAAGTCCGACAACGATGATCAGCACGAACACCGCAAAGGAGCCCAGAATGCTCATCCAGGCGGTGACCGAGTTGGCGTACACGCCCATGTTGATCGAGAAAGATATAACGCCGGTGAATATCGCGGCCGCAACGGCGACAATGACTCCAAGGGAGATCGCATATGCAGCAAGCCCCGCCCGCCTCCCGAAGAAGACCGTCGTCAACATACAGAACGTAAACAGGAGCATCATCCCGCCGCCGGGAAGCCCGTACATCGCCAGCCCCACAACACCGAGAACCAGGAACACGCCGAGCAGCACCGAAGCACGCAGCCGATACGCCAATCGCCTGCGGTTAATCGCGATCGACACGACGAGTCCGACGACTGCTATGTGGAGGTAGAAAATGTTGTTCCAGCCGGTTTCCAGAATTCGCGCCAGCGACAGCGCCGCCACTGGCAAAGCGAGAATCGCCAGCACGATCATCGCCCCGTCCACGAGCCGGCTGCGAACGGCCTGGATGTCCATGAGTCCGAGAGGTCCGTAAGGCGCACGATCGTCACTGGGCTGTTGTTTATCAGCGGGCATCTTCCACGTGACCTCTTGGCGGCTACAATAGCCGACTATTGGTCCATTGTAGTCACGGCGAACTCCAGAGCAAGCCGCAACATACGACATTGATCCCGCCGCCGCCGGCGTGTTTGGCGGAAAAATTCGAAAACTCTCGAAATACTCAAAGCGCCTTCTGCGTTTTAGGAAAGTAGCGGGAGACCAGGATAGTGGATTGCCGTGGGGGGAGAGAGGTTACTGTGGTTATGGGAAACAGAAGAGTTGCGGCAAGCGTCGCGGCGTTGGCGTTGATCGCGACCGTCGCCTTCTCTGCCCCTCCAGGCAGACCGGGTGGGCGCCCCAGAAGAGGGCGTCCATCCGGCCAATCCCCGCGCGGGGTGCAAATCGGCCAGAAAGCCGCGGATTTCGAACTTCCGGTGCTCATTGAACGCACCGACTCCAAAGGCAAGAGAGTCGCCGTCGTAACCTCCGACAAAATCAAGCTTTCCAGCTATCGCGGCAAAAGAGTAGTCTGCCTCTTCATGTCGAGCTATACGTGACCCCCGTTCCGCAGAACGGCCCCGGAGGCCGAGGCCCTGTACAAGGCGTACAAGGACGACCCCAGAGTTCAGATCATGCTGGTCTACATCAGCGAGGCGCACCCCGTTCGCAAGCCGCAAAACGCCGACAAGCCGACAACTCCCAAAGACATCACCCAGGCCAGGAACGCCGGCGAGCGGATCATCGCCGCCGACGCGTGCATGAAAGGCCTGAAGTTCACGATGCCGATTCTTATTGACCTTCCGCCGGAAGGCACAAAACACTCCATGGTCGGCGCGGTGGAAAAAGCCTATCGAGGCCGCCCGGCGGCGACGGCTATTGTCGATCTCGACGGAAAGATAGCCTTCTACTCCCGAGGCCCGCGCGGAGTGCAGCCCAAGAAAGCCGACGCAGTGATCAAGTCCCTGCTGGCCAAAGGCGGATTCCCCGCCGGCGCCAAGCCCAAAGCCAAAAAGCCCAGCCGCTGGGAAAAGAACATCAAACGCTTCGAAGAGCGAGACAAGACCGCCCCGCCGCCGAAAGGCAAGATCCTGTTCCTGGGCAGTTCCAGCATCGTGCGATGGAACACCGGTAAGCTGTTTCCCAATCACACGACTGTCAATCGAGGGTTCGGGGGATCGCAGATATCAGATTCGCTGGAATTCGCCGATCGCATACTGCTGCCCTACCAACCGAAAACGATTGTGTTCTACGCCGGCGACAACGACATCGCCGCGGGCGAATCGGCCCAACAGGTCATCGACGACTACAAGGCGCTGATCGCGAAAGTGCACGCCAAGTTACCGAAAACGAAATTCATATTCGTCGCGATAAAGCCGTCAACGAGCAGGTGGAGTCTCTGGGGCAAAATGAAACGCGCCAACGATGCGATCGCCGCGTTAAGCAAGTCCGACCCGCGGCTGGAGTATCTCGATATCGTCACGCCTATGCTCGGAGCCGACGGGAAACCCAAGAAGGAACTGCTGGCCTCAGACGGGCTGCACCTCAGCGAAGCCGGATACAAACTCTGGACGTCGCTAACGCTGCCCCTGCTCGGCAAATCCGACAAGTAATTTCACCCGGAGAAGCCTCGGTCGTCAGGGCGTTTCGCCGCACGGATACGATTCGAGTATCTCGTCGATCACCGAGAAGAACGCATGGACCACTTCAGGATCAAAGTGATGACCGCTGTCCTTTGAGATGATGTCCAGCGCCACTTCAAAACTGCTGGCTGCTTTGTAGCATCTATGCGAGATCACCGCGTCGAAAACATCGGCGACGGCGACAATGCGGGCAGAAAGCGGTATGTCGCGGCCCGAGATCCCGTTGGGGTAGCCCTGACCGTCCCATCGCTCGTGGTGATTCAGCGCGATGTCGCGCCCCATGGCCATAACATCGTCTTCGGGATTGGCGAGGATTTCGGCCGCAATCGTCGTGTGCTTTTCCATGATCGTGCGCTGCTCGGCCGTCAGGTGTCCCGGCTTGAGCAGGATCGAATCCGGCACGGCTACTTTCCCGACATCGTGCATCTGGCTGGCGTGTTTGATGCGCTCGATCAGATCTGAGTCTATTCCCATCGCGCGTGCTATAAGCGCGCTGCTGCGGCTTACGCGGCGAATGTGATCGCCGGTGTCGTTGTCGCGGTATTCGGCTATCACCGCCAGCCGATACAGCGTTCCGATATGCGCCTGGTAGAGTTGCTCCTGCAGGATCGCATTGTGCACGGTAACCGCCGCTGAAGAAGCCAGCAGCAGAACTCCGCTGTCTGCGGGATCTGAGAACTCGCAGATTCGCCCGAACGAGTCGGTATGGTTTATCAATTGCAGCACGCCGGCGCACGTTCCGTCGGGACAGCTCAGAGGCACCGCCAGGATGCTCTGGGTCTTGTATCCCGTGGCCGTGTCGAAGTCACGATTGATTCGGAACGGAGCTCCCTCAGGCAGGTTGCCGCAGTCGGGAATATTGGCGATCTCGCCGCTCAGCGTCACGAATCCCGCCAGCGACTCCATAGTCGCAGGCATGACGCGCCCGAGCAGTTGTTCCGTTGTCGTCGAGGTGTCTATCCGATCGTTCTGCACCGCGGCGAATTTCAGGCAGTTGCGGCTTGCCAGGAACAGGGTCCCGGCCTCGGCGCCGGTCAACGTCCTGGCGTGGGTCAGAATAGTCTCGAGCATCTCGCACGTATTGTCGTGATCGTAGAGTTTGCGGCCGACCTCAAGGAGGCTGGACAACACCTGCGGGCCCTGGCGGGTCTGGTCTATTTGGTCTGATTCCGGTATTTCCACCGCCATTGACGAGGCTCCCTTACACCACTTACTCCCATCTAATAGTCGGCGTGTTCACCGAGCGAGTTTAGCAGAGATGCCAAAGACGGCAAAATACAGAGCGGAGTAGCCGACAGGGGCAATCCGGGCGACAATATCACTGGAAAACCTGTCCGATTCTTACAAGCTGTCGCCAGAGGCTTGGAACGCATCGCAACAGTCGCTATGATCCGATATGCCCAGCCACGAAAGGACGAAAATGAGAATCTGGTCTTGTGTTGTATTAGCCGTCGCTGCGACTGTTTTCTGCGGGTGCCGCGGCGAGGACAACTCCGAACCCGAGCAACTGGTGATATTCCACGCCGGAAGCCTTTCGGTGCCGCTGAAGGAAGTCTCGGCTCAGTTCATGAAGGCCAATCCGCACATAACCGTCCTGGCCGAAGCCGCCGGATCGCGTGACTGCGCACGCAAGATATCCGACCTCGACAGGCAGTGCGACGTCATGGCGTCGGCGGACTACACCGTCGTGGCCAACCTGCTCATGCCGGAACACGCGGATTTCAACATCCGACTGGCGACAAACGAAATGGCGATCGCCTACACCGAAGAATCAAAGCACGCCGACAACATCACCGCCGAAAACTGGACCGACATACTGCTGGGCGACGATGTCGTCTTCGGCCGGGCCGACCCCAATCGCGATCCGTGCGGGTACAGATCGGTTATGACGGTTCAACTGGCCGCAAAGAAACTCAATCGACCCGATCTGGCCGCCAAAATGCTCGGCAAAGAAAACCAGCAGATACGCCCGAAGGAGACAGATCTTCTGAGCCTTCTGGAAGCCGGCGAGATCGACTACCTGTTCATCTACCGATCAGTCGCACAGCAGCACAAGCTCAAGACCTTGCTGTTGAGCGACGAGGTGAATCTAAAGGACCCGGCCCGTGCGGATCTCTACAAGACCGCAACGATCGAAATCACCGGAAAGAAGCCCGGCCAGATGATCACCAAGAAAGGCCAAGCCATGGTCTACTCGGTTACGATCCCGAAAAACGCCCCGAATCGCAAAGCCGCCGAAGCGTACGTCGCCTTCCTGCTGTCGGACAAGGGCAAGGCGATAATGGAGGCTAACGGGCAACCCTCCCCGCGCCCGGCGATAACAGACGGATTCGAAAACCTGCCTGAATCGCTCAAACCGTTCTGCACGGAAAACAAGAAGTAGCAATGCCTGACAAACCGTCACTATTGCGACGATGGTGGTTCGAACTGCTCCTGGGCGCCCTGGGAGCATGCCTGCTGTTGTTCGTCCTGGCGCCGCTGTGCGGAATGATATTCGCAACGTCCATCGGCGAACTCAGCGATGCGGCTGCCGAGCACGCGGTGATTCGGTCGATCAAAGTCACGCTGATCGCCGCGATGATCGCCACAGTAGCCTCGGCGCTTTTCGGGATCCCGCTGGCGTATCTGCTGGCCCGAAAACGCTTCTTCGGGCGATCGCTGATACTGGCGATAGTCGACCTGCCGATAATCATCCCCCACTCGGCCGCGGGAATCGCACTGCTGATGATCGTCGGGCGAAAATCTCTCATCGGGCGCCTCACGGGAGGAGGCCTGGTCTCGACAACGGCCGGCATATCCGTCGCGATGGCGTTTGTATCACTGCCGTTCCTTGTAAACGCGGCGAGGGAAGCGTTTGCCGCCGTGCCGCTGCGGCTCGAACGGGTCGCACGAACCCTGGGCGCCTCGCCCCAACGCGTGTTCTTCACGATCTCGCTTCCGCTTGCGTGGCGAGGGATACTCTCGGGAATGATCCTCATGTGGGGACGCGGCATCAGCGAGTTCGGGGCGGTCCTGATAATCGCATACCACCCGATGACCACACCAGTGATGGTCTACCAGCGATTCACCGATTACGGTCTCCCGGCGGCCAGAGCCGTAGCGGTCCTGCTGATCGTGATATGCGTAGCGGTTTTCATCGCCTTGCGACTCGTATCGCGCCTCGGCGCATCGGAGGGACGCGATGCTTGAACTGCAATCTATCGCAAAACGGTTGGGCGCGATGGACATGGCCGATGTCTCGATGACTCTGCAACGCGGCGAGTATTTTGCTCTTCTCGGCCCCACGGGGGTCGGCAAAACCGTACTGATCGAACTCATCGCCGGACTGATCCGACCCGACGCCGGGCGAGTGCTCTGGGACGGAGTCGATATTACCGACATGCCGCCGCAGCACCGCAGATTCGCCGTGGTGTACCAGGACTACGCGCTGTTCCCGCATATCAGCGTCGCAAAGAACATCGCCTACGGAGCCCGGGCCTGCGGCTGCGATTCGAGCGAGGCTTCGGCACGAACCGAGCGACTGGCGAACATGCTGGGGATAACCGATCTGCTGGATCGCCGACCCGATACGCTTTCCGGCGGCGAGCAGCAGCGAACGGCTATGGCCCGCGCGCTGGCGGCCGAACCCAAACTGCTGCTGCTGGACGAACCGCTGTCGGCGCTGGACACCAACACACGCGTTCGCCTCAGGAAGGAATTGAAACGCATAAACACCGAACTAGGCACGACTATACTGCACGTGACCCACGAGCCTGAGGAGGCGATGGCCCTGGCCGATCGGATCGGCGTGATGCTCGACTATCGCCTGCACCAGATCGCCGAACCCGAAGAGTTGTTCCGCCGCCCGACCGACGCCGACGCGGCCCGCTTCCTGGGCATAAGAAACGTGCTGACAGTAAGCGATGTCGATGGCGACATCTGCGAAGTATCAGGCCAGCGGATCCGCGCCAGCGCCGCCGACGAATCGACCCGCCACATCTGGATAATGCCCGAAGAATTGCTGCTGTCGGATCAACCGTTCACAAGCAGCGCGTTGAACCAGTTCAAGTGCAGAGTAATCGACTGGGACCACAGCGATGCATTGCTGGCCGTCCAACTGGCCTGCGGTGATTTGCAGTTAGTAGCCCTGATAACCTACACATCGTTCCAGCAGTTAAGAGTGGAGCCCAACCGCGAACTCTACGTAACATTCAAAAGCTCAGCAATCCACTGCCTCTAAGCCGCCGCCGTTGTCATTCCATCATTCCTCATTCATCACTTTCCGTCCCCCAAACTCCCCGTCGTCGTACCTGTTCCAGAACTCCACGGGTTTGTATTTTGTGGAATTGTAGTGGCTCTTAACGCCGAACCATTCGATGGTCTTCATCTCCCTGATAGTTTCGATGCCTTTCTTGATGTCCGACGGCGTGAAGACAAGCGCCGTAAGCCTCATACCTTTCAGCGGCGTCAGGTCGGTGATCTTCGCGTCGTGGATCATCAATTCCTTCAGCGGAGCCCCGGCGATCGGTCTCAGATCGCTTACGCGGGTCTCGTGGCAATCAAGTTTGATCAACGGCATTCCCTTGAGCACGGTCAGATCGCTGACCTTGCTTCGCGCGCAGGACAACTCGTCCAACTGCATGCCCGCCAGCGGAGCGAGATCGCTGATCTCGCCATAGCCGCACGACAATGACTTCAAGTCCATACCCTTTAGCACCGACAGGTCGGCAACTCTGGTCGAGCTGATGTCGAGCACCTCAAGCGGCATGCCTTTCAGCGGGGCCAGATCGTAGACTTTCGTCCTGCCGACATTCAGGTCGGTAAGACCCATGCCCGCCAGCGGGCTGAGATCGACCACGTCGCTCATGAAGCATTTGAGTTCCAGCAGAGGCATGCCTTTAAGCGGATTCAAGTCGCTTATCCTGGCGTCCATTAAGCGCAGTTTCGCCAGGGGCATGCCTTTTAACGGGCTCAGATCGGTCACTTTGGTTTTACCGCAGTCCAACTCCTTCAGACGCATGCCCTTGAGCGGTTCCAGGCTGCTAACGAACGTACCGTAGAAGGTCAAGCTCGTCAGCGTCATGCTCTCAACAAGCGGAGACAGATCCGTAATGCGAGTACTGCTACAGGCCAAACGAGTAAGCGGCATGCCCTTGAGCGGTCCGAGGTCTTCAACCTTGTTCCAGGATGCGTCCAATCGCTGGAGTTGCAGACCTCTTAACGGCTCCAGGAATCGAATGTTGTGCGGCAGAGTCGCTCCAATCCACTTGCCGTCCTGGATATCCGCTTTCCATAACCGCATCCCGGATCCGTTGATCTCCTGGAGTTTGGCTTTGACGCGATTGGCTTGTCGCTTGCCGCTGAGCCCCTTGATCTTCTCGGCGAATCCGACGCAGGCGGACTTCGATCTGGCCAGATCGATAATCTGTTGGGCCTCGTCGATCTTCTCCTGCATCTCTTTGGCCGTAGCGAGTCTGACGCCGCTGGCGGCGTCTTTCGCTCGCTCCATCAGCGTCATCGCGCGTTTGAACATCGCCTGTGATTCAGCCCATCGCCCCGCGTCG
>CAYMSH010000215.1:0-10937 GCA_964392945.1 uncultured Planctomycetaceae bacterium | reverse complement strand
AAGATCGGCAAAAAAGGCCTCACCCATACAATCAAAACTGACGACACACTAGGGCCGATCCAACGTCTTACTACCATCAATGTGCAAGGGCAGGTTAAAAGGTTACACACGCTGTAAAAATGCAATCCGCCGGGCCCCGCAAGGCACGAGAAATCGCTTGCTGATCCTGTGGTCCGTGCTAGAATCTTCAAACAAGTCGGCACTTGTCGCCGTGAGGCCATATGGAGGCTCCCGGCTGTCGAACCGGCTTGCCCCAACGGAACATTACATGCGATTGGCCGCACTTTCAGTTCGTTACCGCTGGCCCGTTCTGGGCGCATTAGCATTGATCACGATCGGCGCGGCCTCGGTCCTTCCGCGTATCAGCTTCGACTTCACACCCCAAGGCGCTCTACGCGGCCAGGACGATTTGCTGTCGTATTCTCAGTCCTTCAGCGACACGTTCGGACACACCGACGGCGTTCTGCTTGTCGTGCTGGAATCGACAGGCCGCAAAGACGCCCTGTCGACTGAAGCGCTGGGCTGGCAGAGAAATGTCTCAAAGCGAATCTCCACGATCCCCGGCATTCAGGGCGTCGAATCAATGGCTACACTGAACATCGGCCCGCGGCCGGATGCGCCGTCAGACAATACGGACCAGACGCGAATCCGCCAAGCCGTCGACGAGATGACACTGCTCGAAGGCTCACTGATAAGTTCCGATCGCCGCGTCAGTTCGTGCGTCGTGCAAATTGGTCCCGAATCGCTTGGAATAGCCGACCTCAGTCGCATCGTAGACTCCGTGTCGCAAATCCTGGAACAAGTCCCGCCGCCATCTGAATACAGGGTCCAGCTAAGCGGTCTGCCCGCGATGCGCACCGGCATTGTCGATGGTCTCAGCGCCGATCTGCTGACGCTGTTTCCTGTCGCAGGAGTTCTGTTCCTTGTCGTTTTGTGCCTGGAATTCCGGCGAGTATCGGGTGCGATCCTGCCTATGATCGCAGTTGGCTGCGCGATCGTCTGGACGGTCTCACTGATAGTCATCCGCGGCGAATCGTTCAACATCATCAGCAACATTCTGCCGTTCCTGCTATTCGTGATCGGGATGGCGAACTGCGTTCACGTGATCACTCGCTACGCCGAGGAATCGGCCGAACCGGGACTCGACAGGCTCCAGGCCGCCGGCCAAACTATCGAGCATATGTCAGTAGCGTGCTTCCTGACTTTTCTGACCACTGCGATCGGATTCTCAGCACTGCTCTGGGCTCGCAGCGAGCAACTGCAATCGCTGGCTGTGTATGCGATCGCCGGCATGTGCTTTCTGTATGTCACCACGATCGCCATTCTCGGCGGTCTGCTGCCGTCTTTCGCAGCGCCACGATACTCGCCTGGCGATTCAGGCCGCACCAGCGGCATCGCACACATCACAGCCCTGGCCGGACGACTCGTATGCCGACGCCCGCGAACAGTGCTGGCCTTCAGCCTGGCGATCATCGGCGTCTTCCTTTGGTTCGCACAGACAGTCGTCGCCAGTTCGAATCTATTTGAGACCTACGACTACGACCATCCGCAAATGCAGACGCTAAGGCTTGTTGAAGAAAAGCTCGGAGGCGTCGTGCCCCTGGAGGTCAGCCTGACCGGCCAGGCCGACGGGGTGTTCCTCAAACCGGACACATTTCGCCGGGTAGCCCAAGCTCAGAAGTCGGCCCGGAAGCTGGAGTCAGTGATCTCGGCCCGCTCGTACGTTGACCTGCACAACGAGGCCGCCAGGCGTATGGGCGCCGCGCTCGCCATGGCGCCTGATGATTCAGCGAGACTGAAGGCGCAGGACGCCATCCTGCGCAGCTACGGGTCGGCGTCGCATTACGACGCATTTCTGACAGCAGACTCGCAGCGGGCCAGGATCATGCTGAGGGTCGGTGACATTGGGAGCAAGCGGATGCTGGTCCTGCTGGATCGTCTTGGCGCAGAACTTGCCGCACTGTTCGCCGATTCCGGCATCGAGGTCCGCCTGACTGGGACAGCCCAGGTTCACGCACGAGCCATGGACCGCTTCGTCAGCGACATGGTCACTTCGCTGCTCGGGGCTGCGTTGGTTATCTTCGTGGTCATCGCCCTGCTGTTTCATTCGCTGCGAATCGGGCTGATCGCGATACTGCCCAACGTCACTCCACTTGCAATCACCTGGGGCTATATCGGCATGCGGGGTTACCAGATGAACGCCGGCAACGTGATAGTCTTCGCAATAGGCCTCGGGATAGCCGTAGACGACACGATCCACTTCCTGGCGCGCTTTCGCCAGGAGATCAAAGCCGACGGCGACGCCCTGGCGGCGATTGAACGATCGTATCACGGTACAGGACGCGCGATCGTGCTGACAAGCGTACTGATCGCGGCCGGTCTGTCGGTGATGATGCTGTCGGAGTTTGTGCCCAGCAGGCGGTTCGCCGAACTGACGTGCATCACAATCGTCGGGGCGCTGCTTGGCGATCTGTTTCTCCTGCCGGCCTGCCTTACGCTCTTTGGCAAGCCCCAGCCGATCAGAAACGAATGTTGATTCCCATCTGGAGCGTGTGGGCCCGCCCGAATTCCGGGGTCAACTCGGGCAACATGTTATACTGGTATCCGACAAAGAAGCCCGCATTCTTCGCCACGAACATAGACAAGCCCGCCGAGGCGCCCATGTTTCCTCGCTGGTCGATCGAGCCCGAGCCACGCAGGAACAGCCATTCCTTTACGCGATGCTGCAGTGAGACCGTCCAGCGGTGGCTCTGCAGGCAGTCGTCCTTGTTGAAGAATCCGCCGTACTGGTAATCGGCCGACAGCGTCGACATGTCGCCGTACTCCCAGGAAATCGCCGGACGAATGATATACTGCTGCTGGGTTCCGCGATCCTTCATGATCGTCACAGTCGGAGGCACCGGCGCCGGTATCGTAGAAATGCTCATCGTGTGGCTGCGGTAGGGTTGGAAGCCGTATTCCAGCACGAGCCCGGCCAGGAATTTGTCGGCAAACTTGCGAAGCCCGCCGATACGGAAACGATAGCTTTCGGCGTTTCCTTCGGAACTTACCCTGGTAGTCACCGGCAACGCGCCGGGAGTAACGAACACGCCGTCCTGGTGGATCTTGGCCGAGGCGAAGTTGAAGTTAGCGCCGAACGCCCAGTCGCCCCATCGTTTGGCCCACTGGAGTTGCGCCGTATCGACTTTGTATCCGAATTCCAAGCCCTGGTTGGTCTTGCCGCCGCTACTTCGTATCTGCGCGAACGTCGGCTGGAACGTACCGCAACCCTTGGTGTCCCATGTCAGTGATTCTCCCATTACGTGTATGTTCATGCCACCGGTGAATCCGACATTCGAGTAGTACGGGGCAAAGACAACGCCAAACGTTTCGGGGATCTCCAGCCAGCCGGCCGAGGCGGGATTAATCGCCGAAGACCAGCGATTAGCGGCGGTCTCACCGCCCATTGACGAGACCTCCGTAAAACGCAGGAACGACGGCGCCAGGCGAACAGCGAAATCTTTGTCGCCGTAGTCACTACCTGCCTGGCTAAGCGACGGGAAGAGGCCCAGAACCACAGCGACAACAAGCCCCGCCCCAAGCGTAACTGCACGTGAACGAACGGTTTCAAGACACGCCATTTGGTGCTCCCGCTGACTGGCTCCCCACCGGGCCGCATGCCCGGCCAAAACTGTGAACCCATAGTAAACGCTCACGTTCGCAGTGCAAGGGATTTTTACAGTGGTCTCAACCGCCCTCCCGATCGATGTCACGTGCGTAAAGCACTATCGCAGCTTGCCTGCGACGACTTTAGAGTATGGCATCGCCTTGAATCAAGTCCTCGAAACAGCATTTCCAACAGCCGAGGGTCCGGAAAAAAACCTCAAGGCTTGATGTCGTGATTCTGCGACCGGGATATACTATGATAGCTGTCATGAACGATTCGCACATCATTTCCGGACGCCGTCACTTGGAGACACGAAAATGGAACGACGAGATTTCCTGATCGGTTCGCTGGCCGCCGCCGGCGTCGGGGCGCTGCCCCTGGCGTCAGCCAACGCCGAGAAACCCGCCGAGACGCCGAAAGCGAAACTGCGACTCTGCAGTCGCGAGGGCTGCATACCGGGCAAAACGCTCAAGGAGAAGGTCAAGCGCCTGAGTGACTGGGGCGCCGCGGCGATCGAACTTAACGGCGGCAACCTCGCCGACAGAACGAAAGAGGTCATCGACGCGTTGAAAGGCACAAAGCTCGTCGTAGGGGCCGTCTGCGGCGGATACTCCGGGCTGCTCATCTCGCCGGACAAGTCCGAACGAGACAAAGCGATCGAAACACTGAAGAAAACCCTTACCGCCGCGGCCAGGTGGAACGCCGCAGGCGTAATCGCCGTCCCGGCATTCAATCGCCACACGCAACTGATCGGCAAGGAAGCCCGCGATGCGCTTATCGAAACGCTCAAACCAATCGCCGAACACGGCGCAAAAGTCGGCGTGCCGGCGATGCTGGAACCGCTGAATCGCAAGGAGGCGTACTTCCTGCGACAACTGGCCGACGCCGCGTCGATCTGCCGAGACGTGGGAAGCCCGGGCATAGTGATGATGGGCGACTTCTACCACATGTACTTCGAAGAGACATCCGACCAGGGCGCGTTCCTGTCGGGTGGAAAGTATCTCCGGCACGTACACCTCGGCAGCATCAAGAGAAAGCTGCCCGGACAGGACGCCAGGAGCTTCATCGACGGATTCCGCGGTCTGAAACGGATCGGATACCAAGGCTGCATGAGCCTCGAATGCGGATGCATCGGCAAGAAGGACGTAGAGATTCCAAAATCATTTAGATTCCTCGAAAAGCAGTGGTCGGAGGCCACAATATGATCGCAACAAGAAAACGATATTCGGTTCTGCTGGCGGCGATGGCGGTTGTTCTCGCGTTCTGCACAATCGCACAGTGCGCAGACAAGACCGTCAGAGTCTACTTCGGGACCTACACGCGAAAGACGAGCAAAGGGATATACCTCAGCAAGTTCAACCTCGCCACTGGCGCCCTGTCGAAACCCGCCCTGGCCGCACGAACGCACAAGCCCACGTTCCTGGCGATCGACCCGCCCCAGAAGTTTCTCTCCGCCGCCGGCGGCGCGACGAAGATCGACGGAAAGCGAACAGGCCTTCTGACAGCCTTTTCGATCGACAAGTCCAGCGGCAAGCTCACGCAACTCAATCGCCAGCCGTCCGGCGGGAAAGGCCCCTGCCACGTTGTTCTGGACGCACTCGGCAAGTGCGCCTTGGTTGCGAACTATTCCAGCGGATCGGTAGCATCGCTGCCGATAGCTAAAGACGGAAAGCTCCGCTCTGCCGCAAGCGTTATCCAGCATTCCGGATCGAGCGTAAACAAACGCCGCCAGACCCGCCCGCACGCGCATTCGATCAACCTCGATTCGGCCAATCGTTTTGCGATCGCCGCCGATTTGGGCAACGACAAACTGCTGGTGTACAAGTTCGACGCCAAGAGCGGAACACTCAAGCCCAACGACCCGCCGGCGACAAAACTCGCCCCAGGCTCCGGTCCGCGACATTTCGCTTTTCATCCGAAAGGAAAACTTGCTTACGTTATCAACGAACTGCTGTCAACCGTTACGGCGATGTCGTACGACCAGGCCAAAGGAACGCTGAAGAAGGTGCAGACAATCTCCACACTCCCGGCCGACTTCAAGGACTTCAACACGACCGCGGAAGTCCAGATTCATCCGTCGGGCAAGTTTCTCTACGGGTCAAACCGCGGCCACGACAGCATCGCGGCATTCGCCATAGACGAAGAATCCGGCAAACTCACACCGATCGGCTACGTATCGTCCGGCGGAAAATGGCCGAGAAACTTCTGTATCGATCCGACGGGGCAATTCATCCTGGCGGCAAATCAGAACTCCGACAACATCGTTGTCTTTCGCATCGATCCAAAGACCGGAAAACTGAAACCCACGGGCGCACAAATCGCGGTATCGTCACCGGTATGCGTGAAATTCACGACTCCGTAACCTACAGTGATTTAGATAAAGGAGATCACAAATGAACGAACTGCAGAGAAACCCAATCGTACTGTCGGGGCTGGCAATAGCGATAATCGCCTTCGGAGCCGTCGGCTGCGGCGACTTGAACATCATTGAGCCAGAAGATAACCAGCCAACCGACGTAATCGGCGTGATGGAATCGCTGAGGACCGAACTGGACGAACTCAGCACGACGTACCCTGAACTATCTGAGGCCCGAGACATCAAGGTTATAAGCGCATCGGACGGTTCGTCCCACACGACAGCCTACAGGAAGAACTGCACATTCCACGGCAAACGGGGATACGAAGACATCGGAGCCAACGCGTGTGCTGTGGCGCTGCGAGTCGTGACAAGCGAGCGTTTCCAAAAAGAGGTGCGGGAAGTAGCCATGCCGGCTCCGGGCCACACCTGGCCGAACCTGAAGCTGGTCGGATGGACAACCGTGCACGTTGGCAAACAGCCTACGCCTGGATTCCAGCGCGAAGTACAAGAACTGATCAATGAGCACGTTGAGATGCTCAATGCTCTGGACGCCCAGAAGGCCCAGAAGTAACCAACCCTCCGGAACAAGGTGAACCTGTAGTCAGTCTTGCGAAGATCGCGCGGCTGTCATAACCTTGTCGACGTGTCGAGCCAGAAACTCGCCCAGCTTATCGGCGCCGACGCCGTTGAAATGAACATTCTTGCTGGCCCAGAACTCTTTGTAGATCGTCGCTTCGTTCTCTTTGACGTATTGCCACTGATCGCAGATCGTAATATCGGGATGACGCTTCACGACCTCCAGAGCCCATGGGTTCAGATATTTCTTCATCACTCCGCTGGTCCGGCCGGGGGCGCATTTTCCTTTGGAGCCCCTGTCGACCAGAGCGCTGGCCGGTTTGTATCCGTTCGGGACCGGGCACGTGGTTATCCAGATTAATTTGGCGCCAGTTGGCTTCAACTGCTGAATCACGCTTTCCAGATTCTCCTGGTACTTCTTCTTGGAGTTGCCGGAATCCCAATGCCCGAAGTTGAAGCTGATCACGTCCCAATGGCGTTTGGGCTTCTTGTAATCGCCCAGCCAGGCCTTGACCATTGATTGGCCTTTCCCGCTCGGCCCGCAGTTGGTCGGCGGATGGTGGATGTTGTACTTGCCTTTCAGCGCAGCCCGCAGCCCCTTGCCGTAGTTGCCCGAAATCGAATCGCCAATGAACAGGTACCGCGGCAGCTTCGGATCGTCTTTGGCTGTCTGGTCCGGAATCGGACGCAGCAGCACGTGCGATGCGTAGAACACATCGCCCTTGAGCGTTCCGTACAGACTCGCCTGGTTGCAGAACGGTTTGATCGCCGTGTGGTCCAACAGACCGACAATCTGTTCGGAATAGTTGAATCCACTGGTCGAGCCCTTGAAGGTCTTGCCGGCTACCGTAACAACTTTCTTCGGCGTGATGTGCCCGTCTTCCAAACTCGTAAGCTCCCCGCAGAGCCAGGGCTCCTTTTCCGTGGGCGGATGATCAGCCAGCGGGTCGGCGTGGAGCATTCCGTCCCGGAATTCCCTGCTCTTCAGCACGGCTTGGGCCGATCGCCAGTTGGGAAAGTGAACTTTCACGTACAGCTTCCTGGGCAGATCGTACTGGCGATTAACGCTGGCGATCCTTATCTTGCGAGCCTCGAGCATCTTCTTGATATCCCGCTCGCGGAACAGCAGGCCAACCTTCGCGCCATCGGCCAGTTTGACTTCGATCAACCCGTCAGAATTGAGAATGTAGAAATTCTTGCCTTCCTGGTCCAGCGGGCTGACCAGCCCGTAAACCTTCTGCATGCCGTTGCGGGCGGTTTCGATGGACTTGTATTTCCCCGCTGCATCGGCCAGGCCATTTGAACACGCTACCGCCAGAACGGCTAACAAGATTCTCTTAATCATGACATCCTCTTTTTTGGGGAGACTTAAAACTCAAGTATACCAAAGAACTCCGGCAGGTGGAAATTCGGCGTTGGATTGTCCACAGGGGCCCAGGTCAGCCAGTGCGGGTGCGATGAATCGTCGGCGCACTTGTAGAAATTCGCCCGCCACTGTGAGCCGGAAGTCGGTTCAGTCACACGGCAGTACGGCCGCAAGATATCCAGCGGCAGGCGGTATTCGACTGTCCAGGTTGTCGGCTCACCAATCTCCGGATCGATAATCTTCGGCAGCGAGGCGGCAATTTCGATCCGACGGCATTGGCTTTCCGGGACCTCAATGCAGGCTCCATCTGAAGCCCTATGAAACTGAAAGAGCATTGCACCGCCGCAATTGACCTCAAGATTGAAGTAATCTCTCGGCGACTCGGCATCGGGCGCGAAGAAGAATTCGACACAACTGTCCTTGTACACCTCATCCTGGTAGTCGTCGGCGACGGCTCGAACATATCTGTCTTCAACTCGGAATATCACGTACAGGGCCTGATCGTCGCAGGCGATTTTCACCTGCGTTCTTGGAAAATGGGTCGGTTTGTCGCCCATGTAGCCTTCGAGCAGCACAACTCCGGCGCCGCGCCAGTCCGGCTTATCCCAACCAGCATCGATTACTGGCTGCGAGGTGATTCGCAGCGCCTTTATGGATATCATTTTCCCCCCAGAGCCTGGAGCAGGAAGCTGTAGGTATAGTCCCTGCATGGAAGCAAATACTCTCGATGCGGACGAGCACCCCAACTGTTGTCGCCTCCGACGCCCATCTGCTTGTGATCGATATTAACAGTGATCGTATCTCGACGAGGCAGTTCGTGCGTGTGACGAGCGGATTCCAGATCAGCAGGGCTGTACGGCCTGGCGGTAATGCTCAATACCTCGGCCAATCCGCCAACACGCAAACCAACGCCTTGAGCATTCACGAACGTTACCCAGCGTACATCAGTGCGATTGGCGTTTTCCTGAGGACGTACATACGGATGCACCAGATCGGCGACTTTCCCGGAGTAAACTCCCACAGCAGCGCCAGTCTTGCGGTCCATATATGTCTCGTGCGGACCGCGTCCGAACCAAGTCATCTTCTCCATTGATCCGGGAATCGCCAGACGCATTCCAATTCGCGGCAGGTTCGGAGCTTTTCCCGAAGGCTTGATCTCGCACAGAACCCTGACCTTGCCGTCGCCGGTAATAGTGTAAACATTGCGCCACGTCGAACTGCCCGCAGCGATTTTCGCAGTAGCGGTAACCCGAACGCACCGGGGGCCGAGGGTCTCTGCCTTTACAGACGTTATCTTGCGCGTCGGACCGGCATTCTTCCAAACGCCCTGTCGATCGGGCATCTTGTTTCCGCGGTCGTTATCGATCGGAACTCGCCAGAAATCGGGAACCATTGGCAAAGAGACCAATTCGATCTTCCCGGTCTTGAAGGATGTAATCGCCCCGTTTTTCCTCCCGACGCTTACCGAGAACCGTTTGCCCTTGACTGTAACGGATTCAGGTGATTCGGTGAGTTTGACCGTCGGCATCTGCTCGGGATCGACCTCGGCCATTGGCGCAGGCTTGTACGGCATCTTGAACTGGTCCCACGCGACGACGTGTCCTCTGGCGGCCCAGGACATGTCGTCAGCCAATGCGAAAACAACTTTCAGATGGTACTCGGCCCCTGCGATAAGCTGGAGCTTCTTGAGCGGAATGGTGATCTCGGCGGTCCGCCCGGCAGGGATCTTGAGTTTGCCCAACTCACCGCGGTCGATCACCTTCCCATTACACGCCATTTCCCAACTGGCGGCAACGAAATCCAGATTGCGAAAGATGTACTTATTGCGAACACTCAGGCTCCCTTTCAGCAGATCTACGGGAGTGACCTTTATGTTTTGGTAGACTTTCTTGACCTCCAGGAGCGACGGATTCGGCCGGCGGTCGGGCTGAACCAATCCGTTGCAGCAGAAATTACCATCATTGGGTTTGTCACCATAATCGCCGCCGTAGGCCCAGAATGTTTTGGCCTTGGAGGTGACCTTGCGCGCATTGCCGAAGTCAACCCACAATACGGCCGACTCCGGAGGGGCTGCTTCAGGCCTGTTAAGTTCGCCAATCGGGAGGGCCTTGTTGTAGATTCTCACACGGCGAATCAGGCCGCGGAAAGTTCGGCTGGGATACTGCCCGTTGCGTCCGATATTGACCGGATGCCCGCACGAAGCGATCGTTGCACTGGACTTTCTCGTCGCAACCAGCTTTCCGTCTATGTAGAGTTTCAGCGCCTTGCCGTTATAAACGCCCGCCACATGGCGCCACTTGCCCAACCAGTCGCTCGGCAGCGGCGTGTTCAGCGTAATCCACCCGGCCGATTTGCTGTAGATGTTGAATTCCAGTTTCTCTCCGCTCACATCGACTTTCAACCCGTACTGCGTATCGCCCTTGCCCACTATGGGCGAGTGAGTGGACGCCTTTTCGGGCTTGACCCATGCCTCAAGCGTCAGGGCCTTGCCGGTTATGTTCAGGCTCGGAGCTCCGGGCAAAACGGCGTGGCCGCGAAGGGCCTTGGCCCCGGACGACTCTTCCAGCGTTCCGAATATTTTCACCGCGTGGCCCATTCGGCTGGCGTCGGTCACCGCCAGTGATGGAGAGGAGGTCTTGAGCAACCCCTGGTCCACCCAATCCCAGATGAACCCGCCCTGGAGGTGCTTGTGTTTCTCGATAACGGTCCAATAGTCCTGGAGATTGCCCACCGAGTTGCCCATCGCGTGTGCGTATTCGCAGAGTATCAGCGGGCGGGTCTGCGGCTGGGAACCGTACGCTTCTATCGATTTTATGCCCGCGTACATCGGGCAGACAATGTCGGTGTGCGGTCTCTTGCCCGCCCGCTCATAGTGCACCGGTCGCGAGGGATCCCGCTTGTGTATCCAGGCGGAAGTCGCCTCGAAGTTGATCCCGTCGCCAGCCTCGTTGCCAAGCGACCAGATGATAATCGACGGGTGGTTCTTGTCG
>CAYMSH010000214.1:0-11000 GCA_964392945.1 uncultured Planctomycetaceae bacterium | reverse complement strand
GACGAACATGCCCCCGAACCCGCCGCCCAGTCCGACTAGACCGCGGAAGAACCCCCCGAACCTGTCGCCCAGACCGCCGCGCCCGCCGGAGAAACTTCCGAACCTATCGCACAGGCCAACGAGTCCGCTGAAGAAACTCCCGCACCCGTCGTACAAGCCAACGAACCTGCCGAAGAAACTCCCGAACCTATCGCACAGACCGCCGAGCCCGCTGAAGAAACTCCCGAACCTATCGCACAAGCCGACGAGCCGGCTGAAAAAACTCCCGAGCCGGTTGATGAATCAATTGGAGAGTTTCGCAGTGAGGGTCAGGCCGTCGAGAAACCCGCGCCCGCCCCGGTCCAGATTGAGCAACCCACCATCGGCGAGACTGACTGAACGGACACTTGTCCGCACTATCGCCCCAGACCCGCTTCGGCGACTTCAATAGCTTTCAGCAGCGCGCGAGCTTTGTTAATTGTTTCTTCGTATTCGCTTTGCGGCACTGACTCGGCCACGAATCCGGCTCCGGCCTGCAGGTAGACCTTTCCGCCGGTTATCACCATCGTTCGCAGCGCTATGCATGTGTCCATATTTCCGCAGAAGTCGACGTACCCGACAGCCCCGGCGTATGGACCGCGGCGAGTCGGCTCGAATTCATCGATGATCTCCATCGCGCGAATCTTCGGCGCCCCGGAAACGGTCCCCACTGGCAGCGCCGCGCGCAGCGCATCGAATGCGGTCATGCCTTCTGCCAGCAGACCTTTTACGTCGGAGCTTATGTGCATCACGTGGCTGTATCGCTCGACGGCCATCAGTTCCGACTCGGCCAGTGCGATCGTGCCGGGTTGGGCCACCATTCCCACATCGTTCCTGGCCAGATCGACCAGCATAATGTGCTCTGACAGTTCCTTCGGATCGGCCAGCAGTTCGGCTTCCAGCGCCGCATCCTCCTCTTCGGTAGCGCCCCTGCGTCGCGTACCGGCCAGAGGTCGGTTCGTGACGACTCCGTCTTCAACGCGGCAGAGTATCTCCGGACTGGCCCCGACAAGCGTGACCTCCGGCGAATCGAACATGAACATGAACGGCGAGGGGTTTACCACTCTCAGCGCCCGGTAGATGTCAAAGCTCGACGCGCTTGTCTCGACAGACAGTCGCTGGGATCCGACAACCTGGAAGATATCCCCGGCGCGGATGTACTCCTTGCAGGCTTCGACCATCTGACAGAAAGCCTCGCGGGAGAAGTTTGACTCGAACTGCTTTTCGGGAAGACCGACCAGGTTCACTTCGTCTACGGGGTGTCCGTTGTCGTCGTCGCACAGCCGCTGGATCGTCTGCTCGATGGACTCACACGCCAGATCGTAGGCGGCTTTGGGATCGTCGCCGACCAGAGCGTTGCAGACAACTTTGATCGTTTTCGAAACGTGATCGAAGATGACCATCGTGCGGTACAGGCCAAACGACAGGTCCGGCAGGTCCCGATCGTCATTGGGCCCTTCGCCGATATTCTCGTAGTAGCGGACCATGTCGTATCCGGCGTATCCGGCCAGTCCGCCTGTGAATCGCGGCAGCCCGGGCATTCGAACGGACTGGTAGTCGCTTATGAGTTTGTGCAGTTCGCTGAGCGGATCGTGGCTGAGGATATCTTCGTCGTCCCGGCCGGCCCGTTTGATCGTGATATTGTCGCGATAAGCAGTGAACGACGCTTCGGGATCGACTCCGACAAACGAGTAACGCGCGATCTGCTCGCCGCCGACAACACTTTCGAGAAGAAACGAACTGCCGGTGCGCTCGGAGTCTTCGGCTCCGGCCAGCCTGCGATACGCCGTGACAGGCGTAAGCGCGTCGGCCATGAGCTGGCGATAGACCGGTATCGTGTTGCCCTGCGCTGTCAGTCGGTTGAATTGATCAAAATCGGGATAGTAATGTTTCATCGATTGGAGTTTCCTGTAAGTCCTTTGGTTGACGTTGCGATTAATTCGATCACGATCCGAATTTTCGCCACGCCACGCCCGCAGCTCCTATCGCACCTGCGTCGGATCCGAGCGTTGCGATGTCGACCTGGGTCTTTATCTCCGTCATCTCCCAGTGCAGTTGGGCGAAATGCTTTCGCACCGGTTCAATAAGATCGTCGCCGGCTTTGGCCATTCCGCCGGTAAGCACAATCTTGTCAGGATCGAATATTCTGGTGAGACTCACGCAGCCCAAAGCCAGATATCGCGCAGTCTGGTCCCACGCCTCTGCGGCGAACGCATCGCCGTCTGCACGAGCGTCGTTGATGTCTTTGGCGTCGATGGACCCCTTGGAGTCCATAATGGCGTTGAGGGCCGTCTGGGGCTTCTCAGCGGCTATACGGGCCATCGTACGATCGGCCATGAACTTCGCCGAGCAGTATTGCTCCATGCATCCTTGCTGTCCGCAGCCGCAGGGCGCGCCGTCAGGCACGAGAATCATGTGTCCCAGTTCGGCTCCGATCTCGTGGGCGCCGTGTACAAGTTCGCCGCCGATCACTATCCCGCCGCCGACGCCGGTCCCCAGCGTCAACACGATCAGATCGTCGGCGTCTTTACCTGCTCCGGAAATGTACTCGCCGTACGCTGCGGCGTTGGCGTCGTTTTCCAGCACGACAGGCAGCCCAAGGCCCTGGCTCACCATGTCTCGCAGCGGCACGTTGACCATCCCTTCGATGTTCGGGCTGGCGATAACTATACCGGCTTCGAGGTCCAACGGCCCAGGTGAACCTACGCCTACGCCGAGCACCCTGTCGCCGCCGGTTTGGCAGGCGTCTATAGCTTTTTGCGCGCCGCGCACCATCTGCGCTACGAGCCCCTGGGGTCCGTCTGTCGGTGTCGGCAGTTCGAATATGTCCGACGCGCCGCCCTGGCGATCGGTTGTCACGAACTTGATAAACGTTCCACCAAGATCTATTCCTACGCACATATCCGCCATAAGAGAGCCTCTAGTAGTCTATTTGCGGGCCTTCAACCAGCCCTCGATAACTTCGATTTGTTGATCCTTGGACGCATCGGGATCGTATCCAGTGAGTTTTGGCGCAACCTGCTTGAGAACGACAATAATCGCCGCGGCGGTACGCGGGTCCGGCTCGGCGTCCTCCAGATTGGCCTTGAGCAGTTCAAGCAGCGGATAGACCGCGCGATCGGACAGTACCTGCAGTTCGCTGGAAGCCTTGCTGCGGGCCGCTTCATCCGGAGCGGTCAACTGCCCGACCAGTTGGGAAACTTTCTTTTTGTCGGCTTTGCGCTGCGCCGCGCGTGCCTCAGTCAGAGTACTCTGCAGGCTCTCTCGCTCGGCTACAGTCAAACGCTGGGCCAGGTTCTCCACGGCTCGATCGGCCAGGAGAATCACCGGTGCGTAACTTTCTTTTGACACGAGAGCCTCAAGCCTCTTGGACAACGCCTTCAACGCGGCCTGGAACGCGGTGGTCTGGGTCTGTGCGATCATAGCCTTGATGGCGCCCGGATCGTCGGCGGCCAGCATTGCTGAAATCCACTCCAACCACGCACCAGAAGCCTCGGTGTCTTTTGCAGCCAACATCGCCTCGTAGGCCTTGCCGAAGTGCACGGCGGCCTCGGCGGGCCGGGCTCCGTCCAGCAGCGCCTGGCCCAGAGTGCGAAGCGCCTCGGGTAGTTTATCGCTGTTCTGGGTCTTCAACGCCGTGACGAGCATTTCGAGAATCTCGATCCGCTGGTGTACGGCGTCGGGTTGTCCGACAAGTCGCTGGGCCTCGGCCTCGAGCGTCGCGGCGTCTGCGCCGGCCAGCAGTCCCATGGCGACCTGCCGGGCCTGTTTGCGAACGGCCTGGTCGGTTTCAGCTTTGGGATCAGTGCGTTTGAGAATCGTCGCCAGGTACTTTCGTCCGCCGAGTTTGCCCAGTGCGGTGATCGAGGCGACTCGAACGCCGCGATCGGAATCCCCGACAAGGGCTGCGATGGCGTCGGCGTCTGCGGATTGGCCGGCCTGGGCCAGTGAATTAACCGCCGCCAGGCGCACCGTGGCTTCGGCGTCCTTCAAAGCCGATCGCAGAACCGGCAGGAAACTCTTGTCAGCGATAACTCCCATCGCGGTAAGAACGGCCTCTCGCATGGCTACGGCTGCTGCCTGATCTTCCTGCCCTTTTCGCCTGTATCGCTTCACCAGTGCGGAACTGGCCTGAGCGATCACTTTTTCGTCCAGCGGTTTTGCCGACGCTATTCGGCCCAGGGCCAGCGCCGCGGCTCCGGCGACTGAATCGTAGCTGCTGGCGATCTCGGCGACTACCTCTCCGGCGGCGTCGGGGCTCCTGATATGCCCCAAAGCAGTCATTATCGCCTGTCGAACCGGCTGGACCTCTTCGGTCTTCAGCGCCGCAAGCAGCGCCCCGAGCGATTCATCGTCGCCCTGGTGGGCCACCAGCAGAACAGAAGCCTGCCTGACCCGCGAATCGGGATCCTTGACCATGGCCCTGATTCTAGTTTGAAGTTTCGTCGATATTTCCTGCCCCGCCGATATCTCCGACTCGGCCAGAGTCGTGCCCGCCAGGCGAGCGTCCGCCACGGGATCCGAAAGGAACTCCAACAGCAGAGCCTCCTGTTGGGCCTCGGCCACCGCGTCGTACTGGTCTCGCAGCGCTTTGGCCAATCGCTGTCGCAAGAGAGTGTTGTCTGCTTCCAACTCGGCTTTTCCGCGAGCCAGCGAGTCGGCCAGTTCGGCCAGCCATTTGGAAGGCGGCTTGTTGCGATTTCGAGCCCACCATTGCTTGGCCAGACGCCTGTTGGTGCGAAACGCCTTGATGTTCGTCAGATTCGCCAACGCATCAGCCGCCGCGTCGCGAACCGTAGCCTCGCGATCGTCAAGCAGCCGGACCAGCGCATCGACAGTTCCCTTGTCGAGCGCCGACTGAAGGGCCGCAATGGTGTCGATCCGCACAGTGCGATCCCGCTTGCGATCGATGGCGATCGCCACGAGCTTCTCAATAACGGATTCATCCTTGTAGATCGCCAGCGCGGTAGCGGCCGCCGGACGAACGTCGGAGTTTTCACCAGTAAGCATCGCCAGGAGAGGATCTATGAAGTCTGTTCGCGGCGTGGTTCCGTTGTCGCGCGAGATCGCCTGGGCCACTGCGACCTGGGCGGCCGGGTTGTTCCCGGCCAGGAAGTCCTTCAGGGCCTCAATGGCCTGGGGGTATTGCTTTGCAAGCAGCAGTTCGGCGGCTTCAAGCTTTGTTTTCGGCGATCGCGCAGGATCAGACAACTGCCCGCTGAGGGTGTTGAACTCCTTCTGCTGGGCCGGCGTCAGGCGTTTGGCTTCATTTTGAGACGTCGAGACCGACACCCCAACGAGCATAATGCCCACAACAACAATAGTTCTCAATCCGGTATGATTCACTGCACAAAGTCCATATCGCCCAGCCATCCCCCGCCTTATATACCATATGTACTATAAATCGGCGGTACTGTCAAATTTCGCCAGCCGGACTTGAACTATTTGCCCCTTGACTGACAGGCCGCGACAAAGTTACCTTCATAGGCTATAGTGTAATAAGATTCAAAAATGCTCTTTAATGAAAGGATTTGTCATGCTCGGCTTATGGATTCTTATCGCCGTTGTCCTGATCTTCGCGCTAATGGCCATCGCCGTCTACAATGGGCTGGTCCAGAAACGGGTCAGGTGCCAAAGCGCCTGGAGCCAGATCGACGTGCAGCTCAAACGCCGCTATGATCTGATCCCGAACCTCGTCGAAACAGTCAAGGGATACGCCGCACACGAAAGCGAGACCCTCGAAGCGGTTATCCAAGCCCGAAACGGCGCCATCGACGCAAAAGGCGTAGCCGAACAGGCCGGGGCCGAGAACATGCTGACAGGCGCGCTTGGCAAGCTGTTCGCGCTGTCGGAAAGTTATCCGGACCTGAAGGCCAATGAAAACTTCGCCCAGATGCAGGAAGAGCTGACGACGACGGAGAACAAGATCGCCTTCGCACGGCAGCACTTCAACGACTCGGCGGCGGTCTACAACACCGCCAGAATGAAGTTCCCAAACAACGTGATCGCAAACATGTTCGGATTCGGCGACCAGGAATACTTCGAACTGGAAGACGCCTCGCAAAAAGAGGCCCCGAAGGTCAGCTTCTAGTATAAGGAGTTAAACCATGGCGAAAGATAGAGAACAAGAGAATCTGGACGCATTGGCGTCTCTGGCTGCCGGTGAAGTTCCCGCTGCAAGCACACAACCAGAAATGCCGAAAGGTACAGGACAAGAGAATCTGGACGCCTTGGCGTCTTTGATTACCGATGAGATTCGCGCTGCAAGCACAGAACGAAGAATGGCGGATATACGACAACCGAACGGCCCGTACGCTGAGGGCGAGGATGTCGACCAATCGGGAAGGAGACGACCCCGCTACGTGGAAGAGGCGGTTGTAGAGTCGGTCCTGGACATGTTTCACAAGATGTCGCCTCAGCACAAACGTCGCCAGAAAGTCATTGATAAATACAGAGATAAGCGCAAGAATCAGGACTAATGGCAACAGAGACTTTCCACACACTAATCGCGAAAAACAGGCGAAACAGCTTCATCCTCATCGGCGGATTCATGCTCTTCTTCATCGCCATGGGACTGCTGATTGGGCTGGTCTGGGGCCGAGGCGATGCGGCGTTCAGCATAATCATCGCGTCAATCGCCGGGATCATCGCATTTTGCCTGACGCTGGGAAGCTATTTTGGCGGATCATCGGTCCTGATGTCCATGAGCGGAGCCACGGAAATCGCCCAGGCCGACGATCCTCAACTTTTCAACGTGATCGAGGAGGTATGCCTGGCCGGCGGAATGCCCCTGCCGCGCATATTCGTGATAAACGACAACGCGATGAACGCGTTCGCCACGGGAAGGAATCCGAAAAACGCCAGTGTGGCGATAACGCTGGGACTGCGAAACAAACTGACCCGCGACGAACTCCAGGGCGTGATGGCCCATGAAATGAGTCACGTGCGGAACTACGACATACTCTACTCGATGCTGATGGCCGTTATGGTCGGCGTCCTGGTCATGCTCTGCGACATTTTCCTCAGGTCCATGATCTGGGGTCGGCACGGGCGCCGAAGAAGCAGTAGCAGCAACGAAAAAGGCAACCCGCTGCAGATCGTAATAATGGTCGCCGCGGTCGTACTGGCGATTATCGCGCCTATACTGGCTCGTGTAATCCAGATGTCGCTTTCACGCCAGCGAGAATTCCTCGCAGACGCGGGAGCCGTGGAGCTGACCCGGAACCCCGAAGGCCTTATCGGCGCACTGAACAAACTGGGCGGCGATAATGATGTGCTTGAGGTCGCCAATCGCGCCACCGCGGGCCTGTACTTCGTGCATCCGATCAAGAAATTCGAAAAACGAGCCTCGAGCGTATTCGCCACGCACCCGCCGATTACCGATCGCGTGGCCAGACTGCGACAACTGGCGGTATGACCGGCCGCGACGCAAACCAGGAACCGACACCATGACAATCCAATCCGGACAATCGCACAGGGACCTGGAGAAACTCGGATACCTCTGCCGCTGGGCCCTGCTGGCCGCAGCAGCCTCAGTTATGCTGGCCACGGCATGGGCCGGATTGACTGGAACGATGACAATTTCGTCGGACCTGAAGATCGACATGCTCCTTACCGATGCGGTCTTGCGAGAAGACGCCCCGCAATCCGTTTTGAATGGCTTTCTCGATCGCAGGATGCCGTCGGCCGACACGCCGCTAATGATCTTCCAGGACCACACCGGCAACCTGCGGTTCACGGTATCGACCATGGAACATAGCGACAGGCTGTCTGCAGCTCATCCGTTAACGCCGCCGGGAGCCCACAAGATCACGCTCAGGGGCCTGCCTTATGGACCGGCGGCATTCGCAAAACATGAAGCATCGCTGGCGATCGTCCCCAGGCAGATGACTGTCTACCTGCTTGACGCCCGATTCCTGGCCGAGACCGAAAGAAACAACAAGCAGGCGGCGATTCGCATCGCAAAAGGATTATCGAATCTGGGGCAACTCGTACTCGTTCTGCCGCCGAAGCGGGAACTGCTGAAGGAACTCCCTGAAGACCTGGCTCGCTACGCCGACGTACCGCGAGTGTTTTCGCTGCGCGCCGACAGGGGCGATCCGCTGTCCGTCATCAGGATGATAGCGCGAGGCCTGAGAGACAAAAAGCACTCCAGCCGGAATCCAGGCCCAAAACCCTACGTAATCACTGCAGACGTTCAGTTGGCGATCGCTGCGGCCAAACGGAAGCACTTCATCCATCTAGTCGCATCGAAGAATGTGCCGAGCGAATTGCCCCAACTTGTCCGACTTCACGCCAACGCCGACCAACTTGCCGATCACTTGGCTGATGAAAGCCCGACCCATCTGCCGATACCATAACAAGAACATAAAGCCGTCAATACCCGTAAGGAACACCAGATGTCATTCAAGAGAGTCCTGACGTCCGTTATTGTATTAGCATCGCTGCAGGCCCTGATCGGCTGCTCGTCGACTCCCAGTCACCAGCTCGGAGTAGTCCCCCAGCATCGCCTTGACCTCACGGTCCCGCCCAGGCCGGTTCCTTATCGCCCCACTCCGCGGCCCGCACCGCGCGTCACGGCAAGGCCGTCGGCCGTCACGCCGGATCAGTGGCGAACTACGGGCTATCGACTCTGGCGATATATCGTGATACACCACAGCGCGACGGCTCGCGGAAACGCCGCCAGCTTCGATCAGTCGCACCGCGCTCGCGGATGGGACGAACTTGGATACCACTTCGTGATCGACAATGGCGACGGCGGCCCGGACGGACGCGTGGAAGTCGGAAGCCGATGGACCAAACAGAAATGGGGCGCGCACACAGGCGGTACGCCGAATAACGAGTACAACAACCACGGCATAGGAATCTGCCTTGTCGGAGAGTTCAGCGATCAGATGCCGTCTCGGGCGCAGATCGCCGCACTGGAGCGACTGGTGCGAACCCTGGCGTCAAAGTACAAGATTGATCCCGACAATATCATCGGTCATCGCGACGGACCCAACGCCGCGACAAGTTGCCCCGGAGCGGTCTTCATGAATTGGGTCAATCGCAGCTTGAAACCGAGAATCAGAACCCAACTGGCGACTCGCTGAGGCGCCTGCAACGATCACTGGCTACTGATTTCTTCGCCGTAGCGATCGAGTTTGGCCTGGTCTACCCGCACGCCTAGACCGGGACCTGCGATGCTCTTCAGCTTCCCGCCGTAACCGAACCGCAGGGATTTTGCCGTCAGATCGTCAGCGAGGAGGAAACGCCCGTAGTTGCCTTCGACGAATCTTGCGGCGCATCCGGTCCCGACAAGGAATCGCCTCTGGGCGGCCGAGAGGATACTGGACTCCCCCACCATGCAGCCTGCGACAAACGGCACGCCGTGCTGGAAGGCTCTGGCCGCCAGTCGGGTCGCCGCGGAGATGCCGCCGTTTTTTGACAGGCGGATGTTCCACCATATCTTTTCGCCGGCCTGCAGGAGCGTCTCGGCGTCGTCGTCAGTTATCAGCGATTCATCGGCCATCAGCGGCAGGGAGCATTTATGGGCCAGTTCGACTAGTTGATCCGCGGGGCAATACGTCGGCTGCTCCACAACGCAAACGCCGAGGGCGACAAGTTCGTCAATCCGATCCGGCGTTTCTTCGGCGGACCATCCGCCGTTAACGTCCACGCGGAGGGTCAGCTTGCCGGCCCAAATCCCGCCGGCGAGCTTACGGCTGACAACGGCGAGATTTTCCCTGTCGATTTCCGCATCAAAACCCAGCTTGAGCTTGAAGTCCCTCAAACCGAACAGCCGCATGTGCCTGAGCTTTCGAGCGGTCTTCCCGGGATCGGCCGCCCCCAACACGCCGGAAACTCGCGGAACGATCGCGCCGGTCTGCGGATTGTCAGTCAGTGCGTCGTAAGCGGCGATATCAAGCGCACACGCCGCGGCGGACATGCAGCGAGCGTCGCTGTCGAGTCGCGGCGGTCGGTCGCCCTGTCGCATCGCAGGGAAGATTTTCGTGCGAAGATCTCCGACAACGCTGTCGAGGGTTTCGCCGGTTACGTAGTCACGCGGAAGGGTCTCGCCCCAGCCGGTCCCGCCGTCGGGCCATGTCGCACAAACAACTATCGCTTCGGCCCGGGCCCGAACGGCCGCTGCGTGCTCGAACTGACGCATCGGTATCGACGTACGATAAATCCGCATCTCTGTCGGCGCAGTGTCGGTCATTTGGACGCCCCATCTGTCGGTTTGATCACTGGATCGTATCCGCTCTTGCCCCATGGATTGCATCGCGCGATCCGCCACAGGCCCTTGGCCACGCCGCGAAAGACGCCGCATGTCTCAACCGATTCGATAAAATACTCGCTGCACGTAGGCGTGAAGCGGCATTGGCGCCCGATCAGGCCGGACAAAGTCGCCTGGTAGCATCGAACAATCCAGACAATCGCCCTTGCGGGAATCGCCGCGAGCTTTTCCAACACACGATCAGCTGTCATCGCCGGATTCCTTGGAGTTGTCCGATGCTGAAATTTTCGCCGCCAGGGCGATCATGGATTTACCCAGGCCCGCCAGCGTTAGATTCGCTCCGACTCGCGGAAGCACTACAAAATCCCAGCCGGTCGGCAGCCGGTCCCTGCTCGTGCGAAACGCCTCTCTGCAGAGCCGTTTAATTCGATTGCGAACCACGGCCCCGCCGTGCCTCCGGGACACCGCCGCGGCCAGGCGAGAGGGATCGCCCCGCCGCTCGCGCCTGGATGCGATAAGCGTAACGCGGGCGTCTCGAGCGCGCAGGCCCCGATCGAACATCCGGGATATTTCCCGGGAGTTCTTGAGTCGCAGTGTTTTGCCTGCGCGATAACGCATATATTCGCCGACCCATTCGATAGGCCCAGACGATTCTAGTGGCCGCTACTCTACAACCACTCGGAAGCCGACGTGGTAGACCTTCTGCCAGTCGGGATAGCCCAGCCTGAACGACGAACTGGAGCGATGCTGGCGATCGTGCCAC
>CAYMSH010000213.1:0-11023 GCA_964392945.1 uncultured Planctomycetaceae bacterium | reverse complement strand
GGGGAAGGAAGAAAGGTGTCACGATGAATCAGGAACTGATTCGATTAGTAGACGGGCTTGCCCGCGACAGGAATATCAATCGCGACGTGATCCTCGACGATCTGGAAGCGGCTATGCTGTCGGCGATACGCAAAGCCAATCCGGATTCCGGAGATGACGGCATCGAAGTTACGATAAACCGTCAAACAGGTGACATCACCGCGACGGTCGACGGTGTCGAGATGTCGGTTCGAGCCCTCGGCCGGATAGCGGCGCAGACCGCCAAGCAGGTTATTATCCAACGCATACGCGACGCCGAACGGGGCAGCATATACGAAGAATACCTCGAAATGCGAGGTCAGATCGTCACTGGAAAAGCAGTTCGCTGGGAAGGCGGATCGCTGGTGGTGGAACTCGGGCGAGTCGAAGCCCTTATGCCGAGATCCGAACAGATACCCGGCGAGACACACCGCGTAGACGAACGCCTCAGGGCCATGGTGCTCGACGTAAAGGAGCATCCCAGCGCCGTAAAAATCATCCTGTCCCGTACGCATCCGGACTTCATCCGATCGCTGTTTGACCTGGAAGTGCCGGAAGTGGCCGAGGGAATCATCGAGATAAAGGCCCTGGCCCGCGAGGCCGGATATCGCACGAAAGTCGCCGTCAACTCCCTTGACGCCAAAGTAGACGCCGTCGGAGCATGCGTAGGGGTTCGCGGAAGCCGGATCAAGAACATAGTCGAAGAACTCGGCGGCGAGAAGATCGATATCGTTCGCTGGAACGAGTCGTCCAAGACACTGATCGCCAACTCGCTCAGGCCGGCGGAAGTCTCCGAAATCGCGTTGTGCTTCGAGTTGGGACGCGCCACAGTCGTAGTCAACGAAGACCAGCTGTCCCTGGCTATCGGCAAACGCGGCCAGAACGTGCGTCTCGGCGCCAGGCTTACCGGGTGGGATATCGATATCCTGACCCCTGGCGAGTTTAACTCCGGTCTGGACATCCTGGAAAAGGCGTTGCGGAAGATCGAAGGGATCAACACCACAGTCGTCGATCAGGTCATCGCCATGGGTATGGTCAACGTCCTGGACGTCGAAGAAGTCGGAGCCGAAGCGCTTACCAGCAGCGAGCAGGGTCTGGGGCTCGAAGAAACCCTGGCCCAGAGCATCGTGATAGCCTGCGCCGAAGAGGCCAGGCGAGTGGCCGCCGAGAAAGAAAAAGAGAAACAGGCCGCCGCGGCGGCCAAAGACGCACCCAAGCAGCCCGAGAGCGAAACAGCCGACAAGCCGGCTGAAGCTCCGGCTGGGGACGCTGAGGCCGCGCCGGCTGTCGCCGAGACCGCCGATGAAGCACAAGTCGAGACGCCGGCGGAAGCTGCAGAAGTTACTGAAGAACCCCTCGCCGAGGCCCCAGCCGATGTGGAGCCTGCAGGCGCCGATGACGCCGAGTCCGCCGTGTCGGACGAAAATGACGATAACAAAGAGTAGTCGATAGACCTAAACAGCAGATTCACAAGCGATGTCGATGACGTATCGATTTCGGAAACAGTGGCTGCACGGAGTTGTAATTGGCAAAGCGGATATTTGAACTAGCCAAGTCGCTCGGCGTTACCAGTAAGATCGTACTGGAGAAATGCCGTGCCGAGGGCATAGAGATCAAGAACCACATGTCCACGGTCAAAGCCGGTCTGGCTGCGACTATCGTTGAGTGGTTCAGTGAGGCCGGAGACGGCGGAAGCGCCGTGGAGACCACTGAACACGTGGATCTTGACGCTGCGCACGAAGAGGCCGAGAAGAAGCGGCGCAAACGCAGCAAGAAGGCCGAACCTGTCCCCGAGCCGGTTGTCGAAGAAGCCCAGCCCGAACCGGAACCGGCTAGCCGGGAGGTCCAGACTGAAGTTGTCGAGGTCGCAGCCGAGGTCCAGACCGATGAGGCCGAAGCTCCCGTCGAAGAAAGGACGGAGACCGTCGCCCAGGAAGCCCCGATCGCCGAGGTCGAAATTATCGAGCCCGAGATCGCCGAGGCCGACGAGCCCGACCCTGACGCCGAGCCTGTTGTTGAAAATCCCGTCGCCGAACCTGTAGCCGCCGAGGCTCCGAGCGATGAGCCGACGGAAGAACCGACGGCGGAGCCCGAGCCGGCAGAGCCCGAGCAGGAAGAACCCACCGAGCCCGAGAAGCCCAAGATTGTGCCGATGGGCCCGCGAGTTGTGCCCAAGCCGGCTGTTATGAAAGGCCCCAGAGTCGTACGCGTCGAAGCGCCGGACATTATCCCTGAGCATCGTCCTCGAAGACGGCCCGGACCGAGACCGGCGGCGTCGTCGCCCGGTCTGGCGCACCCCAAGAGATTCAAAGCCAATGCCGCCCCGGCTCCCGGCGACGGCGATTCCCGGCGAGCTGCCGGACGAAGAAGCCCGCGAAGGCGCGGCGGAGACGCCGACACCAAGAAAGGCCAGGGCTCAGGCGCGGCTCCCGTGAGAAAGCGCAAACGCGAGATTCGTCAGCAGGACCTCCAGGAGCGAACCGCCAGACTGGCCGCCGCAGTTGGCGGCGGAATGCGCCGGCATCGCGCTGCGGTCGGAAGAAAAGGCTCATTCGCGCAAGGCGGATCGCAGGTCAGGATCGGAAAAGTCGAGGTCGAAGAACCGCTGACCCTCAAGAATGTCTCCTCGGCTACTGGAATCAGGTCGAATATCCTGATCAAGAAACTGATGGAAACCGGCGTGCTGGCGACTGTTAACCAGATCGTGGACCTTGAAGTTATCCAGAACATCATGGTTGATTTCGAAATCGAACTGGAACTCAAGCGAGCCAAGACCGCCGAAGAGGAACTGGCCGAAGGTATGGCCGATCGCGAAAAAGGCGAAACCGCCCCGCGAGCGCCTGTCGTCACGTTCCTGGGCCATGTCGATCACGGCAAGACCTCGCTGCTGGACTACATCCGCAAGACCGGCGTGGCTTCCGGGGAAGCCGGCGGCATTACCCAGCATATCGGAGCCTACCGCTTCGATCAGGGCGATCAGCACGTTGTCTTCCTGGACACCCCGGGCCATGAGGCGTTTACCGAGATGAGATCTCGCGGCGCCAACATGACTGACATTGTCGTTCTGGTAGTGGCCGCCGATGACGGCGTGATGCCCCAGACGATTGAGGCGATCAGTCACGCTAAAGCCGCTGAAGTGCCCATTCTGGTTGCACTTAACAAATGCGAACTGTCCAACGCCAACGTGAACCGCGCGATGGGCCAACTCGCCGAACACGGACTCAATCCGCGAGAGTGGGGCGGCGAGACCGAAGTTATCCAGACCGATGCGCTTAGCGGAACGGGCATGGACAGGCTCGTCGAAACGCTGACCATCGAGGCCGAACTGCTCGAACTCGAGGCCGAGGTTGACGTGCCGGCCAGCGGATATGTAATCGAATCCCAGATGAAACCCGGGCTCGGCGCCGTGGCTACGCTGCTGGTGCTCAACGGAACGCTGAACGTCGGCGATATCGTTCTGGGCGGGCAGAGTTACGGACGCGTTCGACAGATCAAGGATTCAAACGGAAAAGCGATCAAGACCGCCGGACCGGCCACGCCAGTGGAAATATCGGGCCTCAGCGAGGTCTGCAAAGCCGGCGACACGTTCTTTGTCGCACCGACGATCGAGAAGGCCCGCGCCGCAGCGGCCGACAGGGAGCAGCGATCCAGAGTCGCCGCCCTGGGCACCGGTCAGCAGGCGACGCTCGAAGGTCTCTTCAGCCAGATCCAGGCCGACCAGGTAAGCGAAGTCAAGCTGATCGTGAAAGCCGACGTACAGGGATCAATCGAGGCGCTTGTCGGATCGCTGAACAAGATGGCTACCGACGAGGTTAAAGCCACTATCCTGCAGGCCACAGTCGGCGGCATCAGCACCAGTGACGTTACGCTGGCCGAAGCATCCAACGCGTCGATTATCGGCTTCAACGTAGTCGCCGACGCCGCGGCCAGGCGTCTTGCCGAGCAAAAGGGCGTTGAAATCGGACTCTACCGGGTCATCTACGAGATTATCGACGATGTTAAGGCCTTCATGGAAAAGGGCCTTACCCCGGAGATTACCGAACAGGTTGTCGGCCGGGCCGAAGTTCGCCAGACTTTCAAAGTCTCGCGAATCGGAACCGTCGCCGGCTGCATCGTTCTGGACGGTCTTGCCAGTCGCACCGCCAAGGTCCGCATTACTCGCAACAGCGTGGTTATAGAAGACGGTCGCGAACTCGACAGTCTCAAGCGGTTCAAAGACGACGCCAAAGACGTTCGGGCCGGTATGGAATGCGGTTTGAAAGTCGCCGGATACGACGACATCAAGGAAGGCGATATCCTGGAGTTCTACAGGAAGGTTGAAACCGCCAGAACCCTGGGCTGATCGGGCCTGGGATCCCGGAGTTTCTCAAACTGAAAGTTTACTATACTCAACAGACCCGCCGAAGGATCGCCGACAGACGGCCCCGACTTCGGCGGAGTTCAGTTGGTTTTGGAATTACCCCATGACACGCAGAACACAGCGCGTCGGAAGTCTTGTGCGAGATGCGCTTGGACGACTGATCCTCGCCGACTTGTCCGATCCGCGGATAGATCCCGCGCGGACCTCGATCGTTCGCGTCGAGGTGCCCGAAGACCTGATGACTGCAAAGGTGTTTGTCTCGGTCCTCGGCGACGAGGCCCTGCAGAGAAAGACGCTCAGGGCTCTGAAGCACGCCGCGGGACACATACAGGAACTGTTGGGAAGGCGCCTGTCGCTAAAGCATACCCCGAGGCTGACATTCGAATTTGATAAGAACTTCCAGGAAACGCTCGAAATATATCGGCTCATCGATGACGCCATGCAGGAAATAAGGGACAAGGACGCCGCCGAGCCGCAAGGCGATCCGGAAAATCCCGACGATGCGCACGAGGAACCCGCAAGCTAATGAAAAACGTTAAGACATACGAAAAGAAGACCAGGAAACTGCTGGGCGCGTTCGCCAAAAAGGCGCCCCAGGCTATCGAAGACATGAACGAGGCGATAGGCGTTCTTGTCGAGATTATGCTCCTGGAGAATTCCACGCCGGCCAAGGCGGCCAAGGCCTTCAAGGCCATTTGCGAGGAATACGTCGATTTCAACGATCTCAGGGTTTCGCCCGCCAAGGAAATCCACGACTGCATCGGATCCGACTATCCCCAGTGCAGCGTAAAGGCGCACATGATCGCCGACGTGTTGCGTGGAATCTTCTACAAGACCTCGAATATGTCGCTGGAATACATCGGCGAAATGAACAAACGCGACAGGGTCAGGCATATGCAGGAGCTCGGACTCAGCAGCTTTGCGATTTCGATGGTCCTGCTGACTATCTTCGAGACCCGCGCCGTACCGGTCGACCAGGACCTGGCCGACAGCCTCGAAATGGACGGAGCCGTACAGCCCGGCCTCACGCTGGAGCAGATCGCATCGTTCGTGGCCAATCTGGCGACTTCCAAGAACTGCTTCGGGGCGCATCTCGCATGCAGGAAGTATGTCGAGAAGTCCGCCAAGGCCCTGGCCAAGTGGCGAAAAGCCAAACAGGCTGAAATCGACAGACTCGAGGCCATCGAAAGAGAAAAAGCCGAAAAGGCGGCCCAGGCCAAGGCCGAAAAGGCGGCAAAAGCAAAAGCCAAAGCCAAAGAAAAAGCCAACGCGGCCAAGAAGAAAGCCCGCCAGGCCGCCAAGGCCGCAAAAGTAAAAGCCGCCAAGGCCGCCAAGAAAGCCGCCAAGAAGGTCGCCAAAAAACCGGTGAAGAAAGCCGCAAAGAAGACCGCAAAGAAAGCAGCGAAGAAGCCGGCGAAGAAAGCCGCCAAGAAGGTCGCTAACAAGCAAGCGAAGAAAGACGACAAAAAGCACGCCAAAAACCACGTGAAGACAGACGACAAGAAGACCGCACAGAAACCCGCCAACAAGGTCGCTAAAAAGCCGGCAAAGAAGGCCGCCAGAAAGACCGCGTCCAAGAAAGCTCGCGGTAAGAAGAAATAACAACCCGCCCCGTGCTGCGGAGGTTGCTTAGTCGATACTCCCGGCGCCGCATGATGAAAGCTCAATGAAGATGGTTAACAAGACGTCTGAAGACAAACTGGTTCTCGGCATCCCCAAGGGATCGTTGCAGAACAGCACGCTGGACCTGTTCGATCGGGCCGGTTACCAGATATCGGCCACATCCCGCAGCTTGGCGCCGCCGATCGATGATCCGATGATGTCGGTCATGATGTTCCGCGCCCAGGAAATGGCCCGCTACATCGAAGACGGTGTGATCGATGTGGGGTTGACCGGTTACGACTGGATTCGCGAAAACGACGCCGATGTCGTTGAAGTATGCGAACTGGTTTACGCCAAGCAGCAGCAGAAGCCCGTGCAGTGGGTCCTGGCGGTTCCAGAGGAGTCGTCGGTCAAGAAGGCCGAAGACCTCGCCGGCGGAATCATCGCTACCGAACTGGTTAACGTGACGCGAAAATTCTTCGCCGACAAGGGCGTCGATCTCAAGATCGAGTTCAGTTGGGGCGCTACCGAGGTCAAGGCCCGAATGCTCGACGGAATCGTCGATGTTACGGAAACCGGCTCCTCGATCCGCGCCAACAAACTCCGCGTGATCGATACGCTGCTTGAGTCTACAACCCGCCTGATAGCAAACAAAGACGCGATGAAGATCGATTGGAAACGCCGCAAGATCGAAGATATCGCCATGCTGCTCCAGGGCGCGATCGAGGCCAAGGGCAAAGTCGGCCTGAAGATGAACGTGCCTTCTACGCTGCTGGCGGAGATCATCAAACTGCTGCCTTCGGAAAAATCACCGACCGTGTCGTCGCTGGCCGATGAAGACTGGGTCGCCGTCGAAGTGATACTCGAAGAGAGTGTCGAGCGGGAACTTGTCCCGCAACTTAAACGGGCCGGAGCTACTGGAATAATCACCTATCCGCTCAACAAGGTCATACACTAAGAAGAATTATGCGATATTCCGCCAGACTGCTGATGTTCGCCGTCCTGGTCGCGGGGCTGGGGACTAAGCCGGCCCACGCCGCCGATCGGCCCACAACCGGACCGGCGGAAAAAACAATTCCCGCCAAAGCCCTCGTCGAGCTCGACAAGCTCAAGCCGGCGGTCTCCAAACCGCCGTCCACTGCCAGCGAGGTTCCCAGACGAGCGAAGAAAGCCGTCACGAAGGCCCGGGAGCTCATGGCCGACGGGAAGTACGCAGTGGCTGTCCCTCTGCTGGTCGAACGGGCCCTGGGGTTCGCTCCAAACAGCGCCGAAGTGCATCGCCTGCTGGCCGAGGCGTACATGAAGCTGCCCGATCCCGGTAAGGCCATGGTCCACATGCGAAAGTCGCTGGCCATCGACGGCGACAGTATCGCCGCACAGGTCAAACTGGCCCAGCTCCTGATCGCCCAGAAACAGACCGGCCAGGCGATAATCACGCTGCGAACGGCGCTGAAGTGTTCGCAGTCAAAGCCTGAAAACGCCCTGACCGGCGAGACGCTGTTTCGCCTGGGCAGACTGCTGGACGAAGCGGGTTACTGGACCGCGGCGCTGGATTGCTTCCAGCAACTGGGAGACAATATTGATTCGCACGCACGCACCTATGCGTCGCGTCCGTTGTTGCGGAGTATCGTGTTGCGTCCCCAGCGACTGCTGGCCAGACGCGGAGAGCTGCACGCCAGGCTCAAGCAGCCGGCGAAAGCCGCGCCGCTGCTGAAGCGAGCATTCAGCCGCGATCGAACCAACGTGAAACTCGCCTCGCTCGTTGTTGAGTCGCTGGCCGCTTCAAAGCAGTTCAAGCAGGCCGAAACGTTCCTCGTTGAACTGGCCGCACAGCCTCTGATGAAGTCCAAACTGCCGGCGATTGCGGCCGGGACCGCCGTTGCTTCCGGCGACAAGGCCATGCCGATGAGGATATGGAAGGCCCTTGGCGCGGCCAAACGCGACAGCGGGACCCTGGCGGTTGCTCTAGCCGGAGCCGCCGAAAAACTCGGCGCGCCGGATCAGGGGTCCGATATTCTCCAATCGGCCCTGAACAGTAATCCAGGCGATGGGGCGGTAACGAAATTCATCGTCAAGATGTATGTCTCCCAGGGCAAGACCGACAAAGTGCTCGGGGCCCTGGCCAAGCTGCTTGCCGCCGATCCGTCGCGAGACGATATCGTATCGACCCAGCTCAAAGCACTGGCCAAACGTGATGTCCCCAAGGATTTCGCCGCTAAATTCGCCGGAAAAATCGCCGCCGCGCCCAAGCAGCAGAAAGCCGCACTGCACTACCTGATCGGCAGATTCAGCCAGATCCGCGGCGATAAGTCGCCGGTGACCCAGCAGTACGCCAAGGCGATAGCAGCCGATCCGGCGTTCCTGCCGACGTACGCCCACCTGGCCGCGATTTACGCAGCGCAAGACAAGAACGATAAACTCGCCGAACTGCTGAAGAACCTCGACAAAATACCCGGCGGCCAGGAGTCCGTGGCCTATTACTACGCCAGGGGCAAAGTGCTTCTTGCGATGTCGAAGATCCCCCAGGCCGAAAAGGCCCTGGCCAACGCTCGGAAGCTCGATCCCAAGCATGTTGGGACGCTTGAAGCCACAGGCGATCTGATGCTCCTGTCGGGGCGGGCCGGCGAGGCTGCGCGAGCTTTTCACGCAGCGGCCGCTCTGAACCCCGCAGGCAAACACCTTAACAATCGCCTGTTCGAAGCATACATGAAGATGCGTGCCTTCCGGGACGCAAAGAGGCTTGCGGACGCTGCGATGAAACGCGATCCCGACAGCTCGGCGGCGATGATCATGTTGGCCCGAGTGCAAATGGGCTCGGGGCAGTACAAACAGGCCGCCAAGATACTCGATGAGATGAAGGCCAAGTTCCCCAAGGACCCCGCTGTGGCGCTTATGGCCATCAGGGTGGAGGTTGCCTCGGTTCGCGGCGTGATGTTCAAGAAGGACTTCGAGCGCCTCGCGGGCCAACTCGAAGAGATCATCAAGTCCGGAAAAGCAGGCGGCGATGCGGATACCGCGCTTGCGACGCTCATGCTGAGGAACGCTCAATACGCACGGGCCGAGAAGTTGTGGGACAAGGTGTTCAAGACGCGCAAGGACGATTTCGTTCGTCGCGCGAGAATTCAAACCTTGATGGGAGCCGGCAAGTATGGTCCGGCGGCCGACGCGGTCCGAGAAATGCTGGCGATGCTTCCCAACGATCCAGTGCTGCGAAACCAACTGGTGACCTGCCTGAAGCTTGACGGGAAGTCCGAGCAGGCTTACGCCGCTCTGAAACAGTGGCTTTCCCAGACCACAAGCGTCGAAAAGGCCGTCGCCCTGCGTTTCCAGATGATCAACACGCTCCGCGGCGCCAAGCTCTACGATCTGTCCCAGCAGTTCATGGACGACTGGATCCTGGTCGACCCCCAGCGGATCAAGAGGATTACCGGCTGGAAACTGGCTACGTACATGATGGCCAAGAAGCCCGAGAAGGCCATCGCCTACGCCGAGGGACTCCTGGCCCGCTCGCCGCGAAACCATGGGGTCAAGAAGCTCCTGATCGCCGCGATAAGCGAGACTAAGGCCTACGACAAGGCCCACAAACTGCTGGACAAGTGGATCGCCGAGCTGAAGAGCAAGCCCGACAACAGCCAGACCGACGAAGCCGGAATGCCTATCCCCTCAGGGAGCATGATCGACGATTACCAGGGCCTCAAAGCCGGTCTGTACGTTACCGCCGGCAAGTTTGACAAAGCCGACGCCTATGCTTTGGCGCAGCTCAAGCAGGACCCCGGCGACATAAGACTTCGCCTGGGAATGCTGGCGGCGATGGAGGCGGCCAAGGAATACGACAAGGCCATCGCCAGGCTCGACGCCTGGATCAAGCAACTCGCCGGGCTTGTCGCCGATAAGCCCAGCGACACGAAGATCGCCCACGCGCTGAAGTCGTGCCGCGCGGCGTCTGTTGGAGTGCTGATCGCCAAGAAGGATCACAAAGGGGCGATCAAACGCGCCGATGAATGCCTCAAGAGCGATCCGGCGAACACGATCGTGCTGACCTGGCGAGCTTCGGCGTTGAACGAAATTAAACAGACCGACAAGGCGCTGGCCGACATTCGCAAGATATATCAGGCCATGCCGAGCCTGCCGCTTTACCAGAACAATCTGGGATATCAACTGGCCGACATGGGTCTTGAACTGACCCAGGCCGAGCAGTTGATCAGGCAGTCGCTGGCCCGGACCACTCCGACCAGCAGCTCGTACGTCGCGCCGCTGGATTCGCTGGCCTGGGTGCTCTACAAACAGGGCAAACTCCAGACCGCGGGAAGCTATTTTCTGCTGGTCATCAAGCGAAGCGCCGAATTGGACTACACTCACCCGATCCTGTTCGATCACGCCGGCGACGGATTCTACCGACTCGGCTGGACCGACAAAGCCGTTGAACTGTGGAACAGGGCGCTGAAGCTCGCCGCAGACGACAAGACCGATTCACGAGAGGTACGCAATGTAAAACGCGATACCCCCAACAAGATAAAAGCCGCCAAAGCCGGCAAGCCGGTCCAGACCGCACCGCTGGGCAAAGGCGTAAAAATAGAGAACAAGTGACCCCCAGGTCCCGAAAAACGGAGTCTTATTATGTCCGGACACTCAAAATGGTCGACGATTAAACGCGCCAAAGCCGCTACTGACGACAAGCGAGGGCGACTCTGGAGCAAGGTTGCAAGACGGATCATGATGGCCGCAAAAGACGGCGGCGGCGATCCGGATATGAACCTCACGCTTCGATACGCCATCGACGACGCCAAAGCCGCCAATATGCCCAAGGACAATATCACCAAAGCGATCAAGAAGGGCACCGGCGAACTGGGCGGACAGAACTACGAACAGGTCGTCTACGAAGGCTACGGTCCCAGCGGGGTGGCGTTTATCGTTGATTGCCTGACCGATAACCGCAACCGCACCGCACCGGAACTTCGCAAGATATTCGAACGCGGTAACGGGCAGTTGGGTTCCACAAACTGCGTGGCATGGATGTTCGAATCGAAGGGCACGTTCCTGATA
>CAYMSH010000212.1:0-11049 GCA_964392945.1 uncultured Planctomycetaceae bacterium | reverse complement strand
CGTGGATCGCGGCCTGGTAGACCTGCTCGACCTGCTCGTTTAACTCCGCCGGCTTCCACGGCGCGCCTGCGACTTCGCCGTTGGTGTCCTGCTTGGGACCGTAGGCCTTTACGAATTTCCTGAACGTCGCCGCAGAGGCCGAGTAGTCCTTGCGCATGTGCTGCAACTCGCCGACGTAGAACATCGCGTGCCGCGCGATTTCCGAGAACTGCCCCTTTTCCTCCATTATTTGCTGTGCGGTGGTGATCGCCTGCTGGACCGAGTCGGCGGTATCGACCCTGGTGAGCATGCTCTTTAGATACTCCAGGGTCTGGGTTCGGCTTTGGGTGTCTTTCGGATCGGCCTTTGCACTGGCGGCGGACATCGCGTAGAGCTTCTTGTACGTCGCAAACGCCTTGGCCCGATCGCCGATCATGTCGGCGGTGTGTGCGATCCCTTCGAGTATCGGCGTCTTGTACGGCGAGTTTTCGCTTGCGGCCAGAGCCTTCTCGAACAGGGCGATGGCTTTTGCGGCGCTTGGCTTGTCCTTCGCCGAACTGTAGCACCAGCCGGCCTGCAGATAGATGTACGACGCCAGGTGCGTTTGGGCCAGCACGTCTTTGGAGTACTTCTTCAGCAGCGCCTGGTACTTGCCCGACAAGTCGTCTGCCACGAATTTGCGGTTGGCCTTGAGTTCGCGGTCCAGCAGGAAGACTTCTGCTTCCGCCGCGGCTAGCGTTCCGGGATTGTCCTTGATCTTCTTGTGGACGTAGGCGATGTCGTCCTCAGTCGTGATCAGGTCCATCGGGTTCTTGTCCAGTGCGGACTGGCAGGCGAGAATTCGCGGCAGGATGTTGAGCTTTGTGTCGAGTTTTCGCAGGAACAGGTAGTATTCCAGCGCTTCGGCCCACTGTTTGGCCCTGTAGTTGTGCTCGGCCAGGTGGAAGTAGCACTGTTCGAGGATCTGTACTCGGCGCGGGCCTGAGATGCTGCTCGCCAGCTCGGCGGACCTCTTGTAGCGGACCATCGCTTCGTCGGGCTTGTTGAGATGGGAGTAGAGCACCTGGGCCGATTCGAACATCGCTTCTGCGCCCAGGCCGGACTTGCGATTCTCGATTCGCGCGCCCACGGCGTCCAGCGTGGCCACGGCCTTGTCGTAGAGCTTGCGATCGCGATAGCACAGACCGACTATGTAACCCACCGCGTGGGCCTCGCGCGATCTGGGGAACAGCGTTTTTAGCTGCTGGCAGGCTCCGACAGCTTTGGAGTACTGGCGTTTTTTGCGGAAGAGATTGGCGACCTGGAACATCATGGCCCGGGCCTGGGCGTTTTGCGGGAATCGCGACGCCAGGTCCTCCACGGCGTCTACGGCCTGGTCCAGGTCCTCGGCCCGCAACCACAACACGCACAATTTGTAAGCCGCCTGCTCGGCGTAGCGTGAGTTCTTTCGTCGTTTGAGCAGGTTGAATTTGGCCGCGGCGTCATCGTACTTCTTGAGAATCGCGTAGTAACCGGCGCAGAGGTTCAGCACTTCGTCTTCGTAGAGCCCGGCGCCCTCCGAGAGCATCTTTTCGAAGACCGCGACGGACTTTCCGTAAGCCTTCAGCGATGCGTGATGCTTGCCGAGCATGTAAAACGCGTCGGCGCGATGCCGGAAACGTCTGTTCTTCGAGTCGATAATGATCTGCAGGTTCGCCGGCGCCTCGTCAACGAGACCCAGCGCGTCGAGGCACTGGGCCAGCCCGTAATGCGCGTCGAGTTTCTGGGAGTGCTTCGGATAGTCCTTCAGGAACTTGGCGTACAGTTCCGACGCACGGGAGATTTTCTCCTGCCGCTGGAGCGTCTGGGCCTGGCGGAGAATGTCTTCAGGGCTTTCGGCGGCGCCCGCTTGCCCCGGCTGAATCGCCAGCAGGGCTCCGATCGCCGCCAGTTGAATCGCAATATGTCTGAAGCGCCCTGTCACGATGGGGTGTTCCTTTATGGTTTGCCGCTCGCGGCGGCCGGTTGAGTCTCGCTGAGTTTGGCTTTGGCTCGTCCGGCGTATGGCGAATCGGGGAAGCGGTTTATTATCTGGTCGAATCGCATTCGTGCTGTTTTCGTGTTGCCGCGGGACTGCTGGCACCGAGCCAGGGCGAACAGGCCGCGGACCTGACCTTCTGTGGACTTTGTCGATATTAGCATGTACTGGAAGGCGTCGATCGCTTCTTTGGTTCGTCCGGATCTGGCGTGGATCATGCCGGCCCGGTAGAGCGATTCTGCGGCCAGCCAGTCGTCCGGTGAGTTGCCGGCGGCCTGGAATCTCTCCAGCGCCTGATCGTGTTTTTTGCGATGTTGATCGAGCATGCCGACTGCGTAGTAGACCCATGTGGCCCGGGCCAGGATGTCGGCCGGAAGGCGACCCCGCTGGGCGTCGGTAAGCGAAGTGTACCATCGCATGAGTTTGGCCGCATCAGGCGGAAGCTTGACCTCGGCGGTCTTGTCGTTTGTGATTTGCGCCAGGTACCAGACCATCAGCTTGTCTATAAACTTTCGCAGCGGCTCCGATTCGGTTTTCAACAGCGAGCGATACTGATTCAGCGCCTCGCTATGGTCTCCGTCCTGCAGCAGGGCCCTGGCGTATCCGTCGCGAATCTTGGTCCGCTGGACGGGATCCTTCGCCGCCGAGAGTGACTTCTGGAAGTAGCTCCTGGCCTGCTTGTAGCTGCACAGGTCGAAGTATATCCAGGCGATCTCGAAGTCTATCTGGTATGCGTCGACCTCGCCGGCCAGTTCGGTTTTTAGCTGCTCCATAGTCGCCAGGACCGTGCGGTAGTCTTTCATACCCTTGCAGATGTCGAGTTTGAGCTTGAACGCGTCGCGACGGCGCGACGAGTTGGGGAATCTCCTCAGCATCAGATCGCATCCGTTCAGGGCCTGGTCCAGCATTCCGTCGTCATTGCACGCCGAGGCCATGCGGTAGTACGCTTTCTCGGCGACTTTCGGATTCACGTTCTCGGCCTTTACGCTCAACTGCAACTCGGCCAGGATGTCGCACAGCACGTCTATGACCCGGGTCTTGGCGATCGTTCTGTCTTTGATTGCGACGTCGCCGCCGGCCAGCGCCGCGTCCAGGCGGATATCCACGTTTGATCGCAGGCGAACGAACTCGCCGAGGTTCCCGGCCAGCGTCGCGTCCTTGAAGTCCGCCGATGTCGATTCCTCCAGCGCGAAGATAGTGTCGTATGAGCAGATGGTCCGCAACTGTTCACTGCTCGTGGGTTTCTCGCCGTCGGGCGTCTTGAATATCACCAGTTGCTCGGCTGCCGCCCGGTTGTACCAGTAACACGCCTCGCGCAGGCGATTGTCGTTTTCGAATACCCAACCGACCCAGAAACACGCCTCGTGGTAGTGCCTGTTCTGCGGATCGTCGAAGAGCTTGAGATACTCCTTCAGGACGATCTTCATCCGTTCGTAGTCCTTGAGGCGGTAGAAGTCCATCGCCAGCAGAAACAGCGACTGTTCGCCGTGCTTGCTTCGCGGATCGATCCGTCGGATGTCGTTGTAGCAGTCCTTGGCGCGTGCGAAGATCTCGGCCGCACGGTTGCGAGGAACGATCCTGAACCGCATCTCCATGGAGTCGAGCAATGCCGCAAGGGTTTGCCCGCACGGAAGAGCCTCGTGCGTTTGGCGACCCGGGACTTGCTGGAACTCCGCGGCCAGGATCGTGTCTTTATCGACGCCGTCGGCCCAGAGGACCTTTGTGCCGGTAAGCGATTCGACCCGCTTGACAACGTTGAACATCATCGCCGCTTTACCGCCGTGCGCGCCGACCCACGAGCCGTAGGTTTGTGTCAGCGGCGCGTGGCGGGACCACTGGCATCGGATATCGTATATTTCGATCGCCGGTTCCGTCGGCTCGTCGCCGCCGCTCGGTGTTGGGCTCTGATCGGTCAGGCCGATGTCAAACGCCATGCGATGCGTCTTCGGGTCGAGAATCTGCTCGAGGAACTCAGCGACGCTGCCGTTGAGACCGCTGAATCGCAGCTTCTTTTTCTTCAGGTAGTACGCCACGGAATCCTTGCGGAACTCCCGGCGCCGATCCCAGACGAACTTTGTCTTCGAGGCTTTGGCGACGATCTGCAGCGCATCGGCGGCGGTGATCTCCTTGGCGCCCTTGGGCCACTTGACAGTGATCTTGTCTCTGAAGCCGCGGTAAGTCTTCAACAGTCCGCCGATCTTGAACACTTCGCGCGGACAGATGAGTATTCCGTATTTCCTTTCGCCAGCGTCTTTTATGGCCTTTGAGCCGGCTCTGCTGAAGAGTCTGCCGGCAGCCAGCAGGGCCTCCAGCAGATCCTTCCGAGACATTGTCGTCGCGCCGCGATCGGCCAGGCCCTTGTATTCATCCGCCGCTTCGAGCAGTCGTCCCTGGCGAGCGTACCAGTCGGCCAGGTCCATCGCCAACTGCTGGAATCGCGGGTCGGCTCCGTATTCGTCGGCCAGTTCGGCGAACCGGGTGCGCCCGGTCTTGCGGAGCTCTTTGTCGTCGGACTTCAGCATCGCGGCCAGCAGTCCGAGTTCGAGCCCCTTTATCATCTCGATGTTCTTGGAGTCCACGAGTTTGCGAGCGGTCTGGAAGTCGGCTGCGGCCTGATCTATCTTCGCGCCTCGAAGCCAGGTCGGAGCCCCTTGTCGCGATGCGGTCTTGCCCGCCGAGGCGCTGGTCAAGTGGCATCGTCCGCGAAGGTAGAGCGCCTCGGTCCGCACCGCTCGCCACGCGATCGGGTCGAAGTCCTTGCCGTTGTATGTTTTGGCGTCCAGCAGCTTGTCGCACGCAGCGGCGCACGCGGCGTAGTTCGGCGGTTTCACGTATTGCTGAGTCTTCTTATCGACGACGGCCTTGTGGTGCAGTCGGGCGATGCTCAGCAGGGCTCTAGCGGCGGGCGCCTGGCCGGACTGGGACTGAACCAGCTTCATCCAGTGGCGTATCTTCTCGGTGTCGCTTCGCGCCACAGTCAGGTCGTAGCCCATCGACAGCAGCTTGTCCATAGAGTCTCGGGCCAGTCTGGCCAGTTGGCTGGTGGGGTACTTTTCGCTGAGCGTGCTGAACCTGGCGGCCGCCTGTTTCAGGAGCTTGTCGGCGAGCTTCTTGTCTTTCTGTTCCCTGGCTTGTGTGATATGGATCATCGCCAGGTGATACAGCGAGTGGGCCTCGTATTTCGCCGACGACTCGGCGTTCTTGTACGCCGCTACGGCCCGATCGTTGAATCCCTTCTGGCGGTAGAGGTCTCCCAGCTGGGATTGGGCCTGCGGGTATCCGAGCGACTCGGGCCCGACGTTCTGGAGGTATCGTTCGACCCTGGCCGGGTCGCCGCCGGACCGTGCGGCCTCCGACAGGCCGCGCACCAGGTACATGTCGGACCTCATCGCTCCCTTCGGCACGGTCTCCATGAAGTCGCTGCTCAGGTATCCCGCCGCCCGGCTGAAATCGCGTCGCTTGTACGCAACTTGGGCCAGCAGCAGTCGCCCGCGGCGGATCAGTTCAGTGTCGTAGCGGATATTTTCCAGCCACCTGACCGCGTCGTCGTAGCGATTCGCCTTTGCGTGGAGCAGTCCCAGCTGCATTGCCGCGTTGTCGTGCGCCTGTTCCAGACCGCGCGGGATCGGGCGTTTTTCGCGAGCGTACTGCGAGCGCACCTTCCGGAACCCGCTAACCAGCGAGGCGTACATTGTCATCGCCTTTTCCTGGCGACCCGTGGCTACGTAGTAGTCCGTCAGCACTTTATCGGCGGCCGCGGCGATCGCCGGCCCGTACGTACGACTCGCGGATTTCGACGAGCCTGACCCGCCAGTGATCTGTTTGTAGGCCTTTTCAACGTCAGCTTCGGCGGGCTTTCCGCCTGCGGTCATCAGCTTCATCTTGAACAGCAGCAGCGTTCCGGTCCGCCGGCCGGTTGGGTTCTGGGCTGCAAATGCGTCGATCCGCTTGATCGCTCCGCTACGATCGCCGATGCGGTAGGCGGTGCACGCCAGTCGGTACTGTGCGACGGTCTTGTTGTCGCCGGCGGGAAGATGCTTGTCGGCCTTGTAGAACCAGGGACGGGCCTTGGCGTAGTCCTTGAGTATGTAATGGCATTCGCCGAGCATGAGATATTGCTTGGCTCCGGCGGCTTCGTCGACCCCCTTGAGCTCGCGCAGCAGAACGTTGATCGCGTCTTTGTAGAGTTTCCGCTTCATCAGACCGGGCGCCGCGGATCTAGTCGCAGCTGCGTCCTGGGCTCCCGCCGGTGATGACAACGCAGACAACAGTCCCAGAATCGTAAAACACAATGCCCTGCGAATATGCAATTGGTCGGCCTTTCATGATCGGGTCGGAATCCCGATTCAAGCTCATAGTAACCTGCGCATGCCGGCGGAACAAGCAGCCGCACGTCAATGAATAACGCTGGCGGGGCGGAGGTTCTTGCACTGACGCCGGAAGAATCGATTCGCTGCGGTCCGTTTGGCGGATATCCGTGCAAATTACGATTGACTGCGATAGTATGAAAGTGTGTGGCGCGAGGCGCCGCGCGCCGGGAACACGTTCGCCATTTATTCGGATAAGGACAACGCTCTGATGCTTCGGAGATTCTGCCTCTACGGATTCGTTAAGAACCAGAAGTACTTCGAACCGTTTCTGTACCTGGCTCTGCTGGACAAGCTGTCGTTCGCCGGGGTCGGGATGCTGATCGGCTTTCGTGAACTGTGCGTGATCATTATGGAGATCCCCAGCGGAGCGATCGCCGACGTGCTCGGACGCCGCCGCGCGCTGATCATCAGCCACGCATGCTACATCGCGGCGTTTGTAACGTTCGCCTGGGCTTACGCGGCGTGGATCCTGTTTGTCGCGATGTTCCTGTTCTCTATAGGCGAGGCGTTCAGGACCGGTACGCACAAGGCGATGATCTTCGCCTGGCTGGCCAGCGAGGGGCGCAGCGACGAGAAGACCAAAATATACGGCCGGACGCGCAGTTGGAGCCAACTTGGATCGGCGCTGAGCATCGCTATCGGAGCCACGCTGGTGTTCTTGACCCAGCGATACGATCTGGTCTTCCTGCTGAGCACTGTGCCGTACGTGATAAACATCGTCAACTTCATCGGTTACCCCAGCCAGCTCGACGGCTCCGGCGGCGCTGGGGTCCAACCGGGCCAGATGCTCAAGACAATGCTCCGATCGGTCCGTAAGTCTCTGGCCAATCGTCCGCTGAGGCGAGCACTTGCCGAGGCGATGACATTCAACGGGCTGCACAAATCATCGAAGGACTGGCTCGGTCCGTTGTTGCGCGTTGTTGCGCTGCAGGCTCCGCTTTTCATGTTCCTTACCGACCGCAGGCGGGAGGCGATCCTTGTCGGCGCGGTCTACATAGTGCTCTATTTCCTGAGCAGTTTCGCCTCGCGACACGCCGATCTCATTGTGCGGCGGGCCGGTTCTGTGCGCCGCGGAAGCAGGTGGCTCTGGCTGGCGAATCTGGCGACTTTCGCGCTGCTGGGCGCCGGGGTCCTGGCGGGTATCGGTGCGATTTCGATAGTTGCGTTCATTGTCCTGGCGATGCTGCAGAACTTCTGGCGGCCGATCATTGTCGGACGCGTCGCCGAATACGCCGACGATTCGCAGACCGCTACGATCCTCAGTATCGAATCGCAGACCAAGACGCTGTTTACCGCGATAGCCGCTCCGCTGCTGGGCTGGACTATCGGTATGATGAGCCCGGAGATGCGATTCGCGCCCCTGGCGATTCTCGGCGTCTTGATAACGTGCGTGATGCTGGCCACAGAGCCGAAAGATCCCCAGCAGGGCTGACTGGCCGGTTTTCAGTCAGGCGAGCCCCAGCAGTTCGGCCAGTTCTTTCGGTTCGAGGCGGTACCCGGTTTCCCGGCCCTGGTAGAATCCGTGCTTGCCGATCAAATGCGCCGACAGGGGAGTCAGGCGAAACGTCTTTCCGCTGGACTCGTCTGTCAGTGTTACGTCCCCTTTGGCGAATACGCCGCAGCCGCCCCACGGACATGGGATCGGCCCCATCGCATCGCTGGCGATCGCCGTTAGTTGCGCACCGACGCGCACCGGGTTTCCCAGCGCCGCCTGGGCGGCTTGGATGATCTCGTTGAGTCTGTCGCCGATCTGTTCGTGGGTCAGGCCAAGCGATTCTACGGCGCCGGCGTCTTCGGCCAGGATGTCTTCCAACGATCTTGGATCGGGTCCGAGGAAGCCTTCTGCACACAGCACCCCGGGCGCCATTCTCTCGACGATCTGGGCTTGACGTGGGTTGAGTTTCATTTTCTCGGACTCCGGAGCTACGCGAATTTGTCGTAGAAGGTTCGTTCCTCGGTTACGCCCTTGTCGCGGAGGACTTTCACCGCCGCGTCGATCATGCCGGGGCTGCCGCACAGATACGCTTCGGCCTGCGAGGCGTCGCCGATATGTCGATCGACAACTTCGGTGATCAGGCCGGCTTCAAACGATCCGTTGTCGCCGGTGTCTTGTCCCGACAGGGCGGCCACGAAAGTGAACCAGTCCAGTTCGGCTTCGAGCTTGTGTAGTTCGTCCAGCAGGAACAGGTCCCGTTTGCCCACGGCGCCGAAGAAGTAGGTGCATTTGCGGCGAATGCCGGTTTCGGCCATGTATCTCAGCATCGACCAGAACGGAGCCATGCCCGATCCGCCGGCGATCCAGATCATCTCGGCGTCGCTGTCGCTCAAATGAAAATCGCCGTACGGTCCCGAGAGGATCACCTCGTCGCCCTCGCTCAGAAGGTTGAAGACCCACGTGGTGCATATCCCTCCGGGTACGAGTCGGATGATGGTCTCGACGGCGCCCGGATCGCTGGGCAGGCTCGACATGCTGTATGCCCGGTAGACCGGTTCGGGATTGCCTTTGTACGCCGGGGCCTGGAGCTGGATGTACTGGCCCGGCGAAAACTCGATGCTCTCGGGTTCGAGCAGGGCTATGCGGAGCTGTTTGATGTCGTACGTCAAATCGGTGATCCGTTCGATCCGCCCGCGATACTGTTTGACCAAGAAGAGCTCTTCGGGGATCTGGACCGACATATCGTTACGAACCTTGACCTGGCAGCTTATGCGGACATTGTCGGCGATTTCCTCCTGGGTCAACAACGGTTCTTCAGTCGGCGTAACCATCCCGCCGCCATCTGTGATCTGGAGTTTGCAGTATGCACACGTTCCGCGACCGCCGCAGGCCGACGGGATGAATATTTCCTCCTGCATCAGCGTTGTCAGCAGGGGTTGTCCGCCGGTGACGTCCAGACATCGGTCTCCCTTGTTGATGTCGATCGCGCACGAGCCATAGTTTACTAATGCGCGCTCGGCCAGCAGCAACAGAGCGGCCAGCACGGTCGTCAATCCGCTGGCGACGGCTGTGGCTAGAAGTACTGTTACAATAGCGTCCATATTCGAAAGTACTCGGGATCGTCTTAAATCTTGATCATGCCCTGGAAGATAACGAACGCCATGGCCATTATTCCCGCGACGATCAGCGTTATGCCGGGGCCCTCCAGAGCCGGCGGTATTTTGGCTTTCTCCAGGCGTTTGCGGATGCCGGCCATCAACATGATCGCCACGAACCATCCCATGCCTGTGCCGAATCCGTACATCAGCACCTCCACGGCGCCGTGACCCTTGGCTGACACGTTTGTCACCATAAACAGCGAGGCGCCGAGAATGGCGCAGTTGACCGTTATCAGCGGCAGGAAGATGCCCAGCGCGTAATACAGCTTCATGCTGATTCGCTCGATGAGCATTTCCATGAGCTGCACGAATGCGGCGATGACCACGATAAACAGGATCAGTTTAAGGCTCTCGGCCGGTACGCCGTAGGCCTTCAGCGGGACGAGAACCCAGGCGTACAGCGCGTAGTTAAGCAGGCACGTGCACGTGATGACAAACAGCACCGCCAGGCCCATTCCAAAGGCGCTCTTGAAATGCCTGCTGATCGAAAGGAAGGGGCACATCCCCAGGAATCGCGTCAGCAGGATGTTGTCAGTCAGGCCCGCCGACAGCAGAATCAGCACCAGGTGCATCGCCGGGACGGTGTCAGGAGCGGTCTGTGCTATCATTTGGACGCCTCCTTCGCTTCGGCTTTGCGATCGCGGCGGATGCTATGGGCTCGCGCGACCCAGACAGCTATCGCCAGAACGAAGAACGCTCCGGGCGGCATTACCATAATCGTCCAGTTTCGCCATTCGAGCCCGGCCGCCGACATCGGCCCGGACAAACCTATCGCCTCCAGACCGCCTTCGACGAGACTGCCCGGGCCGAAGACCGCGATCTCCCACGCCGTGCCTTTCAGCAGCGTGCCGAAGCCCAGCAGTTCTCGCACCACGGCTACTGACATCAGGATCATCGAGTATCCCAGTCCGGCTCCCAGTCCGTCGGCCATCGCCGCCACGGGGCGGTTCTTGCTGGCGAATGCTTCAAGGCGCCCCAGCACGATGCAGTTAGTGATGATCAGCCCGACGTATGCGGCGATCTGGCTGTGGGTTTCGAAGAACATCGCCCTGAAAACGATATCCACGACGATAACGAACACCGCGGCGATGAGCACCTGGACCATAATGCGAATTCGCTGCGGGATTACGTTTCGCAGCAGGCTCACAGTCAGGCCCGACATCGTAGTCGTCCAGATAAGCCCGGCGCACATAAGCGCCGTGTTGAACACCAGGTTGGTCACCGCCAGGGCTGAACAGATCCCAAGCACCTGGCGGAAGATCGGATTCTCATTCCACAACTGCACCAGCAGCGCTTGTTGCGGTCTAATTGAGCCGGGCGACAAGTCTGGCATCACGGGCTCTCCTTTCGCCGATCGTCAGACATCGCGCGGCGGAACTCTGTGATTCGACGCCGGAGGAACGCTTCGACGGCCCGCGATGTTCCAGTCGCTCCGGTAACGGCGTCAACGCGGCGGTTCTTCCGCAGTCCGCCGGCGGCCTGGGCGTCTATATAGATAACCTGCCCCGATGGCGTCGGTTCGCTGATATCCAGGCCCGCGAACTGTTTCCGCCACGTGCGCTCGGTGATTCTACCGCCCAGACCCGGAGT
>CAYMSH010000211.1:0-11054 GCA_964392945.1 uncultured Planctomycetaceae bacterium | reverse complement strand
CATAATCGCCTCACTCCTCGTTGTTCACTATGATACGCGGAGTGATGAAGATAATCAGTTCCTTTTTCACGACGTTGCGGCTCTTTGATTTGAACAGCCTGCCCAGCAGCGGAATGTCGCCGAGGATCGGGACCTTGTCCTTGATGTCGGCCTCGTTGTCGGTGATGAGTCCGCCGAGCACTATGGTCTGGTCATCGCGGATCATCACGGTTGTCGCCGCTTTTCGCACCGGTGGGGCGGGAGGGTCTTCCTTGGGCTGCTCTATGATCGGCAGGAGGAACGGCTGGGTGATGATCTTGCCGTCGGCGTCCCGGCCGAGCTGGATCGTAATCGCCACGTAGCTGTCTTCGAGATTGATCAACGGGTCCAGATCGAAAGTGGTGCGAAGGGAGGTGATGTTGTTGTTTTCCTTAACCCCGTGGCCGGCGACTACCGGGAAGTTGATTCCGCCTCCCAGTCCGCCTCCTGAGGATCCGCAGTTTCTACAGCCCGGGCCGTGCGGACATCCGCTGCGTCTGCTTCCGCCGCCGGAGCCTATGCCGATGTTGACCAGGCCGCCCATGGCCATGGGCTCATTTCGCGGAGTCGTGTTCACGATATCGCTGGCCGCGATCAGCGGGCCCGAGCCGCTGAACCAGTCTATTCCGAGGATCTGCATGTCCCGCCGACCGATCTCCACGATCCTGGCCTCGATCAGCACTTGCTTCTTCGCGGCGTCTACCGAGTAGTAGATCCCGGGCTTGAAGTCGGTTTGTGCGAGCCCCGGGCTGCGCGTGACCCGGCCGCCGACTTCCAGGTGTACGTCGCGGTAATCGAACTGCGTCATGCGCTTCTGGGCGCATCCGCCGGCGAGAAACATTGTCAACACGATTGCTGGTATTGCTGATTTCATGATGTGTGCTCCTTGGAGCCCGTTATATAAATGATCAACCACGACCCGTCGCTACGGCTCCAGGTAATTCTAGGCTCACTGATATCCGAGTAGCCAGCTAAAGATCAAGCGGTTTTTCGGCCTCGCCGGCGGGCGGCGCGTTCATTGCACCCTTGACGTAAGGGGCGTCGCGGCGTAAATAACATATTCGCCCGCGGCGTCGCGGGCGTTGTGATTTAACTCATAACTCAGGAGCTGCGGTAATGAATACGCAAGCAGCGATAGTAGAAGGTACGGCGAAATACATCATCGAGAACTACGGACGCCTCCCAATGGCCGCCGGACGCGGACAAGGCTCCATCCTCTGGGACGCCGATGGTAAGGAGTATATCGACCTGTTCCCCGGCTTCGGGGCAGGCGGGGTCTGCGGACACTGCCACCCGGCGGTTACCGAGGCGGTAAAAGCTCAGGCAGACACGCTCCTGTCGCACGGAAATCTGTTCACCAATGAGCCGCAAGTCGGTCTGGCGAAACGGATTACGGAAAATGCATTCGGCGGAAAGGTGTTCTACTGCCACAGCGGAGCCGAGGCTAACGAAGCGGCTTTGAAACTGGTTCGCCTGGCCGCCGGCGAGGGGCGATACAAGATCATCAGCTTCAACAACTGCTTCCACGGCAGAACCATGGGCGGGCTGTCGCTGACGCCGGAAGGGTTCCAGAAGGGCTTTGAGCCCATGCTGCCGGGCAGCGTGAAAGTTGACATGGGCGATCTGGAGGCTGTGGCTGCGGCGATCGACGACGAAACCGCCGGCGTGATCATCGAACCGATCCAGGCCGAGGGCGGCGTCAACGTGCCGAGCGTGGAATTTATGCAGGGTTTGAGAAAACTTTGCGACGACAATAATTTGCTGCTGATCTGCGACGAAGTGTGGACCTCGCCGGCCAGGACCGGAAAGTGGTTCGCATATCAGCATTTCGGAATCGAGCCGGATGTGATGACCCTGGCAAAGGCCATCGGCGGCGGATTGCCCGTTGGCGTATGCGTCGCAGGCCCCAAATGCGCCGACGTGCTCGTACCGGGCACGCACGGATGCACCATGGGCGGAAACCCCCTCTGCGCCGCTGCGGGCGCTGCGGCGATGAAACTGATCGAAGACGAAAACCTCCTCGATCGGGCCAACCAGATCGGCCAGCGAGTCGCCGACGCGATTAACGCCGCGGGTATCGACAGCGTTACCGAGATACGCGGAAAAGGCGCTCTTGTAGGCATCCAGCTGGACGACTCGATCCAGGCCAAGGACGTGATGATGGGCTGCATGGAAAAGGGCCTGATAATCTGCATCGCCAAGAACAACGTTCTGCGCGTCGCTCCGGCGCTGACCACTGAGGACAGCGTGCTGGACGCCGGACTGGCGATAATGATCGACGTGCTGAAAGGATAGGACCGCCGAGCTGATGAACCGCATATACATGGACAACTCGGCGACGAGCTTCCCAAAGCCGCCTGGCGTTATCGAGGCGATCACGGACTTTGCGCGCGACTGCGGCGCCTCGGCCGGACGCGGGGCATACGCCGAAGCTCGCGCCTGCGAGAAGATGATCGCAACGTGCCGGGCGAGAATTGCCGAACTGATTAACGCCGAATCGCCGGACCGGATCGTGCTGGCTATGAACTGCTCCGAAGGCCTGTCGATCGCTATTCGCGGACTGCTGAACACCGCCGGGACCGGGGCTCACGCGATCGCCACGGCGATGGAGCACAACTCGGTGTTGCGGCCGATGAACGCGTTGAAAGCACAGGTCGGCCTGGCGCCGGAGTTCATTTCGTGCGATTCGTCGACAGGACTCGTGGATCCCGACGACATTCGCAAGGCGATCCGCCCCGAGACGAAGATGATCGCCTGCGTGCACGTTTCAAACGTGACCGGCACGCTCCAGCCGATCGCCGACGTGGCGAAAATCGCACGCGAGCATGATATTCCGTGCGTTGTCGATGCGGCCCAGTCGGCCGGGCATGTCGAGATCGACGTTCAGGCGCTGGGGGTCGATCTGTTGGCGTTTCCGGGCCACAAAGGTCTGCTCGGCCCGCTCGGCACCGGCGTGCTCTACGTTCGACCCGGCGTTGAACAGCGACTCGAAACGATGAAAGAGGGCGGCACCGGCACGATAAGCGAACAGGCCGTCCAGCCGGAAACCATGCCGGACAAATACGAGATCGGCTCGCACAACGCTATCGGTCTGGCCGGTCTGAGTGAGTCTGTAGCGTGGGTGCTCGATCGCGGCGTTGCGTCGATACGCGCACACGACGTGGAACTCTGCCGAGGGTTCATGGAACTGACCGGCGGCGTCGACGGCCTGACGGTTTACGGACCGGCGGATATCGAACATCGCGCCGGCGTATTCAGCGTGAACGTTGACGGGATCGCACCCGGGGTGCTGGCCGATCGGTTGGAGAGTCAATACGGACTGCTGACCCGACCCGGCGTACACTGCGCCCCGCTGGCCCACGAAACAATCGGAACCCATCCAACTGGAACATGCCGCCTGAGCTTCGGGCCAATGACCACTCAATCCGATGTCGAAACCGCCGCCGAAGCACTGCGACAAATCGCAGGTCTATAAAGGGCTTTCTCAGGCGACACACCATTTCGCCGACAATCCCACTTCGCTCCCGGTGAATACACCGGGAGCGACTCGTTCTACCGCACGTGGCGACAGACAGCGAATCATCGTTGGCGATATGCGCCGCTTTCGGAAGCGCTGACTTGGCGCACGAAAGCCCCGGGTGTAATCACCCGGGGCTAAGTGTATTTGTGCGACAAGTGAAGCTCGGCGACTTCTACCATTCTTTGGCCAGAGTGACGGGTTTTCCTGTCTTCTTGGCGGTGCGAGCCAGGTCGTAGGCTTCGTTGTACTGCTGGGCCACTACGTCCCAACTGACCACGGTTTCGAGATACTGCTTGAGCCGCTCGCCGTATTCCATGCGAAGGCCTTCGTTGCACGCCAGTTCGATCACCTGCCGCTTGAGCAGGTCCTTGTTGGTGAACAGCATCCCGCCGCCGCATTCGATTGTCTGCGCTGTCAGGCCCTCCATCGGGGCGGTGGTGATGTACGGTTTGTTCAGTGCTATGATCCTGGCCAGCGTGCCTGACTGGGTCTCGTCGGTGCTCGGCAGGACGATGAAGTCGCACAGGGCCATCATCTTGTAATAGATGTCGCCGCGAGGAACGAACTCGTAGTAGTGGGCCAGCCCCTTGGACGCCAGGAACTGGATCTCTTCCTTGTACTTTTCGTAGTCGTCCTTGTGGTTCGGGTCGCGCATAGAGCCGGCGGCCAGCAGGTCCCACTGTTCGCCGGTTCGCTGCTCGATCTCCACTGCGATCTCCTCCCACATTCCGGTCAGGATGTCCCATCGCTTGTTGGACTGGATCCATCCGATCAGCCCGACAAGGTGCGTGGAAAGTCTCGGCACGTGACTCAGGCCCAGTTCCTCGCGCAGCTCTACGACTTCGGCCAGCGAGTAGCGTTTGTCGGGTCTCGCCCCGTGGGGGACTACCATAATGTTCCGCGGCGTCTCCCAGTTGCGCCCGGCGAAGTTCCAGTCCAGCCGCCATTTCTGGTAGTGGCACTTGAACAGCACCACGTCGATCCGGCGGGCCATCTTGAAGATGAAGTCGGCTTCGTGTTCGGTCAGCCGGCCGTGGATGGTGTGCGGCTCGATAACCGTGGGAATGTCGTTTATAGCGTCCATGAGGCTCAGCAGCCCGTCCTGACCGTCACCATGGCCGCGTTCGTCGCAATATTCGTACAGCCCGTACTCGTGCTGGATATGCACCGCGTGGGGCTTGATCTTGCGGACCTCTTCAGCCACCGGCTTCCACCAGTTGCGTTTGGTGTTGTCCATTATCGGGATAACGCCTTCGCCGGCTCCGTCGGTGTGCGATATCACCAGCACGTCCCGATCGGGGTTGTGCTTCTGGATGAATTCGCGAGCCTCTTCACAGAACGTGGCGATCCCGCACAGTCGCGGCGGGTAACTGCTGATCATTACGATTGGATCTGGCATACTGCGTCACCTACTCCTTGGTTTTCTTGGAAGTCGTCTGCGGTTTTGAGCTTCCGACCGGACCGGCGGGGCGGATCGCTTTGGCCACGGGTCGGGCCTGGCTTATTGTTTCGTCTTTCTTGTCGCTCGACGGCGGGCCGAGAGTCTGTTCGTTTTCCAGATCGTGCATCATCAGCAAACTCAGCAGCCAGGCCAGGGTGCTCTCTGCGCCCTGGTTTTCGTTTACGCGATCGGGGTGCAGCCCGTCGCGGCAGCCGCGCGTCGTGAAGTCGTAGACCGGCGTCCTGAGATCGTTTTCGCCGAGGAACCAGTTGAATGACTTCTTGGCTCCGTCGAGCCAGTGAGTTTCCCTGGTTATATGGTAGGCCTCGATGCAGGCGTCGACCAGTGCGTGTGCTTCTATCGCCTGCTGGTCGAAGCGGGCTTTCTGTCCGCCTCGCACGTACCAGCCGTTGGAGCCGATGACCGAGAGCATTCCGTCATCGTTGGTCTGGATGTCAAGCAGCCACTGGAGTGCTCGTTTTCCGATGTCGATCCAGTCGTTGCGTCCCATCCATTTGCCGCACATCATCAGTGCGTGCGGGAGTTTAGCGTTTGCGTACGATACGACATCTTCACACCACGGCCAATCGTCGGCGGCGTTGGCCTCGAACAGGTCGGCGATCTTCTGGGCCAGTGCAGCGCGGCATCGTCGCACTTCGCTGTCGCCGCCGTAGCGACGCAGATACGCCTGGATGCCGACGATCGTAAAGGCCCACGCTCGCGGCGAGTGGAAGTTTTCGGTAACGCTGAGCCCTTGTGTGAACAGTTTCGTAGCCAGCGAGATCATCGACTCGTGGGGGCAATACGCCACGGCCATTCCGAGTCCCCAGAGGGCTCGTGCGTGGGAGTCTTCGCTGCCGCAGGTCTCGGCCCATGAGCGATCGTAGTTCATGAAGTTCCGGAACCTGTTGGTCTCGTTGTCCATCGCGTAGGCCAGGAAGCCCAGGTAAGTCTGGATCAGTTCGATCGCCGACTCGTCGTGCCGCAGGTCCCAGTACATGCTCGCGGCGATGAGCGCTCGTGCGTTGTCGTCGGTGCAGTATCCGTGATAGCGGTCCGGGGTTGAGTAGCGGGAGTGCTGCAGCACGCCGGTGTCGTCAGTCATTATCCGCAGGTGGCGGAAGTCCACTTCAGGCAGTTCGTCTTGCCTGGGCTTCCCGGGCGCGACGACGGCCTGGCCGCTGTGTCGATGGGTCACAAATGCTTCTGCGGCCTCTTTGAACAGGTCCAGGTACGCTTGCGATGTTTTTGACCAGACCATGTCGCGGCAGTACGTGTAGGCCCGCTTCCGCATCGCGTGTCGCTCGGTTTCGTGGTCCAGCAGGTGCACCACTTCCTTGGCGATAGCGTCTGAGTCCTTGAACGGCACGAGCCGGCCGCGATCGTCGGCCAGCAGTTCTTTGGCGTGCCAGTATGGCGTGGAGACCGTGGCCTTGCCGGCGCCAAGTGCGTAGGCAAGTGTGCCGGAGGTGATCTGTGCTTCGTTCAGGTACGGCGTAACGTAAATGTCGGCGCTGCCGAGGTATTCGCAGAGCGATTCGAGCTCGACGAAGCGGTTGACCATGAGCAGATTGTCTTTTACGCCCAGTTCGCTGGCCCGTCGCAGCAGACCGTTTCGGTACTCCTCGCCGCTTTCCTTCTTGATGTGCGGGTGAGTCGCGCCCAGGATTATGTACGTAAGATCGGGATGCTTGGCCACGATCTGCGGCAGGGATTCGATCGCGTATTCCAGTCCCTTGCCCGGGCTGAGCAGTCCGAACGTGAGCATTACTTTGCGGCCTTCGACGCCGAACTTGTCCTTGTAGAAGCTCGGGTCGATGAACGGCACGTCGTGAATGCCGTGGGGGATCGTGACGATTTTCTCTTTCGGCACCTTGTAGATGTCGTGGAGGAATTCGTGGGCCAGTTCGCTCATGACCACCATCCGGTCGGCCAATCTCCCGATCTCCTGCATGATCACGAGCTGCTGTTCGTCGGGATCCTTCAGGATCGTGTGGTGTGTCGTCACCAGCGGTCTGCGCAAACGCCGCAGCAGCGCCAGGATATGCGAGCCGTACTTGCCGCCGAATATGCCGTACTCGTGCTGCAGGCATACCGCCGAGACCTGGTGAACGTTCAGGAAGTCCGCGGCCAGACGGTAGTCGGCCTGCACTGATTCTCGGATCTCGAATCGAACGCGGTCCGAATAGGGGTAGCCTTCCGGCACGTCGTTGACTGCGACAGTGAAGACATCGTAGTCGTCACCGCCGACTTTGGCCATCGATTCGGCCAGGTCGTAGGTGAATGTCGCGATGCCGCAACGACGGGGGAGGTAATCACTGACGAACGCAACCGGCGTCTTGCCGGACGATGCTTCTGGGGGCATATGCAGCTTCCTTACTTGTAATACGAATAATCAGAGGGTCAATATGAAGGTAATCGGCCATTATCGCCGAAACCGTCCAGCCGAATCCTAAATGGGGCTAATAACTTGCGTAATATGATGTTGAATCGATCAATACCGAGCCTGACCGGCCGCCGGTCACAACGACCTGCGATATGCATTTTAGGCGCGCGCCGGGATCATTTCGCGACACGTTTGCGAGGTTTTCTCGACTTGCCGTCGCCGACTTTGCGCGACTCGCGCAGCGATTCGGGATTCTCCGAGATTTCAGTGCCTCTCCGCTTGCCGGACAGCGTGTCGGCGATTCGCTGGGTCGAGTGCTTGACGTAATCTTCCGACAGGTCGATCCCGAGGTACTTTCGCCCCAGCCGGGCGGCCACCGCCGACGTCGTGCCCGAGCCGCTGAACGGGTCGAGGACCAGATCGTCTGGATTCGACGAGACCTTGATGACCCGTTCGAGCACTTTCTCCGGCATCTGGCACGGATGCCATTTGACGCGTTCGTGGAATGTCCCGCAGACGCGAGAGAAGCTCCAGACGTCGTCGGGGAGTTTGCCCTTGGGGTTCGCCCGGGCGTCGGCGTACGTGGTCTGGCGGGCTGACGGCACGCGAACGTCCATATCATTGAACGTGATCGCCTTGTGGTCCGTGGTTTTGGTCCAGTAGAACAGGTGAGCGTGGCTGCGTGCGAATTTTGTTTGTGCGGTCTGGCCGAACGTGTAGTGCCATATGACCCAGTTGCGCAGATTCAAGCCGAGCTTGCGGCCGATGATGCGGATCTCGGCGGCGTATTCGTCACCGATAGCGATCCACATCGACCCGGTGTCTTTGAGCACTTTGGCGCAGGCGCTCATCCACTTTTCGGTCCAGGCGTAGTAGTCGTCGTACGCCTTGCGGTCTTCGTACACATCGTACTTGTATCCGATATTGAACGGCGGGTCGGCGAAGATCATATCGATCTGCGGAAGCTGCGTGTCGGCCAGCACCTCGACGCAGTCGCCAACGATAATTGTGTTGGGCTCTATCATAGTAAGAAAATAATACCGCAAACCCGCTCAGGGCGCAAGGGTAATCATGGATTCCTGTTGCTCGGGCTATGAGTCCGGATTCGATTTGCCTGGTGCGGCGTATCGGATACAATCACTACCGTTGCGTTTAGAGCGAACATTGGATTGAGTGAAGTTGTATGAAATATGCGATGCCGTTTATTGTTATCTGCGGTCTGGCCGCGGGGCTATGCTCCGGCCAGGGGACCAGGCCGGCCGATGCTTGGAAAAAAGGCGACGGCAAGTCGCTGGCGTATCCTGTGTCAGGCGAGGGGCACAAGCTTGGGCCCGTTCTGCAGCGTGAGCTTAAGGGGTGCTTTGACTTTTTCTGGAACGAGGCCGTCACGGACTCATCGCTGCCGACTTACGCGATGGTCAACGGAAACGGTGTCGGGACCAACGCTCTGCATCCGCTGAACATAGAAGGCCAGGGCTTCTACTTCGCTGCGATAGTTATCGGCGTCGATCGCGGCTGGATCACGTTTGACCAGGGATACAAGCGAATCGTCGCGGCGCTGAAATCGATCAAGGGCCTGAAGCATTTTCGTGGGTTCAACTATCACTTCATCGACCGCAAGACCGGGCTGCGCGGCTGGAATGACGCCAAGGGCGTAGAAGTCACCAACGCCGGCACGGCCACCATGATCGCCGGGGCGCTTATCGCCGGGGAATACTTCGGCGGCGAGGTCAGGAAACTGGCAGGCGAATTATACGGGCGCACCGACTGGAAATGGTTCTCGGATCCCGATAAGAAACATTTCTATCTGGCGTGCTATCCCGAGGATGTGCCTAAGGGAACGAAAGTCGACAAGCAGGGATTCTTCGGCCACTGGGCCGCGTATTCCGAGCACATGATCATGTACGTGCTCGGCGCCGGGGCTCCGAACCCGAAATTCGCCGTCGGAGCCGATTCCTACTACAAGATGATCACGTACAAAGGCGCCTACAAGGGCGAGAAGTTCATCTACTGCACCACGGGCGCGGCGTTTACTTACCAGTGGACCCACTGTTTCGTCGATTACCGCAACCGGATCGATCGCAAGGGACGCAATTGGTTCGACAACTCCCGCCGCGCCGCGATCGCCGCCAGGCGGTTCGCCATCGACATGTCCGGCAAGATCAAAGGGCTCGGCGCCAATTCTTGGGGCATGTCGGCGTGCATAAGCCCGACAACGTTTTACAGCGGCAAGTACGGTTCGCTGCCGGCCGGTGCCGGGGCGGATACCAGCGTTCTGTTGATGGACGGGACCGTAGCGCCGTACGGATCGGCCGGGTTCATCGTGTTCACGCCGAAAGAGTCGATCGCGGCGATGAAGCACATGTACACGATCCCGGGCCTGGTCGGCAAATACGGTTTGCTGGACGCATACAGCTATCACACCAAGGCCAGCGGCGACAAACCGTGGGTCGCCAAAACGTATCTCGACATCGACAAGGGCATAGTCGCGATGATGCTCGAGAACTACTCAACGCAACTGATGTGGAAACTCTTCCACAAGAACAAACACGTTCAAAACGGCCTGGCGAAGCTGGGATTCGTTAATATCAAATCAAGGGCGAGCGGCCGGTAGTTCTCTGAGACTCTCTCAAAACACCTTTGTATACGTATCTTCCCCTCTGGCCCAGGCCTGAAGGTTCGACAGCCTTTCGCCTTTGTCTCCGTGTTCTGGATTATCAAACGCCGCCTGCAGCGTCTGGCACGGCAGATCGGGACAGAGCCCGCAGTGTTCGAGATTCTTCGAGATAGCGCACTTGGCCACAGCACACTCGCCGTAGAACATATTCCCCTCAGAGGCCTGACAACCTTTGCACCCCGTCTTTTCTTTCCAAGTACAATCGCCGCAATACGACCCGCACCGCGCCATCTGAGTTCGATCCATCGCCATCGTTCTTCCTTTCGTGTGTTCTAACGTTTCGCTCTCTTGTCAAGTTGCCCAGCCAGGTTCGGCGCGACCTGAATTTCGCTTTCGGTAAGATCCTGCATATCCTTCCAGCCTTCCCTTACATGGCAACTTGTTATGATTAACGATCGCTGGCCCGGGGTCCCAATATGCTTCTGGGCCGATTTCCCTGTCAAACGCGCCGACGCCCACTTTTTCATAACCACTTGCCATCGTTTATAGAGCCTGAATCTCCCTGTGACAAGCGGAAAAGAGACTGCCGTGTTTGGCCGGGCGGGTATTGCAGATTGTGCGTCAATGCTCGGCACGCTATATTGGTTTCGGCGCCGCGAGGCCCAAATGAACCGCCAGAGAAAGGACACAACATGAAGATAGGGATCGACAGTTATTGTTTCCATCGGTACTTCGGGGAGGTCTACGACAACCAGGCCGACCCCGGCGAGCGGATCACCTGCGCCGAGTTTCTCAATCGGGCGATCAAGCTCGGAGCGGCCGGCGTCTCGTGGGAGACCTGCTTCTTTGAGTCCGAGGATGAAGATTACCTGAAAGGGCTGCGGGAGATTATGGACTCCGGTTCGCTGGAATGCATCGTGGCGTGGGGTCATCCCGCCGGGCTCGAGGGCGGGGAGAATGTCGCGGCGATCTCAGACATGGAAGCCCACTACAAGACCTGCGAGATCATGGGCACGGACGTGCTGCGGATGGTCGGTTCCATCAGGCCCTTGGCCGTCTCGAATCCCTCGTC
>CAYMSH010000210.1:0-11057 GCA_964392945.1 uncultured Planctomycetaceae bacterium | reverse complement strand
CCAGTTCAAACTTCTCGACCCGAGCGTACGCCTCGCTGATAAACGCGCGTCCGAACGTCTTCTCGGCCCCGAGATCAACACTCAGCCATCCGGACCTGCTGTCCGGGGCGCCGCCCCAGCGCGTTGACATGTCATCGTCAAACGCCAGCGCGGCCGGGAGGTGCGGATTCGGCCAGACGCCTGAAGCCGACGCCTTGCAGTCATAAGCCAGCGACTGCGACGCCAGGCGGCCCGGTTTCACGCCCGACGCCGGACCGTCGAGTTCAAATTTGACTATCGTATCGAGTTTGTCGCGATCTTCTTCTGCTACGCTTACGGTGATGCCGTCGGCGCTCTGCTTAACGAGCGCCTTGCCGCCGGTCAGCACGGAGTGCGAAACGATCTTCCGATCGATCGGCGGGAGGGTAATCGAATCGTCCGGCCAGCGGAGAATGTGCAGATAAACCGTCTTGCCCTTGTGAGTCGAACCGCCCCACCAGCGTCCGGATGGAAGCTTGAACCCGTCGCGCGCCGAGTTGAATCTGCGGGCGTTGCGATCCGGCGAGATGAACGGTCCGCCGCGCGTACCATAAATCGACTCACCGTATTTTCTCATCCACTTACCGATCTTGGCGAAGCTGGCGGCTTGTCGCGGCTCGATGCGACCATCCGGCATCGGATTGGTGTTCAGCGCCAGGTTCCCGTCGCCAACAGCGCAGAGTATCAGCATCCGAAGCCCGTCGGTGTAAGGTTTGAGTTTATCGTTGGGCTTCCAGGACCACTGCGTGCCGAGGGTGATGCAGCTTTCCCAGGGGCGTTTTGTGTTGACCCGTCCGACGTGCTGCTCGGGCGTGTCGAAGTCGCCCCGAAGCCCGCAGCGGTTGTTGATGATCAGGTGCGGCTGGAGCTTTCGGGCCATCGCAAACAGCTTCTTTGTGTCCCAGTCGGATTCCCTTCCGCCCAGATCGAACCATAAGCCGTCGATCTTCCCGTAGCCCGTCAGCAGTTCGCGGACCTGTCCGTGGAAGTACTTGATGTAGCGTGCGTGGTTCTCGCCGCGGTAGTCCGGATGATACCAGTCCGGCTGGGAGTAGTAGATTATCAGCTTAAGATCGTGCTTGTGACATGCATCGGCGACGTGCTTCATCGCGTCAACCTTCCACGCCGACTTGGCGCCCGTGGATTTGTAGTCCGTCAACTTCGTATCGTACAGGCAGAATCCGTCGTGGTGCTTGACCAGGAAGATCAGGTATTTTTGACCTGCGTCTTTTGCGATCTTGACCCACGACTCGGCGTTGAACTTGTCGGGCTTCCACTTTGTGTATAGCTTGTCGTAGACCGCCGCCGGCGTGGCGCCCTTTCCGCCGCGAACGCCCTTGCGGCGCCCCCAGGCCGGAGCCCCGCGCGACCAGCCGATCTCCTTGCCGGTCAGCGTCACAGGTCCCCAGCACAGGAACATACCGAATCGCATGTCCTTCCACGCCTCGACGACCTCGGGTTTCGCCGTCAGGGGGAATTCCGCCGTCGCAGAACGACAGACACCGACGACGACAAGCATCGTCAACGCAATTCGTTTGGACATGTTCACCTCGTTTATTCGAGCGTCGGCCTGGCGATCTCACCGCGACGCTGGGCCTCGCCGCCTTCCTTCTCGTACACGCCGTAGAACGGTGAGCACGCGTCCAGCCAGACGGTTATCCGCCGCATCTCTTCGGGCGAAAGCTTAACCTTGTTGTGTCCCTTGCTCAGCATCTGGTACAGCGGTGAAGCCTTGGCCCCGAACTCGCCGGGAGTAGTGCGATACCATTTGGGATCGGACCAGTTCTTTCCGCCGTAGTTGTAGAAACCGTACTTCGGCGCCAGGCTCAGATACGACACGAAGTACAGGGTCCTGGGGTTCATGTAGCTGCCGCGTTTGGTTCGCACGATCTCGGAACTCAGCGAGGGCGGACGGACCTTCAGATCCTTGTTGTCCTTGTTCTTCTCGTGGCACTTTACGCAATGCTTGTCGAGAACGGGCTGGATCAGGCGCGGATAGCTCATCGGGTTGGTCCCGTCGGCCTCGGGCTTGAGAACTGAAGGAGCCCGCTTCATCGCCATCGTAACTTTCTTCGAGGGCGAGGTGGCCACGCCGTATTTCGGCTCGTGGCAGCCCTGGCATACCGTTCGCTCGCCGGGCTGGAAGTGCGTGCCCGATCGCATCGAGGTTATCGCAAGCCCTTTTTCGTCGAGCACCTGGAAGAACAGCTCCTTGCCGACGGGAACCGTAAAGTGTGCGCTTCCGTCCGACTCTACCGGAACGGTTCCCAAAACCGCGCGAGTGAGGTTGATCGAGTCCGTCGCCTGGGGCACCTGGCAGCCGGTCGAGTGAGTAACTCGCGCCGAGGCCACTGACAACGGGAACACCTGGAACACTCGCAGTGATTTGATCTTCGAGCCCTTCGGCAGCGGCGTGCGCGTGTTATAACAGTTGACCACGCCGATAGTGGCGGTCTTGCTCGGGTTGGCGGTAAGGCGATTGGACATTTCCGGAATAACAGGCGGCTTGGTGCGGGCCTTTATCGGCATCGGGTTCTGGCAGGCGATCGCCGGATCACGGTAAATCAGATCCTTGTTGCCAAACGTATCGACGAGATAGATACCGTAAGCCGTGCCGGACGGACGCCCCGCGGTCGGCTCGTAGGCGCAAATATAGTAGTTCTCGTTCAAAGGCCATGGCTGACCGTAAACATGCTTACCGCCTTGTGTCTCGGGGAAACCCACTTCCGGGGTCATTCGTTTGACCGGCCCCATCGCGTCATCGTCTTCGGCCCGCGGGTCAACAATCACTATCGAGCCCACCGAGTGGCGGTGGTGCCCGGCCGCGATGGCGACGTATTTGTGGGAACCGGGAATCGCGCGAACGTCAACTTCCATGTCCGGACGACTCTTCCTGACCGAATAGTTGCCGTGGACCGCCCGCGGATCGCGTCCGTCGGGAGTGGTTATCCAGGGCATATGGGCTGTTACGCCATGACGGTCCACATAGTCCCATCGCGTCCAGACTATCATCCCGTCGTTATTAACACTGGGGTGCCATTCGTTGGTCTCGTGGAACGACAGGCACTTGATCTGGCTGCCGTCAGCATTCATGTCATAAAGAGTGTACGTCGGGCAGACTCGCCCGCAGCGGAGGTATCCGCCCCGCCGCTCGCTGATAAACGCAATGCGACCCGACGGCATGAAGCACGGGTCGAAATCATTGAACGTTCCGTCGGTGAGCATCTTGAGGTTCTTTCCGTCGGCTCCGACGGTGAACACATGATACGCACGTCCCTTGGTCCAGTGGCCCTTAGTCGGGTCAGTGTGGAAATCGTGGGTCTGCTCGCCGGTAAGCTCGACGTAGGCAAACGCGATGGTCTTCCCGTCAAACGAGATGTCCGGTGAGAGGAACGATCCGCCTTCAGTCGCGTCGCCGCTGGCGCCGCCCATACCGTTGTAGCGAACTTTCCAGGTCTTATTGGGTCCGCCCGAAAGCTTTGTGCCTTTCAAACGCCCGGTTTCAACTACCGATTTTTCCAGCAGGCTGCGAATCTTCGGCTTGGAGCCGAACGGATCGCTGAGAACGTAGAGCCCGCCGCCGGGTGTTTGGGCCAAGCCGTAATACTGATCGCACATGTGATTGTAGCCGGGCATCTTCCGCTTCAGGATCAGCAGTTCGTTGAAGTCCAGCAGCGGGTTCGAAAACGCAATCTTCCTGCGGAGCGTGCAGACCTTGTCAAAAATCGCACGCCGGGCGGCTGCGTCTTTTTTCGGGTCGATCTTGGCGGCAGAAGCCTTCAGGCTCGCCAACTCGGTTTTCATCGCGTCGAGTTTTGGGGCTTTGGGCATCGCGGCGATATCGGCAAGCAATACCGCGCTGCGGCGCAGGATAACGTCAAGTGGGTCCCGATCGCTGTCGAGTATCGTTGCGTCCTTGGAGTATATCTGTACTCCGAAGCTCTTGATCTTCGCTCGCTGCTTGATATCGGCCGACAGGGCCTTGAATCGCCGATCGGCCTCTCCGGCGGGATACGCAGCGCCCGACGGCGCCGGTCCGGTCCAGGCGTCGGCGGCAATCGCGGCCGGCGCGGAAAGCAAAACAGCAACCATCAGACCCAAAACAGCTTTCGATACACAATGCATATTCATTTCGTTTCTCACCTTCGTAATATTCATCCGGAACCTCCGGAATGCGTAACAACAGGGTACACGTTTGACGATGCTTTTTCCAGAACTCCACCGACTCAACGCGAGCGATACTTGTTGAATTCGGCGCCCTTTCCGTTCACTCTCGGATCGTCACTGGCTTTGAGTTCGTCCAGCAATATCCAAGCCAGGCGGCGTTTAGCTTCGGCATATTCCAGTTTGTACGCAACATTCAGCACCTGTCCGGGATCCTTCTTGAGGTCGTAAAGCTCCTCGTCGGGCCTGACGCCGAACGCCAATTGGTAGAACGGTTGAACCGTCGCTTTGTCGCGATGTTTGACAAGAAATTTCTTGCTGGGCGAGGGATCGATATTGAACGAGAAATCCCTGTCCTCAGAAGGCCACTTCCCCTGGCCCGTAGGCCACTTCTTCGGGGCGCAATTTCGGATATAGAGGAAATCGGCGGTTCGCAGAGCCCTGCACGGATTCGAATAGCAGTGACGCTCCATTCCCAGCAGTACGGCCTGGCGATCCTTCTCGATCTGTCCGCTACGAGTGTTCTTCAGAATCCCCATGAGATTCCGGCCGGTTGCGGCTTTGGGAACATCGATCCCGGCCGCGGCGAGAAACGTCGGAGCCAGATCGCAGAGCGTTACGAAGTCATCGACCTTTCGACCCGGCTTGACGACTGCGGGCCATCGAACAGCAAGCGGCACGCGAGTCCCGTCGTCGTAGAGGGTGGCCTTGCAGCGAGGGAACGGCATGCCGTTGTCGGATGTCACGACGATCAGCGTATTGTCCAACTCGCCGGATTCTTTGAGATGATCCAGAATCCGCCCGCAGGCGGTGTCGAAATGCTGAATCGCGGCGTAATAGTCGCAGATGTCGGAGCGGACCTCGGGGCTGTCCGGCAGACACTGCGGGACGCGGACTTCTCCGGGATCCATACCACGGGTCTTGCCTTCGCCGAGTTTGTAAGGCCGATGAGGCCGACCGCTGCCGAGCCAGTATGCGAATCGAGCCCCTTTGGGGCGGGCCTTCATGAACTCGCTGAAACCCCTGAACCGTCGCCCGCACGGTCTGCTCTGACGATGCGTATTGTTTGACGGCCCGACACCCTTGCCCGAAAAGCCGACGTGATATCCCGCCTTGATCAGGAGGTCCTGGTAAGTGACGGCCTCTTTTGGCAGCGACCCGCCCAGATTCACCGCGCCTTTAAGACGCCAGTGATACTGCCCGGTGCAAATCGCCGCTCGCGACGGTGTGCAAGACGGGGCGGTCACAAACGCGTTTTTGAACAAGACGCCCTGTCTCGCAATGCGGTCGAAGTTCGGCGTCTTGACTACCGGATCGCCAAGCATGCCCGCGTGCGGCCAGGACCAGTCGTCGGCCAGCAACAGCAGGATATTGGGTTTGTCGGGTTTCGAGGCCGCCCTGGCCGATCGGCCCAACACGCCTGTCAACGCCAAGATTCCGGCGCCATGGAGGAACCCTCGCCGGCTTATGGTCTTCGTAGTGTTCATGTGCATTTCCTCGGGCCTTATCAGCCTTGTCCCACAATTGTACAGCAAGCCGCACCGGCGGCAAGACAGGATTCATCATTGCCACACCGCCGACCAGCGGTCACAATGGACAACAACATGCCAGGAGAACCAAATGCAAAGACGTGACTTCCTCAAAGCCCTGAGCCTCGGAGCCGCGGCGACCGTGCTGCCGCAGGCGATTTCGCAGGCCGCACCGTCCAAACGCAAACCCAACGTGGTGCTCGTGCTGGTCGACGACATGGGCTGGACTGACGTCGGATGCTTCGGCAGCAAATATTACCAGACGCCGAACATCGATCGACTCTGCCGCGGCGGGATGAAGTTCACCCAGGGTTACGCCGCCTGTGCGGTCTGCAGCCCGACCCGAGCGTCTGTCATGACCGGACGATATCCCGCCAGAGTCGGCGTTACCGACTGGATACACCATCACGATCGCCGCGCAGTAGCGGCCGCCAAAGTCGGCAAGAACCCCGGCGGCTACGATCCGCATCGGAATCGAAAGCTCCTGACGCCAACATGCAAATTCTGGCTCGAGCACGACGAGATCACGATCCCGGAAATGCTCAAACCGCTGGGATACGTTTCCTGTCACGTCGGCAAATGGCACCTGGGCCCGCCCGGATGGCATCCCGACCAGCAGGGATTCGATTACAACTTCGGCGGATGCAAGATCGGGGCGCCGCCGAGCTTCTTCGACCCGTATTCGCGAAACGGCAAGACCGCCGGGATCGCAACGTTCCCGCCGCGGAAGAAAGGCGAGTATCTCACCGATCGCGAGGCCGAGCACGCGGTGGAGTTTATCGACAAGCATCACGCCAAACCGTTCTTCCTGTACATGGCCCACTACGCGGTCCACTCGCCAATACAGGCCAAGAAGGAGCTCATCGCCAAGTACAAGGCCCGCAAGACCACCAACCAGAAGAACCCGGTCTACGCTGCAATGGTCGAAAGCGTTGACCAGGCAGTCGGCAAGATCATGGCGACTCTGGACAAACACAAACTCACCGACGACACGGTCTTCATCTTCACATCCGACAATGGCGGCGCGGTGCACTTCCCGGCCACGGACAACGCACCGCTGCGAAAAGGCAAAGGTTACGCATACGAAGGCGGGATTCGCGAACCGTTCATCATCCGCTGGCCCGGATGCGTCAAGCCCGGATCGGTATGCGACACGCCAGTATGCAGCGTCGACCTGCTGCCGACTATCGCAGGAGCCACAGGCGCCAAATTGCCCGACAAGACTATAGACGGACTTGACCTGGCGCCCCTGCTGAAGCAGACCGGCGGTCTTGAGCGAAATACGCTCTATTGGCATTTCCCGCACTACTGGTGGGGGACGCGGATCAAACCGTACAGCATCATCCGCGACGGCGACTGGAAACTCATCCGCCGCTACGAGAGCGGTAAGCGGGAGTTGTATAACCTGAAAGACGACCTGTCGGAGAAGAACGATCGAGCCGCGGACATGCCGAAAAAAGTCTCCGAACTGGACGCCAAGTTGACTGAGTGGTTAAAATCCGTCGGAGCAAAATTGACCAAGCCCAATCCGCAGTATAAACCTAAATAGCGCCAGGAGCTTCCATGCAGCGACACAACAGACGCGACTTCCTCAAAACAGTAGCAATCGGCGCCGCGGCCGCGATTTCAATGCCCGGCTGCAAACAGGCGATCTCGACTTCGGCGAGCGGGGTAGCCGGCAAATCCGGCAAGAAACCCAACATCGTTCTTATCATGATCGACGACATGGGCTGGATGGACCTGCACTGCCAGGGCAACAAGAACCTCGATACGCCCCATATCGACAAACTCGCCACAGAAGGGATGCGATTCACCGACGCGTATTCGGCCGCCCCGGTCTGCTCCCCGACACGCGCGTCGATAATGTCCGGCCAGTCGCCGGCGCGCCTGATGATCACCAACCATATCCCCGACCAGGCCCGCTTCATTCCGAAGAATGCCAAGCTCAAGCCGGCGAAAATGATCAACGTGCTGCCGCTTGAGAAAGTCACCATCGCCGAACGTCTGAAAGCCGCCGGTTACGCCACGGCGTTTATGGGCAAATGGCACCTCAGCGGAAAACGCAAAGGCAACGACCAGGGACGCGGCGACGATCGCTTCAATCCCGAGAACCAGGGCTTCGACATCAATATCGGCGGTTGCTGCTACGGCGGCCCGCCGACGTTCTGGGACCCCTACCGCATTTACAACCTCAAGCCGCGAAAGACCGGCGAGTACCTGCCAGACCGCCTGTGCGACGAGGCGATGAGCTTCATAACCGCAACCAGCAAGACCGACAAACCGTTCTTCCTGTCACTGTGGAACTACACGGTCCACTGGCCGATGGAGGCGCCTGAGAAACTCGTCGAGAAGTACAAATCCCGCGTGGGACCGGGCATAAAAGACGCCAGGTACGCCGCGATGCTCGAAGCGATGGATACGGCGATGGGACGCCTTTTCGCCAAGCTCGATGAACTCGGCCTCCGCGATGAGACGCTGGTGATCTTCACATCCGACAACGGCGCCTACGGCGGAGTCGGCGACATCCGCCCGCTGCGACTGGACAAGGGTCACCTTTACGAAGGCGGAATACGCGTGCCAACGATCATTCGCTGGCCCGGCGTCGTGCCGGCGGGCAAGACCTGCGACACGCCGATCATCAGCACCGACTTCTACCCGACGCTGCTGCGCGCCGCCGGCCTGGCGCCGCAGAAAGGCCAGATCATCGACGGCGAGGACATCACGCCGATCATGACCCAGAAAGGCTCGCTCAAGCGAAAGGCGATCCATTTCCACTACCCCAACTACGCGTTCCACCGGTCCAACCGCCTGGGCGGCGCGATCCGCCAGGGTAAGTACAAGCTGATCAAGTGGTATCTCGACGACTCGGTGGAACTGTACGATCTGTCGAAGGACATCTCCGAGAAGACGAACATCGCCGACAAGAAGCCCGAAATCGCCGCACAGATGAAAGCCGACCTCGAGGCCTGGCTCAAGGACAACAACGCACAAATGCCCGAGCCGATCGCCTGATACGGGGTCAGACCCCACGATGACAAGCTTGAGCTTCCCGAAATCCGTGCGCCTCGCCGCGGCGTTGCTGGCTTGCATCTCCGCGATGCAAACTATCGACGCCGCAGGCGAAATGCCGTACGAAGCGGCGTTCGTAGACGGCTCGCGCGCCTATGGCGACAAGCTGTCGGGCTGGGGAGCTCAACCAGTATCGCCGCGGCTGGACAACACGCCGCTGCAAGACCCCAAACGCCGGCTGCGATGGCTCCGAGCCCGAAGGATAGAACCGTGGAGACCCGGCCGGTACGGACCCGGTTACATCGAGTTTGTCGGCGGGGATCGACTCGTCGGCCGCATTGTCGGAGCCGACGAAGGCGACGGGGCGCGCGTAGCGGCGCATCTGCTGGTCAAGCCGACCGACCAGCGCGCCAGACCCCTGCGGATCCTTCCGGGACGAATCCGGCGAGTAGTCTTCAAGCTCCCCGCACGCCGGCGCCTGCGCCCCGGAACGCTCTACTATCAAGACAATCGCAAAGTCGGATTTTCCAGCCTTCGCTGGGGCTCGGAGTCAGTGGCTATCCTCCTCAAGAGCGGAGCCCTGAACGTGAAGCTGGCCGACATCCAGGAAATTCACCTGCCGCATATCGATCCGTGGCTCGCCTATTACAGAGAGCTTGCGGTTCTCAGCCCCGCTTGCAGATCACGGATATTGCGGGTCGAAACGGCCGACGGCCTGATCGCAACTGCAAGTATGTTGCGACTCAGCACATTGCCATATGAAACTCCCGCGCGACAGCAGGCCGCAGAGAATCACGCCAACGAGCTGAGCCGGCGGCTTTCCGACCTGGAGGCCAAATACAACGCCGCTGGTGAGAAACTCAAGCAGTCCCGCGCGCAACACGCCGCCCGGCTCGCCGAATCGCAGAAGCTGATCAAGGCAGCCCAACAATCGCATGATAAGTCAGCAGCCGATATGCGCGACAGCATGAAAGCCCAACAGAAAACCGATGCTGCTGAACTGGCCGAGCTTGACGCTAAATTCACGCAGAAGCTCGACGCCGCCGAACTGGCCGCCCTGGAATCGCTTACCGGATCGCCGGAAGAAGAACACGCCGCTATAGTTGAAGCGTTCAACACTGAACAGGCCAAATTGCGAAAGATTCATGAGCAATCCCTTAAAGATCGACAAAGAAAACTGAATCAGCGCCGAACGCAAAAACAGAAGCAGCTTGAGCGATTGATCGCATCGAAAACTCAAGAACTCAAGCAGCGTTCTAAACAACTATCCGATGCGCTTGTCCAGCCCAGGCGTTCGCTCGAAGCCGAAACAGCGGCCTGGGGTAAACTGCGTGCGATTATCGAGTCGATGAAGACGCAGATCGAATCGGTCCGCAAGGGCTCGGCCGACTCCTGGACCCACGTAATCCAACCGGTATGGAGCCTCGATCCGTTGTCGATTCGCCTGCGCGATATCCGAATGCGATGGTCCTTCGCCCCGCAAAACGTTCCTTTGTGCCGCATTCGGCCGGCCGCAACGGTTAGCCCCCCGTTCCTGCGGCGCTACACCAACCGCAGTTTCACCGGAGGCCCGCTCCGCAGCGGCTCGGAGGACTATGCCTGGGGATTCGCCGTCCACGCGTACAGCGAATTGCGTTTCGCTCTTCCGAAATTCGCAACTGCGTTTAGATCACGAGTCGGACTGGACCAGGTCGCAGGCTCAGGCGGCTGCGCTCGAGCTCGAGTTTTCGTCGGATCCGTCCAGAATCGCCCGGTTTACGAAAGCCCTTTGCTTATCGGCTCGCAGAAAACCGTGGACACCGGTGCGGTAACCGTAAAGCTCCCCTCAGACGGCCCGCAGCTGCTCGTCCTCCAGGCCGATCCGGCCAATCGCGAATCCGCTTCCGGAGCCGAGCCGTTGAACATTCGTGACAAGCTCGACTGGCTCGACCCGGTGCTCGAACTGTCGCCAGCCGGACTTCGCCAGCAGGTCAGGCGGCGTATCGGAACCGCACTGACCGGCCGGTCCGGCTGGTCATTCCAATCCGATCGTTCCGAAGTCGGCGTCTGGACAGGTCACTTGGACAAATCCGACAAGTCCGGCGCCTTGCCCGGATTTCGGACAATGCTGCGTGCTGACCGACAAGCGTTAAAGCTCCGGCGAAAGGTCAAGATCGGACCGGGCGACAAGTGGCTGGCGGTCCACCTGGACTTACCGGCTGGCGAGAATCCCAAACCAGGCATCCTGACTCTCCGCATCGACAATAGCTCGATCCCGCCGCGGAAGATTCCGATCAGGCAGGCCTAGCAGTCCGTTGAAAAACTTTCATTTGCGACCGTGAATAATTGCGGGCACGG